>NZ_JACAPW010000031.1:0-63960 GCF_013385495.1 Pseudomonas sp. F8002 | reverse complement strand
ATACAGTGCCTTGATGTGATCCTGGGAAACGTTGGGATAAAAACTGACCCGGTACTGCCGGTCGACGGTGCACTCGGTGACTTCGAGAATGCCGCTGGGGCCGATGGTTTTATGGATGGGGTCGCCGAGGGCGCCACCGTCTTGCGCGACTTCCTGCAGCATCACCGGCGTATTGCCGATGGGCACGAACCGTGTGCTCTGGAACATGTGCACCAGGGTCAACGGTGAGTTGGCCTTGCAGGTCGCGACGGTGCTGGCGGGATACAGGGAACGGGTGATGGGCGCGACCAGCGAAACCTCGTCGCCGACCTTGAACACCTGCTCGACATCCAGTGCCGAGAAGCTCCAGAAGCTCTCGGCCCACGCGTCGTAGGTGTTCAGGCAATGTGTGAAGTCATTGAGAACCCCATCGACGTCGCGCGTCTTCGGGTCCATCGCCGCCACGACCAGAAAGCCTATGGCGGGATTCAAGAGGCAGCCCCATCGGGCAGGGCATTAATCGAAAAAAACATCGGCGTTCCCTCGCACTGTGTGATCAGGCGAGGGACTTTGCAGCGGTTAGTAAGAGAAAGAAGTCAGAGCGAACCGCTACGGGTGATACGACGTTTCGTCAAATCTCCCGCTAAATGGGTGTATTTCTGTAAGGAAAGTCGTCACAAGCAAAGCGGCTCAACGGTGTTCCTGATCAGCTCCTTGGCGCAGGCGTTTGTACAAGGTATTACGGCTTACCCCCAATTCCCGGGCCAGGTGAGAGATATTCCCGCCCACCGCCTTCAGTCGCTCATTCAGGTCCAGACTGTCATCCACTGCATCACACACCGGCACCACCCCATTCAAATCCACAAAAAAATCATCCGGCAAATGTTCCGCCCGAATCGGCTGCTCTTCCGCCATGGCCAGCGCCACCTGCAACACGCTGCTCACCTGGCGTAGGTTGCCCGGCCACGGATGCTGTTCAAACAAGGCCAGCACCTCGTTACTCAACCCGGCCCACTGCGTCGGCTCGCGATGCTGTTGCCACAGCTGCTTGAACAACGCCTGTTTATCCGTGCGCTCCCGTAGCGGCGGCAGCTCCAGGGTCAGGCCGCCGATGCGGTAATACAGGTCTTCGCGAAAACGCCCGAGCTGTACCTGTTCGCGCAGCGAGCGGTTGGTGGCGGAGATGATCCGCAAATCCACCGGGTACAACTCGCTGCTGCCTACAGGCTGCACACAGCGTTCCTGCAATACCCGCAACAGCCGGGCCTGGGTCGGCAGGGGCATGTCGCCGATCTCGTCGAGGAACAGCGTGCCTTTGTCTGCCTTACGAATCAGCCCGATGCTGCCTTTCTGGTTGGCGCCGGTGAACGCGCCTTTTTCATAGCCGAACAGTTCCGACTCCACCAGTTCGGCGGGGATCGCTGCGCAGTTGACCGCGATAAACGCTTGTTGGCTGCGGGAACTGGCCTGGTGCAGGGCTTTGACGAATACTTCCTTGCCGACGCCGGTTTCGCCATGGATCAGCAACGGAATGTCCTTTTCCAGCAGGCGCTCGGCCTGACGCACGGCCTTTTCCACGCGGGCATCGCCGAAGTGCAGGGTCTTGAGACTGATGGCCGTGGGGCCGGGTTCGCGGGGCTTTTTCGTTTCCACGAACACGCGAGCCTGCACTGGCGCCTGTTTCGGCCGTTTCAGCAGGCACTGGAAACGGTTGCGCCCGGCGGCTTGCAGCGAGAAGGGCAGGCCTTCGGGCTGGTTGAGCAGTTCCAGCAGCGAGACCTTGAACAGGCTGTCGATCAGTACCCGCGACAGGCTGATGCCCAGCAGGTTGTCCGCCCGGCGGTTGGCTGACAGTACCTGACCGCTTTCATCAAAGATCAGCAGTCCGGCCCACTGGCTATCGAGGTTATTCAGCCCGGTGTTGAACGTCAGCTGGAAATGCTCACCGCGAAACAGGTTGAGGATCAGCCGGTTCTCGACGGTCTGGCTCATCATCTTGACCATGCCGAGGGTGTGGGAGGGCGGCAGGTAGCTGTCGCTGGACACATCCAGCACCGCGATGATTTCCCGCTGCGCATCGAAGATCGGCGCTGCCGAGCCGGTCATGAAACGGTTGGCCTTGAGGAAGTGTTCGTCATGTTCGATATGCACTGCCTGGGCACAGGCCAGGGCGGTGCCGATGGCGTTGGTGCCGCTGGAGCGCTCCATCCAGCTGGCGCCGGCGCTGAAACCACGGGCCAGCTTGGGGTCGATAAAGCGTTGGGTGCCCCACGAAGTCAGCACCTGGCCCTGGTTGTCGGCAAGCATGATCAGGCAGTTGGAGTTGCTGAGGATGTTTTCGTAGTAGGGCAGCACTTCCTGGTGGGTGGTCTGCACAAGGGAATGCTGGCTTTCCAGCAACTGGCTGACGCCGTCTGCGGGCAGTTGGTCGAAGCTCGGTGTGCTCTGGTGATCCAGGCCATAGGCCCGGCAGCGGCGCCAGGAGTCCTGGATGATGGCATCGTGCGCCAGCGGTGTGCTCATGGCGGTGACCCTTGCTTTATTGTTGTTCTGGGGGGCGGAATGCCCGTTCAGTGTTGTTCAGAACTGTTCATTGTCAACCCGCCGATTGTTCAGTTGTTCAGCGTGACCTGTTCATTTCTGTTCAGAGGCGAATCGCTGTTTTGCCTAACTCGTTGACCGGCCTGAGGTTTGGGTTGTTGGCACGGAACTCGCTCTGTGCTCCTGCCAGAACCATTCCAATAATAAAAAGGTCGTGTCATGTCATTGACCCTGGAGCACGTCACTCGCGTTGTCGAAGGCCAAACCTGGATCGACGACGCCAACCTGCGTTTCGAAGCCGGTTCCTTCAATGTATTGCTGGGCCGCACGCTCTCCGGCAAGACCAGCCTGATGCGCCTGATGGCCGGCCTGGACAAGCCTGACAGCGGGCGCATCCTGATGAATGGCGTGGACGTCACCCAGAAGCCGGTGCGCCTGCGCAATGTGTCGATGGTCTATCAGCAGTTCATCAACTACCCGACCATGACCGTGTTCGAGAACATCGCCTCGCCGCTGCGCCAGGCCGGAGTCTCTGCCGAGCAGATCCAGAGCAAAGTCCTCGAAACCGCGAAAATGCTGCGTATCGAGAAATTCCTCCAGCGTCACCCCCTGGAACTCTCCGGCGGCCAGCAGCAACGCACCGCCATGGCCCGGGCGCTGGTCAAGGATGCCGAGCTGATTCTGTTCGATGAACCCCTGGTGAACCTGGACTACAAACTGCGGGAAGAACTGCGCCAGGAAATGCGCGAGCTGTTCAAGGCACGCCACACCATCGCCATCTACGCCACCACCGAACCCAACGAAGCCCTGGCCCTGGGCGGTACCACCACGATTCTGCATGAGGGCCGGGTGATCCAGAGCGGCAAGGCCGCCGAGGTCTATCACCAGCCACAAACCGTGCTGGCGGCCGAGCTGTTTTCCGAGCCGCCGATCAACCTGATGCCCGGGCGCATCAGTGGCAATGAAGTGAGCTTCGCCAACTTCGTGCACTTCCCGCTGAACGTCGACCTGCGGCCCATCGGCGAAGGCGAGTTTCGCTTTGGCGTGCGCCCCAGCCATATCAGCCTGGTGCCGAGCAACGATGATGACCTGGAATTGGCCGTGACCGTGGAAGTCGCCGAGATCAGCGGCTCGGAAACCTTCCTGCATGTGCGCAGCGAACACTTCCTGCTGGTACTGCACTTGCCCGGGGTGCATGAGTACGACGTCGACGCGCCGATCCGCATCTATATCCCCACCCACAAACTGTTTGTGTTCGATGGCCAGGGACGGCTGGTCCAGGCCCCCGGCCGACGTGTCGCGAGGGTTGCCTGATGGCCGAGATCCATTTGCAGAACCTGGCCCACAGCTACAGCTCCAAGCCAAACGGCCCCGAGGACTACGCGATTCGCGAGATGAACCACGTCTGGGAGCAGGGCGGCGCCTACGCGTTGCTGGGGCCGTCGGGCTGCGGCAAGTCGACCTTGCTCAACATTATCTCCGGCCTGCTCAGCCCGTCCGAAGGCCAGGTGCTGTTCGACGCCAAGGTGGTCAACGAGCTGACCCCGGAAAAGCGCAACATCGCCCAGGTGTTCCAGTTCCCGGTGGTGTACGACACCATGACCGTGTTCGATAACCTGGCTTTTCCCCTGCGAAACCAGGGCATGGCCGAGGCGAAGATTCACAGCAAGGTGCAGGAAATTGCCGAGGTGCTCGACCTGCAAAACCTGCTGGACAAAAAGGCCCGCAACCTCACTGCCGATGAAAAACAGAAAGTCTCCATGGGCCGCGGGCTGGTGCGGGATGACGTGTCGGCGATCCTGTTCGACGAACCGCTGACGGTGATCGACCCGCACCTGAAGTGGAAGCTGCGGCGCAAGCTCAAGCAGATCCACGAGCAGTTCAACATCACCATGGTCTACGTGACGCATGACCAACTGGAAGCCTCGACCTTCGCCGACAAGATCGCGGTGATGTACGGCGGGCAGATCGTGCAGTTCGGTACGCCCCGGGAGTTGTTCGAGCGGCCCAGTCACACCTTTGTCGGCTATTTCATCGGCAGCCCTGGGATGAATCTGATTGAAGTGCAGGCAGAGGCGGGCGGTGTGCGCTTTGCCGGGACACATCTGGCGTTGCCCGAGGCGTTGCAGCAGCGCATTGGCGAAATGCCTTACAAGAAGCTGCAGGTCGGCATCCGCCCGGAATTTATCCATGTGTGGGATGAGCACAATCCCGACGCGCTACAGGCGCAAGTCACCCATGTGGAAGACCTCGGCACCTACAAGATCATGACCCTCAACCTCGATGGCGCACCGTTGAAAGTGCGCCTGGCCGAAGACAAACCGGTGCCCGAGGGCCAGGCGTCCATCAGCTTTCCGGGGCAGTGGCTGATGGTGTATGCCGATGACTACTTGCTTGAGGTGCAGCCATGAACAAGGTGCAGAACAACAAGGCCTGGTGGCTGGTATTGCCGGTGTTCCTGCTGGTGGCCTTCAGCGCGGTGATCCCGATGATGACCGTGGTCAACTACTCGGTGCAGGACATCTTCGACCAATCCAGCCGCTACTTCGTCGGCGCCGACTGGTACAAACAGGTGCTGCTGGACCCGCGCCTGCATGACTCGCTGCTGCGTCAGTTCATCTACTCGGCGTGTGTGCTGTTGATCGAGATTCCGCTGGGCATCGCGATTGCCCTGACGATGCCCACCAAGGGCCGATGGTCGTCGCTGGTGTTGATCGTGATGGCGATTCCGCTGCTGATTCCGTGGAACGTGGTCGGCACCATCTGGCAGATTTTCGGCCGTGCCGACATTGGCCTGATGGGCTCCACGCTCAATGCGATGGGCATCAGCTACAACTACGCCGCCAACACCATGGATGCCTGGGTCACGGTGCTGGTGATGGACGTGTGGCACTGGACGTCCCTGGTGGCGCTGCTGTGTTTCTCGGGGCTGCGGGCGATCCCGGATGTGTACTACCAGGCGGCGCGGATTGATCGGGCGTCCAGCTGGGCGGTGTTCCGACATATCCAGCTGCCAAAACTGAAGAGCGTGCTGTTGATCGCGGTGATGCTGCGCTTCATGGACAGTTTCATGATCTACACCGAACCGTTTGTGCTGACGGGCGGCGGGCCAGGGAACGCCACCACCTTCCTCAGCCAGACGCTTACCCAGATGGCCGTAGGCCAATTCGACCTGGGCCCGGCGGCGGCGTTTTCGCTGGTGTACTTCCTGATCATCCTGTTGGTGTCCTGGCTGTTCTACACCGCCATGACCCACTCCGACGCCAACCGCTGAGGCCGCCAACATGAGCAAGCGCAAGGTAATCCCGCTGCTGGTCTACATCCTGTTCCTGCTGGTGCCGATCTACTGGCTGCTGAACATGTCCTTCAAGAGCAACACCGAAATCCTCGGCGGCCTGACCCTGTTTCCGCAGGACTTCACCTTCGCCAACTACAAGGTGATCTTCACCGACCCGAGCTGGTACACCGGCTACCTCAACTCGCTGTACTACGTCAGCCTCAACACCGTGATTTCCCTGAGCGTGGCGCTGCCGGCGGCCTACGCGTTCTCGCGCTACCGCTTCCTCGGCGACAAGCACTTGTTCTTCTGGTTGCTGACCAACCGCATGGCGCCGCCGGCAGTGTTTTTGCTGCCGTTCTTCCAGCTGTATTCGTCCATTGGCTTGTTCGATACGCATATCGCGGTGGCCTTGGCCCATTGCCTGTTCAACGTGCCGCTGGCGGTGTGGATTCTCGAAGGTTTCATGTCGGGCGTGCCCAAGGAAATCGACGAAACGGCCTACATCGACGGATACAGCTTCCCCAAGTTTTTCGTGAAGATCTTCATCCCGCTGATTGGCTCGGGGATCGGCGTCACGGCGTTTTTCTGCTTCATGTTTTCCTGGGTCGAGCTCCTGCTGGCACGCACGCTGACGTCGGTGAACGCCAAACCCATCGCCGCAGTGATGACCCGTACGGTTTCGGCCTCCGGCATCGACTGGGGCGTGCTGGCGGCGGCGGGGGTGTTGACCATTTTGCCGGGCATGCTGGTGATCTGGTTCGTTCGCAACCATGTGGCCAAGGGCTTTGCCCTGGGCCGGGTCTGAGGAGTCGATGATGGAATGGATGGCCTGGACCACCCCGACTGCACTGTTCTTTGCCGCGATCGGTCTGCTGCTGGTGGGCATGACGACCTGGGAATTGCGCTCGCCGAGTATCCCCCGGCGCGGCTTTTTACCGATCAGCACCACCCGTGGTGATCGTTTGTTTATCGGTCTTCTCGGCAGCGCCTACCTGCATTTGTTGGTGATCGGCGTAACCGGCTGGAGCATCTGGGTGGCGTCCGCGCTGTCTCTGGTGTGGCTGTTGTCTGTGATGCGTTGGGGCTAGCTGCCCCTTTTGAACCCCAAAACCAGGAGGTCTCTATGTTCGATAAAAACAATAAGCTGCGACATAGCATTTCATTGGCGGCCGTGCTGGCGCTCAGCGGGCTCAGTGCTGCGGCCTGGGCGGATGCTTATGAAGACGCTGCGAAAAAATGGATCGGCAGTGAGTTCAAACCGTCGACCCTCACCGAAGCCCAGCAACTCGAAGAGCTGAAGTGGTTTATCAAGGCTGCGGAGCCGTTTCGCGGGATGAAGATCAACGTGGTGTCGGAAACCCTCACCACCCACGAGTACGAATCCAAGGTGCTGGCCAAGGCCTTCAGCGAAATCACCGGGATCAAGCTGACCCACGACTTGCTGCAGGAAGGCGACGTGGTGGAAAAGCTGCAAACCCAGATGCAGTCCGACAAGAATATCTATGACGGCTGGGTCAACGATTCCGACTTGATCGGTACGCACTTTCGCTATGGCAAGACAGAATCCATCACCGACCTGATGGCCAACGAAGGCAAGAACTTCACTTCACCCACCCTGGACATCAAGGACTTCATCGGTATTTCGTTCACCACTGCGCCCGACGGCAAGATCTACCAATTGCCCGACCAGCAGTTCGCCAACCTGTACTGGTTCCGCGCCGACTGGTTCGAACGGGCAGACCTGAAAGCCAAGTTCAAGGAGAAGTACGGCTATGAACTCGGCGTGCCGGTGAACTGGTCGGCCTACGAAGACATCGCCAAATTCTTCAGCGAAGACGTCAAGGAAATCGACGGCAAGCGCGTCTACGGGCACATGGACTACGGCAAGAAAGACCCGTCCCTGGGCTGGCGCTTCACCGATGCCTGGTTCTCCATGGCCGGTGGCGGCGACAAGGGCCTGCCCAACGGTTTGCCGGTGGACGAATGGGGCATTCGCGTGGAGGACTGCCACCCGGTGGGCTCCAGCGTCACCCGTGGTGGCGACACCAACGGCCCGGCGGCGGTGTATGCCACGCAGAAATACGTGGACTGGATGAAGGCCTACGCGCCACCGGAAGCGGCGGGCATGACCTTCTCCGAATCCGGCCCGGTGCCGTCCCAGGGCAACATCGCCCAGCAGATCTTCTGGTACACCGCGTTTACCGCCGACATGACCAAGCCGGGCCTGCCGGTGGTCAACGCCGACGGCACACCGAAATGGCGCATGGCGCCATCACCCGTCGGGCCTTACTGGGAAAAGGGCATGAAGAAGGGCTATCAGGACGTAGGTTCCTGGACCTTCCTCAAGTCGACGCCCGAGAAGCAGAAACTGGCGGCCTGGCTCTACGCGCAGTTCGTGACCTCGAAAACCGTGTCGCTGAAAAAAACTATCGTTGGCCTGACGCCGATTCGTGAGTCCGACATCAACTCCCAGGCCATGACCGACCTGGCGCCGAAACTCGGTGGGTTGGTGGAGTTCTACCGCAGCCCGGCCCGGGTGGAGTGGACCCCGACCGGCACCAACGTGCCGGACTATCCACGGTTGGCGCAATTGTGGTGGAGCCATATTTCGGAAGCGGCCAGCGGAGAGAAGACGCCGCAGCAGGCGCTGGATGGGTTGGCCAAGGATCAGGACGCGATCATGACGCGCCTGGAGCGCTCCAAGGTGCAGCCGATTTGCGGGCCGAAAATGAACGAAGAACGGGATGCGCAATACTGGTTTGACCAGCCGGGGGCGCCGAAACCGAAGCTGGCGAATGAGAAGCCGCAGGGTGAGACGGTCAGCTATAACGAGTTGCTGAAGTCGTGGGAGGCGGCGCGCAAGTAACCCAAACGCCGCAGATCAAAATGTGGGAGCGGGCTTGCTCGCGAAGGCGGTAGATCAGTCAGCAGATATGTGACTGACAGACCGCTTTCGCGAGCAAGCCCGCTCCCACATTGGGTTTGCGGTGTTTCTGCAAGGGGGGCTATTTGGGATACAGCGGCGGCAAGCTGGTGCTGTCCCCCGCAGGGTCCTGCTCGCGCTCCGCCATCGGAATTGCCTTCACTGCCCGCCACAACTCTTCACCCTGCCAATACTGGCCACTCTCGCTGTACAGCGCGCCGTTCAACCCATCCAGCGCATCCGACAACGGCACAAACCGCGCCGCCATATCCGCCAGGGTCTCCGGCTGCTGTCGCGCCCAGGCATCCAGCGCCTGACGCGTAGCCTGCGGGTCATTCGCCTGGCTAGCCCGCTTGAGGTCGTCCAGCAAAGTTCGCGGGCTCGGGCCGGTTTGCGCGGCACGCAAAATCGCTGGCTGCCAGCGTGCACGCCACCACAAACCGAAGCCCAGCAGGGTGGTGCAGGCCAGGATCAGGCTGGTCAGTTGCCAGATCCACAGGCTGTCGTTGTCCGGCGCGGTGATCACGGTCGGGCTGGCCGGCGTGTCCACGATCAGGCTCGGGTTGGTCGCCACTTGCAGGGTGCGCGCCGGCAGGCTGGTGCGTTCCAGATGGTCTTCGTGGGTGTTCCACCACACCACTTCCACCGCCGGCAGTTCAAGCGCGCCAACGCGGTTGGGCACCAGCGCTTCGCGGTCTTCACGGCTGCCGATCAGGCCACGGTCGTTGTTCTGGTTGCTCAGCACCGGCTGGTCCGGGTAGCGGCGCAGGCCGGGGATGTCGCTCAGTGCCAGCGGTGGCAGTTGCGCGCCGGCCAGGCCTTCGGCTTTCAAGGTCAGGCTGCGGGTCAGGGAGTCGCCCACCTGTACGTGATCGGGCTCGGGGTTCCAGCTTTCCGTGAGGGTCAGGCTGCGCGCCGGCAGCCAGGGAGCATCCGCCGGGTACAGCGCAGGCTTGGCCTTGACCGTCAACGACAGCTCCGGCGAACTGACGTGAATCAGCTTGCCGGGCTTGGAACCCTGGGGGTTGTTGTCCTGGGCGGGCCGTGGCTCTACCAGGGTGGCGCTGAACGTCTGCGTCGGAATGGTCAGCGTGCCGCTGTGCTGCGGGTAGATGGCATAGCGGGTTTCGATCACACCGTGGCGGATGCCGTTGATGACTTTCTCGTAGGTGCGCGACTCGCCCAACTGCTCGATGCGCGTATCAGCGACCTGCAACGGCGTGAGGCTGCTGTCGTCATACAGCGACACCGAGTGGTAGACGCGCACGGTCAGCAACGCCTGGGCCTGGACGTAGACGCTGTCCTGGTCGAGGTTGGTTTCAATGAATACCGGGGCCAGTTGGGCCTCGGTGTTCTGGCTGACGGTTTCCACCACCTGCAGGGTGATCGGCTGGGTCTTGAGTTCGCCGATCTGCAACGGCGGAATCACCACGGTGCCGTTCTGCCTGGGCAGCAGGGTGATGATCCAGCGGGTGGTGGCGTGGTTGTCGCCACCCAGGGTGGTGAGCTGGTTGATCTGGCGCGTGCCGCTCACTTCAAACAGCGGGTCCAGCGGTGCCAGGTCCGGTTTGCCGAACAGCGTGACGTCGTTGGATTCCACCGTCAGTTCCACCGTCTCCCCGGAATTGATGCGGCTGCGGTCGACACTGGCCACCAGGCCGGCGGCCTGGGCCTGGCTGGCCCACAACGCGAGGGTGAGAAGAAGGGCGGTGCAGCGGTTCATCGAGTCTTGTCCTGATGTTGTTGCTGTTCGTACCAGAATTTGCGTCGCAGCAACTCGCCGGGGTTGTCCGGGATCTGCCGCAGCCATTGTTCCAGGGCCTGGCGCTGCTCGCCTTCAAGCGTGCCGTCGACCGGGCGCAGGGGCGGGGTGGTGGTTTGTTCATCACCCAACTCGCTGCCGGGTACCTCGTTGCTGCCAGCGTGGGGCGTGGCCCCGGTTTGCGTGTCGGTCGCTCCGGGCTGGCCCTGGCCTTGGGACGTCTGCTCGCCACCGGTGGCGGTCTGGCTGCTGGCGCCCGGTTGCGCAGTCTGGCCGGGTTGGGTGGTTTCGTCATCCTCGTTTTTTGCAGGCTTGGCCGGCTCGGTTTCTTCCGGTTCCTGTTGCATCAGGCTTTCCACCAGCGCCTTGTTCTTCAGCGCCGGCTGCAAGTCTGGCTGGGCTTCGAGGGCTTGTTCGTAGGCATCGATCGCCGCTTCCAGCTCGCCGCTTTTGGCCAGGGCATTGCCTCGATTGTAGTGGGAGTAGGCGTCGCTGCCTTCGGCAAACCGCTTGGCGGCTTCGGCATAGTTGCCCGCTTCATACAGTGCGACGCCTTGCCATTGCGGGTCTTCGAAATGTTCGGCTGCTTCGGCCGGGCGTTTTTTCTTCAGCAGCAGTTGGCCCTGTTGGTCGGGGCGCAGCCACAGGTCCTGGAAGTCGAAGGCATAGCTGGGCTGCGGCGCGCCCAACAGCAGCAACGGCAGGAAGAACAGCCAGCCCCGGCGCCCGGCGCAGGCAGCGAGCAGCAGCAGTGGCAAGAGCAACCAATAACCCTGGTCGGCCCAGGTATCGAGGTGCAGCAGCTGGCCGTCATTGCGCAGGTTTTGCGGGCCATCCAGCAGGCCGAGGTGGCGCAGGTCCTTGTCGTCCAGGCGGGCCTGGCGGTAGCGGCCGCCCATTTCGCTGGCGAAGGCCTTGAGGGTCGGGCTGTCCAGGCGCGGTACGAGGATTGCGCCCTGGGCGTCCTTGAGGAATTCGCCGCTTTCCTGGGTCACCGGCGTGCCTTCACGGCTGCCGATGCCTAGGATCGACAGGCTCGGCGCCTGGTTGCCTTGCAGCTGCAGGCGGATGCCCTGGCGCTCCTGCTTGGACAGGGAAGAGCCGATCAGCAGCAGTCGGCCCTGGCCGAGGCCGCCATGCTTGAGCAGGCTCAGGGCTTTTTCCACCGCCAGGTCTGCGCGGTGGCCGGGCTCGGGCATGATCGAGGGGCGCAGGGCTTCCAGCAGGTTATGGCTGGTGGCCAGGTCGTCCGAGAGTGGCACCAGCGTATGCGCGCTGCCGGCGTAGACCACGATGGCGGTCTGCGCATCGCTGCGGGCCTGAAGCAGGTCGAACAGCTTGCGCCGTGCCTGTTCGAGGCGGCTGGGCGGGCTGTCGGTGGCGAGCATTTCCGGGGTCAGTTCCAGCAGCACCACCAGCGGGTCGGCGGGCTTCTGGCTGGACTGTTCGACGCGTTCCCAGCTCGGCCCCAGCAACGCCAGCACGGCCAGCAGCCAGGCGATGCCGAGCACCACCCATGGCGACTTGCTTTCGCGGCCACTGCCGCCGCTGAGCAACGCGGCATGGAACGCTGGCGGCAGAATCATCTGCCAGCGCCCGGCGCGTTTCTGGCGGTGCCACAACTGCCACAGCAACCAGCCGAGCAGCGGCAGCAGCAACAGCCACCAGGGGCGGAACCAGTGCGGCCACAGGGCGATCATCGACGCCTCCGCAAACGCAGGCGTTTGAGGCGTTCGCGCCATTCAGGATTGGGTTGCAGGAAACGGCCCTTGCTTGAGAGTTTGTTGAACAGGCGTTGCAGGGCGTTATCCGGCCAGCGTTCCTGGATCACCAGCAGCATGCTGAGGATCAGCGCCAACGCCAGCGGCGCGCTGTACAGCGCCTGGGCGGGGCGGGCCTGGGTGGGTTGCTGGGCCACGGGTTCGAGCTGGTCGAGGGTTTCCTTGATCTTCAGCAGTTCGTTGCCGTCGCGGGCGCGGAAGTAGCGGCCGCCGGTGGCCTCGGCGATGGCCTTGAGGGCCGGTTCGTCGAGGTCGAGGCTCGGGTTGACGCCGAGGATGCCCAGGGAGCCGGTTTGCTCGGGGTCTGCGCCGATGCCGATCGGGTAGATTTTCACCCCTTCTTCGGCGGCCAGGCGGGCGGCGGTCAGCGGGTCGATTTCGCCGGCATTGTTGGCGCCGTCGGTGACCAGGATCAGCACCCGGCTTTGCGCCGGACGCTGGCGCAGGCGCTTGAGGGCCAGGCCGATGGCGTCGCCAATCGCGGTGTTTTTACCGGCGATGCCAATCCGTGCCTCATCCAGCCAGGTGCGCACGGTGCGCCGGTCAAAGGTCAGCGGCGCTTGCAGATAGGCCTGGCTGCCGAACAGGATCAATCCCACGCGATCACCTTCGCGGCCCTCCAGGAAATCTCCCAGCAGGTGCTTGACCAGGCTCAGGCGGCTGACGTCTTCGTCTTGCCATTGCATGTCGGGGAAGTCCATCGAGCCGGAAACGTCCACCGCCACCAGCAAGTCGCGGCCGCTGGCTGCAATCGGCAAGGGTTCGCCGAGCCATTCCGGGCGGGCGGCGGCGGTCAACAGCAGCAGCCACAAGAACACAAACGGTGCTTGCTGGCGCCAGCCCGGCAGGTTGACCCGCGCGCGGCGGCGGGCCAGGCCTTCGAGGTCGCTGAGGAAGCTGACTTTCAGCGCCGGTTCGCCGCTGTCGGCCACCGGCAGGATGAGGCGCAGCAACCAGGGCAATGGCAACAGGGCAAAGATCCACGGCCAGGCGAACTCAAACATGTTTGCGAATCCAGGTGTCGACGGCCTGGGTCAGCCCGGCGATGGCCTTGTCGTCGAGTTTGCATTCGGGCTTGTAGGCGCCTTCCACCAGCACCATCCAGCGAGTCAGGCCGGCAGCGGGGCAACGGTTGTCGAGGAACGCCAGCCACTTGCGGCCGTTGAGGGTGTGGCTCTGGCTGTAGGGGTAGTCGTTGCGGCACAGGCGCTTGAGCAGACCGTTGAGCTGTTGCAGCCAAGCACCGGCCGGTGCGCCGTCGTAGGGTTTGGGCATCAGCGCCAGTTCGGCGAGGGCGGCGATGCGCAACGGGTCCAGGGGTTGTTCGGCACGGGCCAATGGGCGCTTGGCTGGCAGGAAACGGCGCAGCCACCACAGGCCCCAGCCCGCCAACGGGATGATCAGCAGCAACAGCCACCAACCCGGCGCCGGCGGCCAGAAGCCGATCACTGGCGGGGCGATCAGGGGTTGCAGTTGGTCGAGGCTGCTCATTGCTTTTTAACCGGGCGTTGCGGGTTCAGGTATTCGCGCAGTTGCTCGACCATTTCACCCTGGGTACTCAAGGGCATCAACAGCACCCGCAGCTTTTGCGCGAGCAGTTCCCAGCGTGCGCTGCGGGCTTCGGCCTGGGCCTTGTAGGCCTGGCGCAGATCAAAATTCAGAGTGTCCAGTTCCAGCTGTGCGCCGCGCTCGGCGAAGCGCAGCAGGCCGGCGGCGGGCAGGGCGTGGTCCAGCGGGTCGGACACCGGCAACAGCAGCAGGTCGCAATGCCGCGACAGCAGGCTCAGCTGTTGCTCGGCGCCTTCGGTCAGGGCGCGCTCGTCACAGATCACAATCACCAGGCTGCCCGGGCGCAATACTTCCCGGGCTCGGCGCAAGGCCATGCCAAGGGCGTCGGCCTCGGGGCGGCGTTCGGTGTTGAGGCTCTGGTTGACCCGTACCAACCGGTTGAGCAATTGCAGCAGGCTTTGCTTGCTGCGCCGGGGTTTGATTTCGTAGTGCTCGCTGTCACCGAACACCAGCCCGCCGACCCGGTCGTTATGGCCCAGCGCCGCCCAGCCGATCAGGCTCGCCGCCTGAGCCGCCAGCACCGACTTGAACATCTGCCCCGAGCCGAAAAACAAGCGGCAGCTTTGCTCCACCATGATGAAGATCGGCCGTTCGCGCTCTTCATGAAACAGCTTGGTGTGTGGCTCCTGGGTGCGTGCGGTGACGCGCCAGTCGATGGTGCGCACATCGTCGCCGGCCTGATACACCCGCACCTGGTCGAAGTCGACCCCGCGCCCGCGCAGTTTCGAGTGGTGCAGGCCGATCAGCGGGCTGCGCTGGCTCGGCGTGGAAAACAACTGCACTTCCCGGACGCGATGGCGCATCTCGATCAATTCGCTCAGGGTGACACGGGTTCCATCGCCAGCGTTCATGGACGTCAAGCGACGGCAACGACGTCGAGAATGCGTTGCACCACGCGGTCCTGGTCGATGCCGGCCGCTTCGGCCTCGAACGACAGAATGATGCGGTGGCGCAGCACGTCGAACAGCACCGCCTGGATGTCTTCCGGGCTGACGAAATCGCGGCCGGCCAGCCAGGCGTGGGCCCGGGCGCAGCGGTCCAGAGCAATCGAGCCACGAGGGCTGGCGCCATAGGCAATCCATTCGGCCATTTCCGGGTCGAACTTGGCCGGGGTGCGAGTGGCCATGACCAGTTGCACCAGGTATTCCTCCACCGCATCGGCCATGTACAGGCCGAGGATTTCCTTGCGCGCGGCGAAGATCGCCTGCTGGCTGACGCGCCGCTCGGGCTTGGTTTCACCGTTGAGGGCTTCGCCACGGGCCTGCTGCAGGATGCGGCGCTCGACAGCGGCATCGGGGAAGCCGATTTTCACGTGCATCAGGAAACGGTCGAGCTGGGCTTCGGGCAGCGGGTAGGTGCCTTCCTGCTCGATCGGGTTTTGCGTGGCCATCACCAGGAACAATGGCGACAACTCGTAAGTGCTGCGCCCCACGCTGACCTGGCGCTCGGCCATGGCTTCGAGCAATGCCGACTGCACCTTGGCCGGGGCCCGGTTGATTTCGTCCGCCAGCACCAGGTTGTGGAAGATCGGGCCTTGCTGGAACACGAAACTGCCGGTTTCCGGGCGATATATCTCGGTGCCGGTGATGTCGGCGGGCAGCAGATCGGGGGTGAACTGGATGCGATGGAACTGTGCCTCGATCCCTTCGGCAAGCTCCTTGATGGCCTTGGTCTTGGCCAGCCCGGGAGCGCCTTCAACCAGCATATGGCCATCGGCGAGCAGGGCAATGAGCAAGCGCTCGATGAGTTTTTCCTGGCCGAGAATCTGCGTTGAAAGAAAGGTTCGCAGCGCAAGCAGCGCTTCACGATGTTCCATCGATGACGGTTCCTGGAGAGGTGAGACTGGGCATTGCGAAAAATGCCAGGCCTGGGGGCGTTACTTTAATGCATCGGAGGGGGGGGAGACTAACGGCGCGGGGGGTATTTTTCGGGAAATGTGGGAAATGTCTGAGGTTTTTTCCGATAGGCGCCTGCCTTTGTGGCGAGGGAGCTTGCTCCCGCTGGGTTGCGCAGCAGCCCCAGCAAGGCTGCCGAGTTTTTCCAGGCAGAACGCAGTTGGCTGGATTGGGGCCGCTTCGCAGCCCAGCGGGAGCAAGCTCCCTCGCCACATTGTGCGGGTTTGGCAACTAGGCCCGGATATAGGTCCCGGTGCCCTTGAGAATGTTCTGCAGGGTTTCTTCCACTTCGGCCAGATCCGACTCGGCGGTGCCGTGGGTGATTGCCAATTGATCGTGGCCGCCCAATGCATCGGCATCCGCCGCGCCAATCTCCACCAACAGTGTCGTGGCACTCAGGGTGATCTTCAGCCCGTCCAGGGTCGACGGCTCGTAATCCCAGGTGACTTCCACCTCGTCCTCGTCCGGATAACGGGTCACCATGAACATCTCGCCCTTGTCGCCGTGGCAGCAGAGCATGGCCATGTTGTCTTCTTCGTCATCGCACGGGTTGACGATCAGGTGGGCGGTGGTGAGTTGCAATGGCATGGTTAATCCTGTCTGGGGGAGGGCGAAGCAGGGCAATTGTGCCATTGCGGCGAATTTTGTGCTGCATCGTGTGTCAGACCTTGTGGCATGACCTGGCGGGCAATATCAGTCATTTCCGGTACTCGGCGCCCCGGGATTTCTCCGGAAACACCCGGTTGCCCAAGTCGCAACCCGCCGGCAGCGTGCCGATGACCGAATATGTCGCAGCGTCGCAAGCAGCTTGCTTCCTACACTCGTTAAGCTGCGCAACGGATGTGCCTCGCCAGGAGTCTGACCTGCCCGTCGTACCGTCACCTGGCAAGGTGCGCATCTTATGGAAGTTGAATGTGACCTCATTGTCTTGTCCAGCTTCACCCACCTGTCACTCTGAATTCGTTACTGTAGACCGCGAACAGAGCTGACGGTCTCCCCGCAAGGGGATAACACGCGACGCTTCCATCAATAACAAGCCCAAGCGGAGTACCACAGATGGCGTTCTTCACCGCAGCCAGCAAAGCCGACTTCCAGCACCAACTGCAAGCGGCACTGGCGCAGCACATCAGTGAACAGGCACTGCCACAAGTGGCGCTGTTCGCTGAACAATTCTTCGGCATCATTTCCCTGGATGAACTGACCCAGCGTCGCTTGTCCGACCTGGCCGGTTGCACCCTGTCTGCCTGGCGCCTGCTTGAGCGCTTTGATCACAACCAACCGCAAGTGCGGGTCTACAACCCCGATTACGAACGTCATGGCTGGCAATCGACCCACACTGCGGTCGAAGTGCTGCACCACGACCTGCCATTCCTGGTGGACTCGGTGCGTACCGAGCTGAACCGCCGTGGCTACAGCATCCACACCCTGCAAACCACCGTACTCAGCGTGCGTCGTGGCAAGAAGGGCGAACTGCTGGAAATCCTGCCCAAAGGCACCCAGGGCGAAGACGTTCAGCAAGAATCGCTGATGTACCTGGAAATCGACCGCTGCGCCAACGCCGCCGAGCTGAGTGTCCTGAGCAAGGAACTTGAGCAGGTGCTGGGCGAAGTGCGCGTCGCTGTCGCCGATTTCGAACCGATGAAAGCCAAGGTCCAGGAACTGCTGGCCGGTATCGACGCCAGCCCGTACGTGATCGACGGCGAAGAAAAAGCCGAGATCAAGAGCTTCCTGGAATGGCTGGTGGGCAACCACTTCACATTCCTCGGCTATGAAGAGTTCGTGGTACGTGACGAGGCGGACGGCGGTCATATCGAATATGACACCAACTCGTTCCTCGGTCTGACCAAACTGCTGCGCCCGGGCCTGACTACCGACGAGCTGCGCATCGAAGACTACGCGGTGAACTACCTGCGTGAGCCGGCCGTGCTGTCGTTCGCCAAGGCTGCACACCCAAGCCGCGTGCACCGCCCGGCCTACCCGGACTACGTGTCGATCCGCCAGATCGACGCCGACGGCAAGGTCATCAAGGAATGCCGCTTCATGGGCCTCTACACCTCCTCGGTGTACGGCGAAAGCGTGCGGGTGATTCCTTACATCCGTCGCAAGGTGACGGAAATCGAGCGTCGCTCGGGCTTCCAGGCCAAGGCGCACTTGGGCAAGGAACTGGCTCAGGTGGTCGAGGTGCTGCCCCGTGATGACCTGTTCCAGACCCCGGTGGACGAGCTGTTCAGCACCGTGATGTCGATCGTGCAGATCCAGGAACGCAACAAGATCCGCGTGTTCCTGCGCAAAGACCCGTACGGCCGTTTCTGCTACTGCCTGGCCTACGTGCCGCGGGACATCTATTCCACCGAAGTGCGCCAGAAGATCCAGCAAGTGCTGATGGATCGCCTGAAAGCCTCGGACTGCGAGTTCTGGACGTTCTTCTCCGAGTCCGTACTGGCTCGCGTGCAGTTGATCCTGCGGGTAGACCCGAAGAACCGCCTGGACATCGACCCGCTGCAACTGGAAAAAGAAGTGGTGCAGGCCTGCCGCAGCTGGCAGGACGACTACTCCAGCCTGGTGGTGGAAAGCTTCGGCGAAGCCCATGGCACCAACGTGCTGGCTGATTTCCCGAAAGGTTTCCCGGCCGGCTACCGCGAGCGTTTCGCCGCGCATTCGGCCGTGGTCGACATGCAGCACTTGCTCAGCCTGACCGAAGCCAACCCGCTGGTGATGAGCTTCTATCAGCCGCTGGGCCAGGTTTCCGGCCAGCGCGAGCTGCATTGCAAGCTGTATCATGCCGATACGCCGCTGGCGCTGTCCGATGTGCTGCCGATCCTGGAAAACCTCGGCCTGCGTGTCCTGGGTGAATTCCCGTACCGCCTGCGTCATGCCAATGGCCGCGAGTTCTGGATTCACGATTTCGCGTTCATCGCCGCCGAAGGTGTGAACCTCGATATCCAGCAATTGAACGACACCCTGCAGGACGCATTCGTGCATATCGTGCACGGCGATGCCGAAAACGATGCGTTCAACCGCCTGGTGCTGACGGCCGGCCTGCCATGGCGCGACGTGGCGCTGCTGCGTGCCTACGCCCGTTACCTGAAGCAGATTCGCCTGGGCTTCGACCTGGGTTACATCGCCAGTACCCTGAACAACCACACCGACATCGCCCGCGAGTTGACCCGGTTGTTCAAGACCCGTTTCTACCTGGCGCGCAAGCTCACCGCCGAAGACCTCGAAGACAAGCAGCAACGCCTGGAACAAGCGATCCTCACGGCCCTGGACGACGTTCAGGTGCTCAACGAAGACCGCATCCTGCGTCGCTACCTGGACCTGATCAAGGCCACCCTGCGGACCAACTTCTACCAGGCTGACGCCAACGGCCAGAACAAGTCGTACTTCAGCTTCAAGTTCAACCCGCACGCGATTCCTGAGCTGCCCAAGCCGGTGCCGAAGTTTGAAATCTTCGTCTACTCGCCACGGGTTGAAGGCGTGCACCTGCGCTTTGGCAACGTCGCTCGCGGCGGCCTGCGCTGGTCTGACCGGGAAGAAGACTTCCGCACTGAAGTATTGGGCCTGGTAAAAGCCCAGCAAGTGAAGAACTCGGTGATCGTGCCGGTGGGCGCCAAGGGCGGTTTCCTGCCGCGTCGTCTGCCATTGGGCGGCAGCCGGGACGAGATCGCGGCCGAGGGCATCGCCTGCTACCGCATCTTCATTTCCGGCCTGTTGGACATTACCGACAACCTGAAAGACGGCGCCCTGGTGCCACCGTTGAACGTGGTGCGCCACGACAACGATGACCCGTACCTGGTGGTGGCCGCGGACAAGGGCACTGCGACCTTCTCCGACATCGCCAACGGCATCGCCATCGACTACGGTTTCTGGCTGGGTGACGCGTTCGCTTCCGGTGGTTCTGCCGGTTACGACCACAAGAAAATGGGCATCACCGCCAAGGGCGCGTGGGTGGGTGTGCAGCGTCACTTCCGTGAGCGCGGCATCAACGTCCAGCAAGACAGCATCACCGTGGTGGGCGTGGGTGACATGGCCGGCGACGTGTTCGGCAACGGCCTGTTGATGTCCGACAAGCTGCAACTGGTCGCCGCCTTCAACCACCTGCACATCTTCATCGATCCAAACCCGAACCCGGCCAACAGCTTCGCTGAACGTCAGCGCCTGTTCGACCTGCCGCGCTCGGCCTGGACCGACTACGACACCAGCATCATGTCCGAAGGCGGCGGTATCTTCTCGCGCAGCGCGAAGAGCATTGCCATCTCGCCACAGATGAAAGAACGCTTCGACATCCAGGCCGACAAGCTGACCCCGACCGAACTGCTGAACGCCTTGCTCAAGGCACCGGTGGACCTGTTGTGGAACGGCGGTATCGGTACTTACGTCAAGGCCAGCACCGAGAGCCACGCCGATGTGGGCGACAAGGCCAACGACGCCCTGCGCGTCAATGGCAACGAGCTGCGCTGCAAGGTGGTGGGCGAGGGCGGTAACCTCGGCATGACTCAGCTGGGTCGTGTGGAATTCGGCCTCAATGGCGGCGGTTCCAACACGGACTTCATCGACAACGCCGGTGGTGTGGACTGCTCCGACCACGAAGTGAACATCAAGATCCTGCTCAACGAAGTGGTGCAGGCCGGTGACATGACCGACAAGCAGCGCAACCAGTTGCTGGCGAGCATGACCGACGAAGTCGGCAGCCTGGTGTTGGGCAACAACTACAAGCAAACCCAGGCCCTGTCCCTGGCTGCCCGCAAAGCCTTCGAGCGCGTGGCCGAGTACAAGCGCCTGATGAGCGACCTGGAAGGCCGTGGCAAGCTGGACCGTGCCATCGAGTACCTGCCGACCGAGGAGCAGCTCAACGAGCGCGCCGCTGCGGGCAAGGGCCTGACCCGTCCGGAGCTGTCGGTACTGATCTCCTACAGCAAGATCGACCTCAAGGAAGCGTTGCTCAAATCCCTGGTGCCGGATGACGACTACCTGACCCGTGACATGGAGACCGCTTTCCCGCCGAGCCTGGTGGCGAAGTTCTCCGAAGCCATGCGTCGCCACCGTCTGAAGCGCGAGATCGTCAGCACCCAGATCGCCAACGACCTGGTCAACCACATGGGCATCACCTTCGTTCAGCGCCTCAAAGAGTCCACCGGCATGAGCCCGGCGAACGTGGCGGGCGCCTACGTGATCGTGCGTGACATCTTCCACCTCCCGCACTGGTTCCGTCAGATCGAAGCCCTGGACCACCAGGTCTCGGCCGACGTGCAACTGGAGCTGATGGATGAACTGATGCGCCTGGGCCGCCGTGCCACGCGCTGGTTCCTGCGCAGCCGTCGCAACGAACAGGATGCCGGGCGTGATGTTGCGCACTTCGGTCCGCACCTTGCCGCGCTGGGCCTCAAGCTCGACGAACTGCTGGAAGGCCCGACCCGCGAAGGTTGGCAGAACCGTTACCAGGCTTACGTCGAAGCCGGTGTGCCGGAGTTGTTGGCGCGCATGGTTGCAGGCACTACCCACCTGTACACCCTGCTGCCAATCATCGAAGCCGCCGACGTGACAGGCCAAAGTGCGGCAGACGTCGCGAAGGCTTACTTCGCCGTCGGCAGCGCCCTGGACTTGCCGTGGTACCTGCAGCAGATCAGCAGCCTGCCCGTGGGCAACAACTGGCAGGCCCAGGCCCGCGAAGCCTTCCGCGATGACGTGGATTGGCAGCAACGGGCGATCACCATTTCCGTACTGCAAATGGCCGATGCGCCAGAAGACATGGAAGCCCGCGTGGCCCTGTGGCTTGAGCAGCACCAGGACATGGCTGATCGCTGGCGCACCATGATGGTGGAGATTCGTGCTGCAGTCGGCACGGACTACGCCATGTACGCGGTAGCCAACCGTGAGTTGCTGGACCTGGCGATGAGCGGCCAGTCGGTGCTGTAACTGGCTTGATTGAGCGGTAAAACCAAAAGCCCGGTATCGAAAGATATCGGGCTTTTTTGCATTTGATTATCGGCGTGTTATCTCAACTTGTGGCGAGGGGGCTTGCTCCCGTTGGGCTGCGCAGCAGTCCCGTTTTTGGGGCCGCTGCGCGTCCCAGCGGGAGCAAGCTCCCTCGCCACAGGTTAAAACAGTGTGATCAATTGCTGCGTAGTAGCTTGGCTTCCAGATGATCCAGATGCCGGGTCATCAAGTTGACGGCTTTGCCGGCATCGCCATGCTCCACCGCATCCACAATCGCCCTATGTTCCTGCCATGCGCAATACGTGCAAGCCTTGGCCTCAAACTGCGCAATCGCCAATGAGGTCAGCGGCACCAGGCTGTTGAGAAACTGTGCCAGCGGCGCGTTGCCCGCAATTGCCGCCAATTGCAGGTGAAATTCCCCGGAAAGGCGAATCGCCGGGCCACGTTCGTCACGCTCGATGCAGTCGCGCTCCCGTGCGATCAACTCCCGCAGTTGGCGGATCTGCGCCGGTTTCGCCTGGGCACACGCCAACTGCACCACGGTGATTTCCGTCAGGCGCCGCGCCTCGAGAATCTGCTGGGTCTGTTGTGCATCCGGTGCCGCCACCTGGGCGCGGTGGTTGGGCCGCAGGATGATCACTTGCTGGTGCGACAGCCGCGCCAGCACCCGGCGAATCACGCTGCGGCTGACGCCAAAACTTTGCCCGAGGCTCTCCTCGGTAAAACGGCTGGCGGGGGCGATGCGTTGCTCAAGAATGGCGTCGAACAGTGCCGGGTAGATGTCGTCCACCGAGAGTTTCGGCTTGCCCACCAGGCGCAACGGCGTAAAGGGGAAAGGGGTGTGCAGGGCGTGAGCGGTCATGCGCGGTCTCCTGGAAGTCAGCTACCCAGATGGTCATCCGGGATGTTCAAGCGAATGCCCATGCGCAAGCCTTCCTGCAGGATATGCCGGCGCATTTCGGCGCTGGCCAGGGCGCTGTTCTTGTTGCGGATCGCGCGCACCACGGCGTCGTTTTCCTGCAAGCGTTCCGCCAGGTGTTCGGGGGAGTTGCGCAGCACCTGGGCGCTTTGCTTGAGGGCGTTGCTGGTTTGTTGCACCACGTTCTGGAAGATCGGGTTGGAGGTCAGGGCGAACAGTTCTTCGTGGAACGCGATGTAGGCGTTCATCCCGGCTTCGCTGTCGCCGGCGTCGAGGGCTTCGCGCATGTCCATCAGGGTCAGGCGCAGTTGCCCGACTTCCTTGCTGCTGATGGATTGCGCCACTAAACCTACGATAAAGGGCTCGAGGGTGTAGCGCAGTTGCAGGATGTCTTCGAGGCTGGCGTCCGCCACGCCGCTGTCCTGGGCCTGGGATTCGCTGAGGGTGGTTTCCAGCACCACCACGCCCTTGCCGGGCATGGAGCGTACCAGGCCGAGGGTTTCCAGCACGATCACCGCTTCGCGCAGGCTCGGGCGGCTGATGCCCATTTGCTCGGCCAGTTCACGCTGGCCGGGCAGCATCTCGCCGCGCCGCCACTGACCCCTCGCCAGGGCGGCGCGCAGTTTTTCTACCACTGAATTGACGACGGTTGACGAGGTAATCACGTGTGGCTCCCTTTAAATTGAACTGTCTGCTTTGTGTGGCGAGGGAGCTTGCTCCCGCTGGACTGCGCAGCAGGCCCATTTTTTGGGGCCGCTTCGCGCCCCAGCGGGAGCAAGCTCCCTCGCCACAGGGGGTGAGTCTGTCTCATCAGAACTCTTGGTGGGCGGGCAGCACCGGTTTCTTGGCCTGGAAGGCATACCCTTGTTGACCGTCCAGCACCTTGTTGGCGCGCTGGATATCGATGTCTTTTTCCCAGCGGGCGATGGCCACGGTGGCGACGCAGTTGCCGATCAGGTTGGTCAGCGCCCGGCCAATGCCCATGAACCAGTCCACCGCCAGCACCAGCACCAGGCCCACCACCGGAATCGCCGGGATTGCGGTGAGTGTCGCCGCCAGAATCACCAGTGCCGAACCCGGAATCCCGTGGGCGCCCTTGGAGGTGATCAGCGACACCAGCAGGATGGTCAGCAGGTCGGTCATCGACAGCGGTGTGCCGGTGGCATTGGCGATAAACACGATGGCCAGGGTCAGGTAGATCGAGAAACCGTCGAGGTTGAACGAGTACCCGGTCGGAATCACCAGGCCCACGGTGGAGCTGCCAATGCCAAGGTGTTCCAGTTTACGCATGATCTGTGGCAACACGGCATCGGAGGACGCGGTGCCCATCACGATCAGCAGTTCTTCCCGCAGGTACTTGAGCAGCGGCATCATCCGCAGGCCCGACAGGCGCATCACCAGGCCGAGAATCACCGCGACGAACAGGAAGCACGTAAGGTAGAACAGGCCCACCAGGCTGCCCAGGTGTTGCAGGGAATCCAGGCCGTAGGTGCTGGTGGTGAAGGCGATGGCGCCGAACACGCCGATGGGCGCCAGGCGCACGATCATGCCCATGATGCGGAAGATCACGTGGCTCAGCTCGTTGATCAACCGCGAGATCCCGGAAGCGGCTTCGCCCACCAGGTTCAGTGCGCTGCCGAACAACACCGAGAACAACAGCACTTGCAGCACGTTGTTGTCCGCGAAGGCGCCGATCACCGAGTTGGGGATCAGGTCCATCAGGAACTGGCTGGTGCCCTTGATGTGTTGGCCGCGGTCTGCCAGTTCATTCAGGCCGGCAGACGACAGTTGCTCCAGGTGGATATTGGCGCCGGTGCCGATCCCGGTGCTGAAGGCCATGATCAGGCCGATCACCAGGGCCACGGTGGTCAGTGCTTCGAAGTAGATCACCGACTTGAGGCCGATGCGCCCGACTTTCTTCAAGTCGCCGGCACCGGAAATACCGCTGACCACCACGCAGAAGACGATCAGGCCAATCAGCATTTTGATCAGCTTGATGAAGCCGTCACCCAGGGGTTTGAGTTGCGAGGAGAATTCAGGGAGGGCGAGGCCGCAGATTATGCCGATCACCAGGCCAATCACGACTTGCAGAAAAATCGAACGCGAGCACCATCTGAGCATGGGAAGGATCTCTATTCGGTGCCCTGGTGGGTCCAGGGCTTAATTGTTGTGGTCTGACCGGTATGTCCAGTGCGGGGCCAGTCTACGCTCGGTTTTTTTCAAGTCGCAAGTAAATATTACGCGGATGGCAGGTCCCGGTCTGACCAGTTGGTCCGCAAGGTTCGTACTTGAGCGGTTGGCGGCCCGGAATTTTTTTCGCTTATCATCCCGGGCTTGGTTCACAGGGTGAGTTATGGATATTCCAGGATTGATCACGGACGCGGCGGGCGTCACCAGCTGTACGTGGCGCACGGCGGCGCCGGAGTACCCGGATTACCACGACCACGAATGGGGCGTGCCGGTGGCCGATGACATTGCGCTGTACGAGAAGATTTGCCTGGAAGGTTTTCAGGCCGGCATGGCGTGGATCACCATCCTGCGCAAGCGCGAGGCGTTTCGCCGGGCGTTCGAGGGCTTTGATTTTCGCCGGGTGGCGCAGTACACCGAGCAGGACATCGAGCGATTGATGGCCGACCCGGGTATCGTGCGCAATCGCGCCAAGATCGTGTCCACCATCAACAACGCCCGGCGCGCCTGTGAGCTGGTGGATGAGACCGGTTCGCTGGCGGCGTGGCTGTGGTCGTTTGAACCGGCCGCCGATGAGCGCCCGGCGGTGGTGGACATGGCGTACTGGACGGCCAACCCCACGTCAGCCGCGTCAACACGTTTGTCCAAGGCCCTGAAGAAACGTGGCTGGAGCTATGTGGGCCCGACCACGATGTATGCGTTCATGCAGGCGATGGGCATGGTCAACGACCACCTTGAAGGCTGTACCTGCCGGCCTCGAATCGAACACCTGCGCCACCACTTCAAACGACCCTGAGCCACTGACTGTGCGCGGTTAAAACTGTGGGCGCAGGCAAGCCAGCTCCCACAGGAGGGTGCGGTGGCGCGGGTTAGTGGGGCAGCGGCGTGAGCACGTCGGCCTTGTCATCCATCACCATCACTACCAGCAGTTTCGCCGGTTGGGTCTGGCTGGCATTGCTGGATTCAAAGTGTCGCGAGCCGGCAGGTTCATAGAACGACTGGCCGACCTTGTAGGTGATCGCCTTTTCATCGTTGACCCGCGAGGTGATTGCACCTTCCAGCACATAGGCCACGGCCGTGCCGGTGTGGCTATGGGGCACGGTGGCCTGGCCCGGGGCGTAGTCCACGGTGAGCATCACGGTTTTCTTGCCGGGGACGTTGGCCAGGGCGTGTTCCTGCAACACGTTGATCTTTTCCTGGTTGTACACCGGGTCGTGGGCAAAGGCGCTTAACGAGGCCAGCAGCAGGGTGGTGCCGAGCAGTACTTTCATGGTGAGGCTCCGAGTGAGTCGAGACCCGTTCACCCTAGGCCCCGATCCGGATTTGACCAATAGCCAATCCGGCGGAAATTCCCTCAGCCAATTTGTCGCAGGATATCCCGCACCACGTCCAGCGCCGGGTCAATGTCCAGGGTTTCGATCGCGCCAAACCCGATCTTCAGTCCCTCGCGTACCGGTGTGTCGTGGAAAAACACGCTCAGCGGATAGAGCCCCACGTCAGCCTCCCGTGCCAATTGGGTAAGCTGCGGAATATTCACCGGCACCTTGCACAGTGCGGCCAGATGGAACCCGGCCACGGTGGGCACCACGTCGAACCACGGCGAGAGGTCCCCCGCCAGGCGCTGCAGAATCCGTTCCCGGCGCCCGGCATATACCCCATGGCAGCGCCGAATGTGCTTGAGCAGGTAGCCTTCGCTGATGAACTTGGCCAGGGCCCATTGCGGCAGGGTGGAGCTGTGCTGGTCGGTGAGTTGCTTGGCCTTGAGCACCGCGCCGAAAATCGCCGGCGGCAACACCGTGTAGCCCAGGCGCAACTCCGGCAGCAGGGTTTTCGAGAAGGTCCCGACGTAGGCGACCACGCCGCGGGTGTCCATGCTTTGCAGGGAGTCGGTGGGGCGGCCCTCGTAGCGGAATTCGCTGTCGTAGTCATCCTCGATCACGATGGCGCCCAACGCCAGCGCACGTGCCAGCAACGCCTCACGGCGCGGCACGCTCATGGGCATGCCCAGCGGGAACTGATGGGACGGTGTCACGTAGATCAGCCGCGCGCCGTCGGGAATCAAGTCGACCCGCAGGCCGTGTTCGTCCACCGGCACGCCCACCACGGTCGCCCCCATGGCGTCGAACATCAGTCGTACCGGGGTGTAGCCGGGGTCTTCCATGGCGACGACGGTGCCCGGTTCCAGCACCACGCGGGCGATCAGGTCAAGCGCCTGCTGGGCGCCGTTGGTGACTACGATGTCGTCTTCGCTGCACCTGACCCCACGGGAAAATGCGATATGCCCGGCGATTGCATTGCGCAGGGCCGGCAAGCCTTCCGGCCGGCTGTAGAAGCCGCTGTCCTGTGAGATACGGCGCAAGGCATCGAGGGTGCAGCGCCGCCATTCATCCTGGGGGAACTGGCTGCGGGCGGTGGCACCGCCGATAAAGTCCCGGCTCGGGCGGGTTTCACGGTTGGGGTGACCCATGGGCGCGGGAAGGGCTTGCCACTTGGCCAGGTTGGCGGCGCAGGCAAGGTCGGCGGCACTTTGCAGGTGTTCGCGGCGCGTGGCCCAGGCGTTGACGAACGTGCCACGGCCGATCCTGCCGACCAACAACCCTTCGTAGGTCAGCGCCGCGTAGGTGTCTGAGACTGTCTTGCGCGACACGCCCAGTTGCAGGGCCAGCAAGCGGCTGGGAGGCAATTGCGACCCGGCCACCAGTTGTCCCGACTCAATGGCCGTGCGCAATTGCTGGTAAAGCTGTTCGGCCAGGTCCTTGCGGCCCTTGATAACGACGTGCAGTTCCATGTTTCATCCAGAGGCAAGCAATCACCCGCAAGATTACCGCAAGTCACCCGCCAGCCGAATCAGGACAGGAAACCACCGTCCACATTCAGCGATACACCGGTGGTGTAGCTCGACGCATCGCTGGCCAGGTACAGCACCGCGCCGGCCATCTCGCTCGGGTCGGCCACGCGCTTGAGGGGGATCTGCGCCAGGGCCATTTTCAGGATCGAGTCGTTCTTCACCAGTGCCGAGGCGAACTTGGTGTCGGTCAGGCCCGGCAGCAGTGCGTTGCAACGAATGCCGAACGGCGCGCATTCCTTGGCGAAGACTTTGGTCATGTTGATCACGGCGGCCTTGGTCACCGAGTAGATGCCCTGGAATACGCCCGGCGAAATCCCGTTGATCGAGGCCACGTTGATGATGCTGCCGCCACCGTTCTCGCGCATCAGCTTGCCGGCTTCCACCGACATGAAGAAGTAGCCGCGAATGTTCACGTCGACGGTCTTCTGGAATGCGCCCAGGTCGGTGTCCAGCACGTTGCAGAACTGCGGGTTGGTGGCGGCGTTGTTGACCAGGATGTCCAGGCGGCCGAACTGTTCGCGGATCGCGGCAAACACGTTGGTGATCTGTTCCATTTCGCCGATATGGCAGGCAATTGCCGTGGCCTTGCCGCCGTCGGCGATGATCGCGTCGGCCACGTGCTGGCAGCCGTCGATCTTGCGGCTCGACACGATCACGTGGGCGCCTTGCTGGGCCAGCAACTTGGCGATGGCCTCACCGATACCGCGGCTGGCGCCGGAAACGAAAGCGATCTTGCCGTCGAGGTCGAACAGTTGGGTCTTGGACATGGTTTTTCCTTGAAGAGGGTCAGAGGGAAGACTGTTTGATGACATTCAGGCTCATCTGCTCAAGCAGCTTGTTCATGTGAATGAACTGCGCAAAGCGTTTGTCCTGGGTCTGGCCATGGAAGAAGCGGTAGTAGATCTGCTGCACGATGCCGGCCAGGCGGAACAGGCCGTAGGTGTAGTAGAAGTCGAAATTGTCGATCTGGATCCCGGAGCGTTCGGCGTAGTAGTCGACGAACTGGCGGCGGGTAAGCATGCCTGGGGCGTTGCTCGGCTGGCGGCGCATCAGTTGCACCGGGGCCGGGTCGGCCGCTTCGATCCAGTAGGCGAGGGTGTTGCCCAGGTCCATCAGCGGGTCGCCGAGGGTGGTCAGTTCCCAGTCCAGCACGCCGATGATCTGCATCGGGTTATGCGGGTCGAGGATCACGTTGTCGAAGCGGTAGTCGTTGTGGACGATGCTCGAGGTGGGGTGGTCGGCCGGCATCTTGTCGTTGAGCCAGGCACGTACCGCTTCCCAGCTTGGGGCGTCGGGGGTCAGGGCTTTTTCGTAGCGGTCGCTCCAGCCGCGAATCTGCCGCTCCACGTAACCTTCGGGCTTGCCCAGGTCGGCCAGGCCGCAGGCGCTGTAGTCGACCTGGTGCAGCTCGACGAACTTGTCGATAAAGCTTTTGCACAAGGCTTCGGTTTTCGCCGCGTCCAGGCCCAGTTCCGGCGGCAGGTCCGAGCGCAGGATGATCCCGTTGACCCGCTCCATCACGTAGAACTCGGCACCGATCACTGACTCATCGGTGCAGTGCACGTAAGCCTTGGGGCAGTACGGGAAACCGTCCTTGAGCTGGTTGAGAATCCGGTATTCGCGGCCCATGTCGTGGGCGGACTTGGCCTTGTGGCCAAAGGGCGGGCGGCGCAGCACGAATTCCTGGCCGGGGTATTCCAAGAGGTACGTCAGGTTGGAGGCACCCCCGGGGAACTGGCTGATTTTGACGCTGCCGCTCAAGCCCGGGATATGGGCCTTGAGGTAGGGATCGATGAGGCTGGCATCAAGTTCTTCGCCGGGGCGAATCTGGGTCGATTGGTCATTAAGCGCCATGCTTATCCCTTCTGCTTATTCTTAAGGCCTTGGACTATTGGCTAATCTAATGCGCGCGGCCGCCAAGCCACAAGGTTGGGGCGGCTTAATAGGTTAGCGTGTTGGCCGATGATCAGCGGGCTTGATGTGCTCAGATCACCAGAACTGCGCGCCCGCCGGGGTTGCAGGACAGGTTGGCACCGATTTCGACTTTTGCCAGGTCGATGCCCAGGCCGGCGAGCAGGTTATTGACCAGCGGGTCGAGGAGCGGGCTGAGCAGTCCGGAGATGATGCCGCTGAGCAGATTCAGTACGCCGGTGACCAGGCCGACCACCAGGTTCAGCACCAGCCCAATCAGTCCGCCCTGTGTCGGTGGATGGTTGATCAACTGGATGCCATTGAGGGTGTTGCTCAAGCTGCCCACCACGTTGTTGGAACTGAAACTGAAGTAGTCCGGGGGGCTTTTCACCTCGGGCGGCGACAGGTAAGTGTGGTTCCGGACGGTCTTGGCCACGCTGCTGTCGATCTTCAGGCTGATGCCACCCACGCCATACGGTTGCCGGGGATCGCAGACACCGTTGCTACAGGTCTTCACCCCAAGGTCGAGTAATGGGAATTCGTCAACGTTCAGTGGTGCTGTGGAGGAAAACAGGTTTTTTGGGTCGATCTGGCCCACCATCAGCCTAACCGCCGAGGTGGTACCGAGCACCGACAAGGCTTTGTCCGCAGGCCCGTTGCAGCGATATCCGGTGACCGTGCTGCTGCCGCTGGCGGCTTCCAGTGCTACATCGATTTGCTGGCCGATTTTGGGGTCAAAGGAGCTGCCTAACAAGATGCCCACCAGCGCCGTTACCCCGCCCAGTAAATCGTTCACCGCGCCGATTGCCGGCAGTTTCACCGAGATCAACGTCCTGACTTGCGCGGTCCTGACGTAGATCGGCTGGGTGGCGATCAGCTTGGGGTTACCTATGGCGGAAACCTGTGCCGGTTCAATGACCTTGGTCTTGACCGTGATATTCAGCAGTCCCAGCACATCCACCGGTAGCTCCACCGCGACCGCGTTGTACTTGTTCGACAGTTGCACAAACCCCTGGATCAGGTTGAACAGTTGCAGGTTAACGTCCAGGGCGCTCTTGTCGGTGCCGTTCTGGATGGTCAGCAGGTCGCCCAGGTGCAGGATCTTGGTGCCGGGCGCAATCAGCTTGATCGCTTCCAGGTTATTGATCACCACCTTGACCGCATCGCCCCCCAGCTTGAGTACATCTATCGCGGCCTGGATCAGATCGCCGACGCTGGCGTCGGTCTTGAGCAACTCGTCGTAGTTGCCGGCGCTGACCTTCAATTGAATCGCCAGCGCGTCCAGGTAACTGAGCAGGTTGATATCGGTATTGATCAGCCCCTTCCAGCCCACCGCGTCGAGTTGCAATTTGCCCCCCAGCAGTCCGCCGATCAACGCATTGAGTGCGGCGGACTTGGTGCTGTCCACGGTCAGCAAGGTGCTGCGGATGGTCAGTACGGCCACCGGTGGCGCGGGCACGGCGGCCACGGCCACTGCCTGCAACCGGATGGTCGGCTCGAAAGGGCCGGTGGAGAGCAGCATGAACAGGCGGTTGGCGATACTGGTGACGACGCGGTGGGTGGCGATGACCTGGATCGCATCGGACCTTGAGGGATTGGGGCTGAAGGCGCGCATGAAGTCAGCCCCGGTGACCAGGGTGCCACAGGTGGTCGCCAGGGTACGGTCTGCGTTGAGCGGGAAATCATTGCGGGCTGCGCTTTGGATCGCGAATTGCGCGGCGTTGGTATTCGGCGTCACGCAGGCGCCGCCGCGGGTGACCACTTCCAGCGCCGCGGTGTCGGCAACCCGTTGCAGCTTACGCTTTTCCAGGTACAGCCGGCCGCTGTCGACCACCAGCAACAGGAACAACAGTGCGATCCCCAGGGTCATCGCACCCATCAGTCCTATCGCGCCGCGTTGGCGGGCCGAGCCGGGTCCTTGGCAAACCATCCTGCGTTCCTTCGCCGATCCAGTACCGGCATCCTGAATATCCCCTCAGGCAGTGTAGTCAGGTTTTGCGAGGATTTATGGCTATTGGCCATTATTTTCGCGGAGGCAGTGCCACGGGCGTCAGCACAGGGCGGCCGGCAAAGTATTCCAGCAGGTTGTCCGCCACGCGCTGCACGGTGTCATGGGCGGCTTCCGGTGACAGGCCGGCGACGTGGGGCGTGAGCACGGTATTGCTGAGGCGCTTGAGCGCGTCGGGCACGTTGGGTTCATCGTCGAACACGTCCAGCGCCGCGCCGCCGATGCGCCGTTGCTCCAGGGCGGTAATCAGGTCGGCGGTGACCACCACGCTGCCGCGGCCGATGTTCACCAGAAAACCGTTGGGGCCCAGTGCGTCGAGGGCCTGGCGGTCGATCAAATGTCGCGTGCTGGCGCCGCCCGGGGTGGCCAGGATCAGGAAGTCCGAGGCCCGCGCCAGTTCCACGGCGGTGGCGCAGTAGGTGTAGTCCACATCTTCGCGGGGCTGGCGGTTGTGATAACTCACCTCCATGCCAAAACCCAGGGCAGCCCGCTTGGCGATTTCCAGGCCCACGGCGCCCAGGCCGAGAATGCCCAGCTGTTTGCCGGCCAGGGAAGGGCGCATTATCTTGGGCCATTCGCTGCGCCGTACTGCTGCGTCCGCCCGGGGAATGTCCCGCACCAGGCACAGCAACAAAGCCATGGCGTGGTCGGCCACCGACGGCGCATTCACCCCGGCGCCATTGGTGACCACGATTCCACGGTTGCTGGCGGCTTGCAGGTCCACGTGTTCATACCCGGCGCCGATCACGCAGATGATCTCAAGCAGCGGCAGCGCGGCGATTTCCTCGGCGTACAGGCCCAGCGGGCCACGGGTCAGCACCGCCTGGACCTGCCCGCCGTGGGTCTTGATGGCCTTGGCGCGTTCGGCCGGGGTGGGCGCAAGAATCACGTGAAAGCCATTGCCTTCGATGATCGGCAGGTAGTCGTTGATGGTTTCAACCAGGACCAGAACGGTGACGGGCATCGGAAGGTTCTTCCTGAAGGATTAGAGGCTTGGATTATGCGGGATTTGTAGTCCCGATCGTTTCTTTACCGCAGAAAAATTTCATTTCTCACCAGCCTAATCTGATTTTCCAGACCGCTCGTCCCAGGCCTTTTTACTGCCGCAGACTTCGACGACTTTCCTTAGCAGAGACGTCATGGATGCATGTTCCTGCCACCCCCGAAATCGTCGAGTGGACCCCTTATGGCTACAAGCACAGCCCATCAAAAAACCTAGCTTGGGAAGATATTGTCAGCAGTACCCGATACGGCCCGGCCAAATACAAGCCCGGTATAAATATTGAAAAGCTTGAGCGAGAAGCCTATAAAAATGGAGTGCCAAGCACTCATGCAAAACCCTGGAAACTCAGGGAGTACCCGCAAGTCATAGGTGCCAGTGAAGGCAAACCCAGTTACTGGGTTCGAATTGAGTCAAGCGCGGGCGTCATACATGGTCATCCGATTTCCGAGCAGGAATTCAGGAGGTTAACAAGTTGATCTCACTAGGCTTTATTGACGGAAACGTCACCCATGATGATCTCTCCATCTTGCAGGATGGGGCGATGGAGAGTCAGGCCCACCTGTTGAAAGAGGACATGCTTCAGGTTGAATACGCCGATGGGCTTATATTGGATGTCGGCTGGTACCCCTCCTTCGATACCCATGGTCGGTTCCGCATCAATGTAATAAGAAATTACGACTGGGACCGTCCAGTTATTGCGTTAACGGCGCACGCGGCTGTTGATCTGATGGAGCAACTGGCTGTTGCGCAGAGCGCGATCAATGGCGAACTGCGCAACGTATTGAGAACCACGGCGTAGGTAAAGCTCCAGGCTTTAGAAGTAGATATCGTCAGCTTTCACGCGCTGCACAAACGCCCCGGCCAGGGTTGCATTGTGATGTTCGATAATCGCCGCGGCCGGTAACGCCGGAGTGTCCATACAAGTATGGGCATCCTCCGGCAGCAGCACCGAGAACCCCAGTTCCACGGCCACTCGGCACGTCGTGTCGATGCAGTACTGGGTTTTCATCCCGACGATCACCAGTTCATTCACCTGTGCCGCCGCCAGTTGCTGCGCCAGCTCGGTGCCGAGAAAACAGCTGGGCCGGGTTTTATTGAAAACCGTGTCGCGAGCTTCATCAACCTCCAGTGCTGGCCATAGTTGCCAAAACGGGCTGCCCACCTCGATGGGCGAACCCGCAGGGCCGGTGTGACGTGCAGCGAAAACCGGCACGCCAGCGTGTCGGGCGCGCTGAATCAGCTGGTTGATGTTGTCGAGTATGCGCTGGTGTTCGTAGGGTTTTTCCGGACCACCGTACAGACCGGTCTGCATGTCGATGATCAGCAGGGCGGGGCGCTTGTTGTCAGGCATGGTACTGCTCCTTGTGTCTGCCAGATGGCGGAGCAATAAAAAGGCCCCGTCCATTGCTGGCGGGGCCTTGGGTAAATCCGGGTGGCTTAGTTTGCGCGCCACTCACCGCTACCACACGACCCGCCGGAAGCGGTCGTGGTGGTGGTGCGGGTGAGGGCCAGCTGAATAAGGTTCATGGGCCGATCATGCTGGCGCTGGCGTTTGGCTGTCAACGCGTCAGCCGAGGTTTTTTTCCGGGATCAGGAGATTTCTGGCGGCAGCGAGGAATTCATCAGACAGGCCGTTGCCTTTGGTCGCACGGGCCAGGGTGAGGGCGCCTACCATCGTCGCGTACTGGGCAATGGCGGCCTGCCGGTCACCTTCGGGGGTTCCGGTGGCCTGAGTAGCGGCCAGGATGCCCATGGACGCTTCAAAGCCCCGGATAAAGCTGCGTTGCAACGCGCTGTCGGCGGCTTCATGGCACATCTCCCCGGCAAAAGCCGCAACCGGGCAACTGTCCCCGGGGTTGTCACGATTGGCGGCCGACAGATACGGATCAATCAACGCCAGGCGCGCAGCCTCGGGATCAGGGCTTTGCTCGACCCTGGCCTGCCAGCGCTCGCTCGATTGTTCGAATGCCCGGTTGCAGGCTTCCGTGGCCAGCGCCTCACGGGACTCGAAGTGCCCGTAGAAACCGCCATGGGTCAGCCCGGCGGCGGCCATCACGTCCGACACGCTGATGCCATGGATGCCCCGCTCACGAAACAGCCGCGTGGCGGCCTCGACGATGATTTCGCGGTTGAGTTCGGCTTGTTTGCGGGACACGCGTGGCATCGAGGGCTCTCTGGATCAGGTGGTGGCAGGGATGGGTGGCATCATAAAACGTTTAGCTGGCGTACTGCGCGATCCCGTTGCCGAACGACCAGTTTTCCTTCTTGACCTCCACCAGGCTGATAAACACATCTTCCAGGCGCACCGCCAGTTCACGGTTCAAGCTCTCGGCGATGGTCTTGTACAACAGCTTTTTCTGCTCGGTACTGCGGCCTTCGTTCAGAGTGATCTGGATGATCACCAGGTTGTCGGTGCGCTGGATGCCCAGGTACTCCGGGTCATAGATGAAGTGGTGTTCATCGTGCTCGGTGAGGATCTGGAAGTTGTCGTGTTCAGGCACGCCGATGGCCGTGTGCATGGCGTTGTAGATCAATACGCCGACGCGCTTGGCGTAGGTGACGTCGGGGTTTTTCCGAAGGTCGATGCGCACGATTGGCATGGCAGGTAGTCCAGTGAGAGGCGTGCTTTAAAAATACATGACGTGATGAATTTATAAAATAGATTTCTTATGAAATGTAAAATTGACCCTGCCGGAAACGTCTTCAATCCTCTGCACTGCACAACCATTCCTCAGCTAAGTCTTTGCTTCTTCAAGCGAATCCCGGACAATCGCGCCCCTGTTTCGGTCGTGGCGCTGCCTGTCAGGTTTTTCTGACTCGTCTCGACTGAGTGAATGCGGAGATCCGAACGGATGAATGATCAGGCCAATAGCGTCGACGAACGCTACGCAACGACACCTGCAACCCTCACAAGCTGGAGCCGCCAGGACACCACCTGGATGCTCGGCCTGTTCGGTACGGCCATCGGCGCCGGCACCTTGTTCCTGCCGATCAACGCGGGCCTTGGCGGCTTCTGGCCGTTGGTGATCCTCGCGCTGCTGGCATTCCCGATGACGTTTTTCGCGCACCGTGGCCTGACCCGCTTTGTGCTCTCGGGCCGTGAAGGCTCGGACATCACCGACGTGGTCGAAGAACATTTCGGCCTCAAGGCCGGCGCCGCGATCACCTTGCTGTACTTCTTCGCGATCTTCCCGATCCTGCTGATCTACAGCGTGGCGCTGACCAACACCGTCGGCAGCTTCATGGAGCATCAACTGCACATCGCGCCGCCGCCGCGGGCGATCCTGTCGCTGGTGCTGATCCTCGGCCTGCTGGCCGTGGTGCGGTGTGGCGAGCAGGTGATCGTCAAGGCCATGAGCCTGATGGTGTATCCGTTTATCGTCGCCTTGCTGTTCCTTGCCGTGTACCTGGTGCCGCACTGGAACGGCGGCATCCTCAGCACCGCCAGCACCGTGCCGGCCCCGTCGGCGCTGCTGCATACCCTGTGGCTGGCGATTCCGGTGATGGTGTTCTCGTTCAACCATTCGCCGATCATCTCGGCCTTTGCGGTGGACCAGAAGCGCCAGTACGGCGAACACGCCGAGGAACGCAGCTCGCAGATCCTGTCCCGGGCACACATCCTGATGGTGGTGATGGTGCTGTTCTTCGTGTTCAGTTGCGTACTGACCCTGTCGCCGGCGCAACTGGCCGAAGCCAAGGCGCAGAACCTGTCGATCCTGTCCTACCTGGCGAACCACTTCAGCAACCCGACCATCGAGTTCGCCGCGCCGCTGATCGCGTTTGTGGCGATTGCCAAGTCGTTCCTGGGCCATTACATCGGCGCCAGCGAAGGCCTCAAGGGCCTGGTGCTCAAAAGCGGCCGTCGCCCGGCTGCCAAGACCCTGGATCGCATGACCGCCGCGTTCATGCTGGTGGTGTGCTGGATCGTCGCGACCCTCAACCCGAGCATCCTCGGCATGATCGAGACCCTGGGCGGGCCGATCATTGCGTCGATCCTGTTCCTGATGCCGATGTACGCGATCCGCAAGGTACCGGCGATGGCCAAGTACCGTGGCCAGGCGTCCAACGTGTTCGTCACGGCGGTGGGCCTGGTGGCGATTACCGCGCTGATTTATTCGCTGGTGTCCTGACAGCACCCGGTTTCAGTGCAATGATCACGGCCAATTCGCAGACAGCGGATTGGCCGTTTTTTTTGCCAGGGAATTAGGGATTGAACACCAAGCCTGAGAGCGACACCACGCCGAACCGTGCACAAGACTTGCTGGCCGGCCTGTCCATCGCCGGCCTGTTGCTGCCCGAGGCCGTGGCCTATTCCAGCATCGCCGCGTTGCCGCCCCAGGCGGGCGTGATCGCCTTGTTTGCCGGATTGTTGTGCTACGGCCTGTTTGGCACCAGCCGCTTCGCGATTGTCTCTGCCACATCGTCCTCGGCAGCGGTGCTGGCGGCGGCCACGGCAACGCTGGCGGGAGACGACCCGGCACTCAGGCTGAGCCTGGCAATGGGCCTGGTACTGGTGACGGGGGCGTTTTTCCTGTTGGCCGGGATGCTCAAGCTGGGCGGGCTGACCTCGTTTATCGCCAAGCCGGTGTTGCGTGGCTTTGCCTTTGGCCTGGCGCTGACGATCATCCTCAAGCAGTTGGCCAGCGTGGTGGGCGTGCACCTGACCGACAACAACCTGATTCGCTTCCTGCCCCAGCTCCTGGAGCAACTGCCGCGCTGGAACTGGGCCGCCGCTGCCGTCGCGGGCATCGCGTTGCTGCTGCTCTGGCTATGCGCGCGAGTCCGGCGCCTGCCGGGCGGGTTGCTGGTGGTGATCCTCGGGATTGCCGCCGGCCAGTGGCTGGATCTGCAGGCCCATGGCGTGGCGTTGATCGGCGTCATCGACCTGCGTCTGGAACTGGCGCATTTGCCGGTATTGCCGTTCGCCGACTGGCTGCGCCTGGGAGAGTTGGCGTTTGCCATGGTGATGATTCTTTACGCCGAGTCCTACGGCTCCATCAGCTCCTTCGCCCTCAAGCATGGTGATCGCGTGTCATCCAACCGTGACCTGCTGGCGCTGGGGGCCGCCAACCTGCTGTCCGGGCTGTTCCAGGGCATGCCCACTGGCGCCGGGTATTCGGCGACATCGGCCAATGAGGCGGCGGGTGCCAACTCGCGGCTGGCGGGCGCCGTGGCGGCGCTGGTGGTGCTGGCGATCGTGCTGACGGTGCTGCCGCTGGTGGCATTGACGCCGGAGCCGGTGCTTGCCGCCATCGTCATTTACGCCTTGGGCCGTGGCTTGAGCCTGCAGCCCCTGGGCCGCTATTTCTCCTGGCGGCGCGACCGGTTGCTGGTGATTTGCGCGGTGGCGGCGGTGTTGGTGCTGGGGGTGCTGGATGGGTTATTGGTGGCGGTCGGGATCAGCGTGGTGTTGATGTTGCGCCAGATGTCGTCGGCGGACGTGCGCGAGTTGGGGCGCATTGACGGTGGGCATGATTTTGTCGAGCTGCTCCATCACCCGAGCGCCGAACAGATCCCCGGCGTGCTGATCGTGCGGCCCAGTGAAGCGCTGTTCTTCGCGAATGCCGAGCGAGTGCTGGGGGCCGTGTTGAGCCTGATGCGACATTCCACGTTACCGCTGCACACCATCGTGCTCAGCCTGGAAGAATCCCCCGACCTGGACGGCACCAGCATCGAGGCGTTGCAGGCGTTTTTCGTACAGGTGCGAGGGGAGGGCAAATGCCTGGTGCTGGCCCGCGTACGGCATGAGGCGCAGGAGGTGTTGCAGACGCTGCCTGAGGCGTGTGCGCCCCAGGTGCTGATCAGCGGGTTGAGTGTCGATGGTGCAGTGCAACTCGCGTTGCAACCCACCGCCTGAATGCAAAAAGCCCCGACTGGTCGGGGCTTTTTATTGACGCGAGCTTACCGGCGGCGGAACAACGGCAACGGTTCATCCGTCGCGGCCTGGTACGTCACCGAGAAATCCTTGAGGCTTTCCAGCGCTTCATACGGGTCTTTGTCCGCGCGCAAGGCGAAGGCATCGAACCCGCAGCGGCGCAGGTAGAACAACTGGTCGCGCAGCACATCGCCAATCGCCCGCAGCTCGCCCTTGTAACCATAACGGTCACGCAGCAGGCGGGCGTTGGAGTAGTTGCGACCGTCGGTGAAGGCCGGGAAGTTCAGGGCGATGACCTGGAAGTGCTCCACGTCATCACCGATCTCTTCGGCTTCTTCATCGGCGTCCAGCCACACACCCAGGCCGCCGTCGCGGGCCTTGAGGGCGTGAGCGTGCTCGCGCCACAGGGCCAGCGGCACGATCAGGTCGTCGCAATTGGAGATGCCATCGAAGCTCGCATCCTTGGGCAGCAGGTGCCAGGTTTCGTCGAGGACTTCGTTGTTCTTAATGATTCGCTGCATAGACGCGCTCCTTGAACAGGTCAATGCCGATGCGCTGGTAAGTGTCGATGAAACGCTCATCTTCGGTGCGCTGTTCAACGTACACGTCGATCAGCTTGCCGATCACGTCAGGCATTGCTTCCTGGGCGAAGGACGGGCCGAGGATCTTGCCCAGGCTCGCATCGCGGCTGGCGCTGCCACCCAGGGACACTTGGTAGAATTCTTCGCCTTTCTTGTCCACGCCCAGGATGCCGATGTGGCCGACGTGGTGGTGACCACAGGCGTTCATGCAACCGGAGATGTTCAGGTCCAGCTCGCCGATGTCGAACAGGTAGTCCAGGTCGTCGAAACGGCGCTGGATCGATTCGGCAATCGGGATCGACTTGGCGTTGGCCAGGGAGCAGAAGTCGCCGCCCGGGCAGCAGATGATGTCGGTCAGCAAGCCGATGTTCGGCGTGGCAAAACCCTGCTCGCGCAGCTCGCCCCAAAGGGTGAACAGTTGAGACTGTTCAACGTCGGCGAGGATGATGTTCTGCTCGTGGGAGGTGCGCAGTTGGCCGAAGCTGTAGCGCTCGGCCAGGTCGGCGACGCCGTCCAGTTGCTTGTCGGTGATGTCACCCGGTGCAACACCGGTAGGTTTCAGCGACAGGGTCACGGCCACATAGCCCGGCTTTTTGTGGGCCAGGGTGTTGCGGGTGCGCCAGCGGGCGAAACCCGGGTGCTGCGCATCGAGCTCGGCCAACGCGGCGTCCTGATTGCTCAGGGCCTTGTAGTCCGGGTCGACGAAATGCTTGGCAACGCGGTGCACTTCGGCGTCGGTCAGGGTGGTCTGGCCGCCGCGCAGGTGTTCCATCTCGGCGTCGACTTTCTGGGCGAACACCTCGGGGGTCAGCGCTTTTACCAGGATCTTGATCCGGGCCTTGTACTTGTTGTCACGACGGCCGTAGCGGTTGTAGACCCGCAGGATCGCGTCGAGGTAGCTCAACAGGTCCTGCCACGGCAGGAATTCGTTGATGAAGGCACCCACTACCGGCGTACGACCGAGGCCACCGCCGACGAGCACACGGAAGCCCAACTCGCCCGCCGCGTTGTGCACCGGCTCCAGGCCGATATCGTGCACTTCGATGGCGGCGCGGTCCGAGGTCGAGCCATTGATGGCGATCTTGAACTTGCGCGGCAGGTAGGCGAATTCCGGGTGGAAGGTGGTCCATTGACGGACGATTTCACACCATGGGCGCGGGTCGATCAGCTCGTCAGCGGCAACGCCGGCGAACTGGTCGGTGGTCACGTTGCGCAGGCAGTTACCGCTGGTCTGAATGGCGTGCATCTGCACAGTGGCCAATTCAGCCAGGATGTCCGGCACGTCTTCCAGGGCCGGCCAGTTGAACTGAACGTTCTGGCGAGTACTGATGTGGGCGTAGCCCTTGTCGAAGTCGCGGGCAATCTTGGCCATCATGCGCGTCTGACGGGAAGTCAGTTGGCCATAAGGCACGGCAACCCGCAGCATCGGCGCAAAGCGCTGAACATAAAGGCCATTTTGCAGGCGCAGAGGGCGGAACTCTTCTTCGCTCAGTTCACCTGCCAGATAGCGTCGGGTCTGATCACGGAACTGCTTGACGCGGTCCTCGATGATGCGCTGATCGTATTCGTCGTATACGTACATATAGGTCCTGTTCTCGGCAAATCTGCGCGCACGGCCGCGCACTCCCAACGGAGCCGGCGCACGATACCAGTTTGCGTTTATGCGCAAAAGTGATGTTTGAGTATATGCAAATAACCAAATGGCCTAATGAGAACGGTTATCGCGATACCCACATTTGTCATGCGGGCAATCATGAACTTTACTGTGCTCGTGTCTTTGTGCAATCACCTATAAAACCGACAAGAGGCGATGCTATGAGCAATCCGACCAAAGCCCGCAAAAGTGACAGCAGTGTCGATGCGTGGGCCATTCTGTTCTTGATTATCCTGGTGGTTTCCACTGCCGTGTTCTGGGTCAGCCATCAATAAAAGGGCGTTATCGAGCCTTGTTGTCGACAATCGGCAATTAGCCGAGATTGACCGGCCTGATGCCATTATCATGGGCCGTCATTCCGAAGGGCTCAGGCAACGATGTTGAAGGTTCTCTGCAAGTGCTTGCTGGTGCTGAGCATGCCGTTCTGGGCCATCGCCCAGGCGACGTCGGTGGTGTTTCTCAACCCTGGCAATTCGACCGAGACCTTCTGGGTCAGCTACGCGCAATTCATGCAGGCCGCCGCCAGGGACCTCGGCCTGGATTTGCGTGTGCGCTATTCCGAGCGCAACCCCGAGACCACGCTGGTGCAGGCCCGTGAAGCCCTGCAAGGCGCCGAGCGCCCGGACTACCTGGTGCTGGTCAACGAGCAGTACATTGCCCCGCAGATCTTGCGCCTGGCCCAGGGCAGCGGGGTCAAGCTGCTGATCGTCAACAACGCGCTGACCGCGGACCAGACTCAACTGCTGGACGCCGGCAGATACCCCAACTGGATCGGCAGCATGGTCGCCGACGACGAACAGGCGGGCTACTTGATGCTCACCCAGTTGTTGCGCCTGCATGGGCCTGTCGCCCCCGGCCAGACCCTCGACCTGATCGCGTTCTCCGGGGCCAAGACCACTCCCGCCGCGCAACTGCGCGAGCGGGGCTTGCAGCGCGCCCTGGCGGATCATCCGCAGGTGCGCCTGCGCCAGTTGGTGTATGGCGAGTGGAGTCGCCAGCGCGCTTTCGACCAGGCCACGCAGTTATTCAAACGCTACCCGCAGACCGCGCTGGTGTGGGCGGCCAACGATGAAATGGCGCTGGGGGCAATGGATGCACTCAAAGGCAGCGGGCGCACGCCGGGCACGGACGTGTTGTTCAGCGCGGTCAACAGTTCGCCCGAAGCGTTGCAGGCGCGCCTTGAGGGGCGCCTGAGTGTGCTGGTGGCCGGGCATTTCACCCTTGGCGGCTGGGCGATGGTGGTGCTGCATGACGATGCCCGCGGCCTGGGCATGGCGCAGTACGGTGGGCGTGAGCGCAAGCTTGGGCTCTTTCGATTGATTGATCCGCCACACGCGACGCGCCTTTTAGAGATGCAGGGGCGCGAGGACTACGGCGTCGACTTTCGAGCACTGTCAGCCCAGGGCAAGCCCGCCACCTATCGCTACCCGTTCAGCCTGCAACTGCTGATGCATTAACCGGCTTCAAACACCGGCCAGGTGCAGCACCAGCTTGACGATGCCAAACAGGGTCAAGGCAAACACGGCGGTAAACACAATACCCAGGATGACAAAGTGGCTGGGCTTGCCATGGGTAAAGTCGCGGGCGCGATTCTTCCCGCTCTGCACCCCGAAGGCGGCTGCCATCACGCTGTGAAGCATCTGCCAGAAAGTCGGTGGCTTGTTGTTGGAATCGTCCATAAAGGCCTCGCGGTAGGGATCAAACCCATGGATGAGGATAGCCAAGTTCCCGCAAAACACCGGCTGTAGCTATCTACCGCCCTGGCGGTTGGCCCGTTCGCTGTACTGGGACTCCTTAACAGAGTCATCAGGAACGAGCGCATGCCAACCTTACCCGCCCCGACAGAGCAGGGGCTACACACCGCATTGATCAAGAACAGCTTGTCCGGCTGGATTGCCCGCAGCGCGGCTGCGGACATCCGACGCTTGAAGCCGGGCCTGCTGCCCGGGCGCGTCCCCGAGGATGCACCACCTGCCTGGCTCAGTAACGCGGCCCAGGGGTTGCGCCAGGCATTCGCCGACAGCCAGTTGGCCAGTCGCCGCGCCCACGAGCGGCTGGCCAAGACTCTCGACGGCCTCAAGGGCATCACCGAGTTCGCCCAGCCGCTGCTGGAAGACGCCTGGCGCAAACGGTTCGGTGAGGTACCGGACGTCCACAAGCACCAGTTGCACTACCTGCGTTACCGTCAGGTGCCGCAACAGCATTCGCTGTTGCAGGCGGCATTGCTCAACTTTGAAGGCAATGAAGACTTTGCCGATATCGCCCTTGAGCAAACCAGCGCGCTGGCCCCCGAAGGGGCGTTGTTCACCGAGTACTACGGCGAAATTCTGAACGACCATTCACGCCGGGCCCGCTATCGCTACCGCGAAAAGCTCGCTGTCACCCCGGTCCAGTTTGCCGCGCTCTGCCGCACGCTGGACCTGGGGCAGCAATACCAGGCGCATTTGCAGCAGGTGTTCGAGGACGCGGGCACCAAGGCTGTGGTGCGCGAGCAGATGATCGACGCGAACAAGAAACTGCTGGCCGTCAGGCTGCATACGGCGCGGATGAAGAGCGAAATCAGCGACAGTGCCTATGCCATGCTCAACGCCTTGCTGGCCGGTACCGAACGGCCGCAGTTGGATGGCAAGCCCGTTGCCTGCAGCCAATTGGCGATTCTCGGCTGCAAGGTGGGTGAAGTCGTACTGATCGGTCCGGGCGTCGGCGCGATGGCAGATGCCCGGCAGCAGTCGGGCTGGGGCACTGCGCTGGTGCCCGGCGCCTCGCTCGGGGAGTTGCTGGTGCCGGCCGCGGCCGAGCAGAGGCTGGTGGCGTGGATCCCCGGGGCGCCGTTGTGCCCGCTCAAGGAATACCCGTCGATGAAGGCGTTCGAGGCGGACCTGGCGATCAACCTGCGCTCCCCGGAGTATCAGCGGCTGTTTGCCAGCCTGGTGCCGCAAGACGAAGCCCCCGCTTTCCTGCAGCGACTGAAGACCAGGCTCTTTACCTTCGAGTGGAATTCCAGAGGCTACATGGAGCAGATCTACGACCCGAACATCAACCTGGCGCGCCGCGAAACCCTGATCAGTGGCGAGCTGTTCGGAGCGCTCTATGACAACCACCTGCAACGCCTGAAAGATAACGCCAGGACGCTCGCCGTACCCACCGCCGAGGCGGATCGCAAGGCTGCCCAGGAACGCCACGAACATTGGCTGAGTATTGGCTTGAATGTGCTGAACGTGGCGGCCTTTGTCGTGCCCGGCCTGGGGGAGGTGATGCTGGCGGTTACGGCTGTGCAGCTGGGCCTGGAGGTCTACCATGGCATCGAGGCGTGGAAGGAAGGCGACATGGATGCCGCCTGGGGGCATCTGGAGTCGGTGGCGCTGAACGTGGCCTTCATGGCCGCCCTCGGCGGTTCGACGGCCCTGGCCAGCCGCGCGCCGCAGATCCAGGTGTCCCGCTGGGTGGATGGCCTGGTACCGGTCAAACTGCCCAATGGTGAGGCTCGGCTGTGGAAACCGGACCTGGCGCCGTACCGCAGCGAAGTGGTACTGGCCCCGGCACTCAAGCCCAATGCCCGGGGCCAGTACGAGACAGGTGGCAAGATTTATGTGCGCATCGGCGAAAACCTGCATGAAAAGGTCTTCGACAGCCGAATCCGCAAGTGGCGGATCAAACACCCGGAAAATCCCGAGGCTTACCAACCGATCCTTGAACACAACAACGCCGGTGCCTGGCGGCATGTGCATGAGCAGCCTTCTAACTGGGACCGCCTGACCCTGCTGCGACGCCTGGGGCCTGCCACTGAGGGATTCTCTGATACGAACCTGGGCATCATCGCGGATGTCAGCGGGGTTCAGGTTGACGTGTTACGCACCGCGTACATCGAAGGCAAGCCGCTGCCTGCCGTGTTTGCCGACACCGTGGATCAGTTCCGCGGCGAGCCAACGGCGGGTACGGTGGCGCTGACAGCCGAAGGCGCGGTGCTGCAACGGCGGTTTCCGGCATTATCCAGGCGAGCCATCCGGGAGATTCTCGATACCGCCAGTGGATCGGAGCGCCTGCAATTGCGCGGTCAGCGTGGCGCGTCGGCGCGTCTGGATAATGCCGCTCGCCGGGCGGTACAACAAGGTCGCCTGAGTCGCGCACTGGCGGGGCTGCATCGTCAGGCCGACGCCGGTGCCGACACCGACCGCCTGGCCCTGCATTGCTTGCAACACTTGCCGGGCTGGCCCACCAACCTGCGCCTGGAAGTGCGCGTTCAGGCTGTCGAAGGACCGTTACTGAACAGCATTGGCTCGCAAGATGCCCCGCTGTGCAGATACCTGGTCAAGCAGGGCGAAACCTTCCAGGCCTACAACGATCGCGGTGTCGCGCTGAGCAGCCGGACCACCGGGCGGCGAAATTTCTTCCAGTCCGTCGTGCATGCGATCCCCGCTGAGGCCCGACCTGGCTTGGGCATGCCTGTGGAAACCCTGGACCGGCAACTGCAACAAGCGGTGGCCGGTTATGCCACCAGCCGCCGCAGCGAGATGTCCAAAGTGCTTGGCCTGCGCGCGCCGCGTTCGCGACCGGTGTTGACAGGCATGGGGGGCATCCTGGGCTTCCCGTTGAGCGGTCGGGGCACGGGCTTTGAGGTGGATGCATCGCTGACGGCGAGGGTGCAGGCGCTCTATCCCAACCTGAACGCCGGGCAGGCCAGCCAGTTTGTCTTGAGTCGACTGAATGCAGGTGAAAGCGCCCGGCAGGTCTTCACCTTGTTGGGAAATCGCCAACGTGAGTTTGACCGGTTGCAGGCGGAACTTGATCTGTGGATCGCCGGAGCGGCACGGCAACCGGGCGGAGCCGGGGAGCAACAACGGGTGGTGGCTGACCTCATCAGTTGCTGGCGCCAGGGGATTTACCGCGAGCGGCCGCCCCTGAGCACCCTGTCGCTGGGCAGCGTGACGGACCTTCCACGGCTGAGCGCAGACTTTTCCCATGTGCAGTTGCTGATCGTGCGGGCCGAGGCATTATCGGGTGAGCAGGGCGTAAGGCTGGCGGAGCAGTTTTCCCGCGTGCAACACCTTGCCGTGTTCCTTGAGGCAACGCCAGGCATCGAGCTGGTCGGCGGATTGAATCGCTTTGCCGGGCTCACCCAACTGACGTTAAACGCTCGCGATATGGCCTATCCGGCGGCGTTCATGCAGCGCCTGGGGGGGCTGGAGCGTTTGCAGAACCTGACAGTCGAGGGTGTCTCGCAAAGCGTTGACGTCAGCCCCCTTACGCACTTGCGCTCGCTGCGCGTGGAGGGCTCGGTGCAGGAGTGGCCAGAGGGAGTGGCCTCGCTTGAGCGGCTTGAAGTACTGGACCTGTGGCGGACAAACATCCGCTCAGTGCCCGCCTCAATGTTCGCCGGGCATGAACGCCTGTGGCGAGGCTTGAACCTGCGGTGGGCCACGTTTGATCGCCAGGAATTCATGGCGGTGTATGAACACGTGCGGGGCAATCCGGCTCATCTGCTCAATGAGCAAGCCCTGGTGCAGGGTTACTGTGAGGGCGTGATGGACCGCTTGAAAGATGTGCGCTGGGGGTTTGGCATAGACGTTATATCTCAGTTCCAACTGGAGGGGCTGACCACTGAACAGATACTGGCCCGCACTCACCAGGTACTTGACGAACAGCTCGCTCTGAGCCGGGATCTGGAGGGGTGGGCGGCCAGGGAGTTGCGGGTTGACCGTCGGCAGGTGGATGTCTTTTACCGCCAGCGCGCCGCCGAGCGGCTCCTGGACAGTTGGCGTGAAGGCCTGGGGCCGCGGTTTGCGCCGTCGGGCATGTCGGCGCGCTCCAACGTGCCGACCGCCACACTGAACCTGTCGGGGGGCGTGCTGGGCGACTTGCCCGGGTTGCCGGCGGCCGCGTTCGCCCATGTCAAACAGGTCAACCTGAGCGGCACTCGGGTTTCCATTGAGGCGCTGAATGACTTTCTCGGCGCATTCAACGCCATTGAAGACTTGAACCTCAGTGCCAGCAACCTGGCACAGCTGCCTTCGGCCCTGGACAACTTCACCGCCCTGCGCCAGTTGGATCTTTCCCACAACCAACTGAGCATCATCCCGTCCATCCAGCAACGCTTGAGCCGCCTGAGGTCCCTTGAAACCCTGGACCTGCAATACAACCGCGTCGTGAGCCTGGACCTGCGTGGCCTCAACGCCTTGCGCCACTTGAACCTCAGCCGCACTGGAATCACCGAATGGCCCGAGGGTGTCCTGGACTTGCCAGTCCTGGAGAGCCTGGACCTGAGCCACAGCGCTATCACCCGGGTGCCCGCCCACGCGCTCACCGGCCACGACAGGCTGTTGCTCAAGAGCAACCTGCGGGGTTGCCGACTGACTGCCAGGGCCTGCGCCGACATCCTGGTCTTTGCACAGCGCACCCTGCGGGAAAATCCATTGGGCCTTGATGTGGAATTACTGCCGTTGGTGGGGCCGGAAATCTACCTGCACAAGCCGCTGGGCATTCCCCAGGAACAGCTGCGCATCGGCCGGACCGGTGGCGATCCGGAATATTTCCCGGTCAGGGTCGCGGACGACCCCGGCCAGTTGCTGTTGCCCCTGCACATCGAGAGCGCCGACGCGCAAGCGCGCCTTACTCCCGCTGCACGCCTGCAACAACTGGATCCCGCCTTGGGCAGCACCGAAGCGGTGGCGCGCATCGATGAATGGCTGGCCGCCGGCCTGGGCGCCACCGGCGTCGACACGCGGCTGGTGCAGTTGCACGCCGAGCATCAACGCTTGAGCCGGGTGTTGAACAGTTGGATCGACATCGAAGGTTATCGCGAGGGGGGCGGCTGGGTCAGTGCCCTCGACCGTCGTCGTGCCGCCGGCCGGCTCCTTGAAAGCTGGCGCCACAACCTGCGTGCCCGGCCGGAGGTGCCGCCGGTTGACGGGCGCGAGGTACTGGACCTGTCCGGGCTGTATCTGGGCGACCTGCCCGCGTTGCCGGCTTCAATGAGCCACGTCAGCGTGCTCGACCTCACCGAGGTGAAGCTGACGGAGCAGGGGTCCATTGGGTTCCTGGGCAGCTTTCCTCACCTGCGCCGGCTTGTGCTCAACAAGAATGGCCTGGCGCACCTGCCCGAGGTGATCAACCAATACTCGGCGCTGACTCATCTCGAAGCCACCTACAATGATTTGCGCGATGCCGCGCAGCTACAGGCACTGCTTGGCCCGTTAAGCGCGCTGGAATGGCTCGACCTTGGCGGAAACACCCTGGCCAGCCTGGATGTCAGCAGCCTGCGTGGGCTGACAAACCTGGACCTGCACAACAACGTCCTGGAGGAATGGCCGACCGGGGTATTGGAACTGCCCCGACTGCGCACCCTCGACCTCAGCAATAACCAGATCGAGACCATCCCGGACGATGCCCTGTTGTCCCGGTACAACCTCCTGATGAGCAACACCAACCTGACGGACAACGGCCTGGAAGAACGTGTGTTCGAGCGTCTGAGCGAGTTCCTGGAGGAAACGGGTTTCGGCCTGGGTTATACCCGGGAGCAAATTGATCGCGAGCTCGATGGTTTCCTCCTCAGTACCAGTCACGAGGAAGCGGATCTGAGCGGTGAGCTGCATCCGGAGCTGCTGACGCCCGCGGCACAGAAGGCCCAGTGGTTTGCTGGCGTGGCGGCCGACTCCAGCAAACACGCGGTCTGGGAGTCGCTCAAGAGCGCTGACGACAGTGAGGATTTCTTCTACATCATTTCCCAGCTGAAAAACGCCCAGGACTTCATCACCGACCGCCCTGAGTTGACGCGCCGGGTATGGGAGGTGCTGGAGGCCGCCGAGCAACGTCCGGCGTTGCGCGAGCAACTGTTCGGCAAGGCTCGCGGCATGCGGATCAACGCGACCTGCGGTGACGGCTGGATCCTGCTGTTCAGCGACCTTGAAGTCAGTGTCTATGAGTTCAAGGCCCTGGAAACCGTGGAACCCGGGAAAGAAGGCGCGGCGCTGTTCAAGCTGGCCAGAAGCATGATCCGCCTGGAGCAGACTGAAGCCACCGCCAGCCGCGTGATCAGCCTCAAGCCCAGTGTTGACCCGGCGGAAATTCGCCTGGCCTATCGCATCGGCCTGGCCCAGCGCCTGGAGCTGCCGCGCCAGCCGTCCGGCATGCTGTACCGCAACCTTTCCCAAGTGAAACAGGCCGATATCGACCAGGCCTACGCCAGCATCGTCGCCCGGGAGGCGACCGAGGCGTTCACGGGCGATCTGGTCACGCGCCAGTACTGGGTCGACTACGTGCAGAAGCAATACGCGGCTGACTTTACGACGCTGGCCCAGACCCAGGCCCGCGAGGCCGAAGTCCTGGAGGATCGCTATCCGGAGTTTGGTGCACAGTACGAGGCGCAAGCCGTGGTATTGGCCAAGCAAAGGACTGAGCAACGCCAGGCCCTGCTGATTCGCCTGTCCGGGCGGGAGAGGGCGGCACTGAGGCTATAACAGCCTGTGCCCCGGCGGCAGGTCCGGAAACGGGCCTGCCGCGCCTCAGTGGTCGTAACCCAGGTTCGGCGCCAAGGTGCACAAAAACAATTATCTACCTGCGAAGGCGCTCGCCTGTTCGCTGTACTGGGCCTCCCAAAAGCGTTCTCAGGAAGCCGCACATGTCTACTCCACCTAATGCCCTCGCGGACGCAAGCTTGCACACCGCCCTGATCAAGGCGCGCCTGCCCATGTGGGTCGCCCACATGGCCCCCGTCGATGTGCGCCGGCTCAAATATGGACTGTTGCCCGGCAGGGAACGGCCTGCCACCAAGGTCCCGCTCTCGCCCGCATTGATTAAGGCACTCGATGACAGTCGCAAGGCCAGCCGCCGGTCCCGCGAAGCCCTGGCCAAGGGCCTTGGCGCACTGCAAGGCATTGTCGAATTCGCCCAGCCCAAGCTGGAAGCTGCGTTGCGCGAGGCGATGGGCGAGGCCCCGGACGTCAACAAAAACCAGCTGCATTACCTGCGGTATCGCCAGGCCCCGCAGCAGCATTCGTTGCTGCAGGCGGCGTTGCTGAACTTCGAGGGCGATGAAGACTTCACCGATATCGCCCTCGAACAGACCAGTGCCCTGGCTCCGGAAGGTGCGCTGCTGACCGAGTACCACGGCGAAGTGCAGTCGGATGGCTCGCGTGCGGCGCGTTATCGCTACAGCGAAACCCTGTCCATGACCCCACAAACCTTTTCCACCCTGTGTCGCACCCTGGACCTGGGCCAGCAATACCAGGCTCATCTGGCGCAGGTGTTCGATGCCCCGGCCACTCGGGCCGTGGTGCGGGAGCAGATGATTCGCGCGCAAAAAGACCTGCTGACGGTACGTCTGTATGCCGCATGGGCGCAGGGCGACATCGGTCCGGCGGTGTTTCTCATGTTGCGCGAATTGCTGGCAGGAACTTCGCGGCCGCTGCTGGAGGGTGAGGCCGTACGTTTCGGTCAACTGTCGATCCTGGGCTGCGAGCTGGGGGAGGTACTGCTGATCGGGCCGGGTGTCGCACCGACCTCGTCCGTGGTCCCGCCCTTGTTTCCGGGGGCAGGCGTGAGCGGGCTGCTTCCCGTGGCGCCTGATACGCGGGTGGTGGCCTGGATTCCGGGCGCGCCGCAGTGTCCGCTCAAGGAATACCCGTCGATGCAGGCGTTCGACAAGGAGCTGGCGGTGAACCTGCGCTCACCTGCCTATCAGCGGCTGTTTGCCAGCCTTGTACCTCAGCAACAGGCACCGCAGTTCCTTGAGCGGCTCAAGGAAAAACTCTACACCTTCACCTGGAACCCGCGAGGCTACAAAGAGCAGGTCTACGACGAGCAAATCAACGTGAACCGGCGAGAACGGTTGATTGAGGGCGAGTTGTTCGGCGCGCTCTACGAGCGGCATGTACAGCGCCTCAAGGACAATGCCAGAACCCTGGCGGTGCCCACTGCGGAGGCTGACCGAAAAGCCGCACAGGCACGCCATGCCCACTGGTTGAGCATGGGCTTGAACACATTGAATGTGGCGGCATTCATGGTGCCCGGCCTGGGGGAGCTGTTGTTGGCGGTCACGGCGATTCAGTTGGGCCTGGAGGTCTATCACGGCATCGAATCCTGGCAGGAGGGCGATATGGATGCGGCGTGGGAGCACTTGGAGTCGGTGGCGCTGAATGTCGGGTTCATGGCCACCCTGGGCGGAGCGGCAGCCCTCGCTGGCCGGGCGCCCCCGATCCAGGTGTCGAAATGGGTCGATGGGCTGGTGCCGGTGAAGTTGCCGAACGGCGAAACGCGCCTGTGGAAACCGGACCTTGCGGCTTACCGCAGCCATACCGTGCTGGATGCATCGCTCAAGCCCAATGCCCAAGGTCAGTACGCCCACGACGGCAAGATATACGTGCGCCTGGGTGAGGGCCTTTATGAAAAGGTTTTTGATGCCCGGATCAGCAAATGGCGGATCCAACACCCGGACGATCCGGCCGCCTACCAGCCGATCCTTGAACACAATCGGGCGGGGGCCTGGCGCCATTCCCATGAACGCCCCCTGGAATGGGACCGCCTGACTTTGCTGCGGCGCCTGGGCCATGAAACCCAGGGAGTCAGCGATACAACCTTGCGCGCCGTTGGCGACATCAGCGGCATCAGTGACGACCTGTTGCGCAAGGTCCACATAGACGGTTTGCCGATGCCGGCCGTACTGGCCGACACGTTGCAGCTGTTTCGCGGCGCACCGCCACAGGCTGCACTGCTGTCCCCCGAGGGTGCGGTGTTACAGCGCCGCTTTGCTTCTTTGTCTCGAGGGGCGATCAACGAAATTATCAGTACGGCCAGCGATAAGGAACGCCTGCAGATACTGGGCCGAACCGGTGTTGCGCCGCGCCTGGATAACCTGGCGCGGCGTGCGGTACAGCAACGTCGCCTGAGTGGTGCGTTGGCCGGCTTGTACCTGCCGGCGCTCGCCAGCCTGGACAGTGACCGGCTGGCGTTGCATTGCTTGCAGCAATTGCCGGGTTGGTCTCCCACGCTGCGCCTGGAACTGCGCGCCGACAGCCACAGTGGGCGCTTGCTGGCTTCAGTCGGCCCTGAAGATGCGGCAGTGCGGCGTTATCTGGTCAAGCAAGGCGAGACATTCCTGGCGTGCGACCTGCAGGGGGCTCCTCTTAACAGTCCGGTCCCCGGCAGTCGTAATTTCTATCCATCAATCGTCCATGCCTTGCCCGTGACCCTGCGCCAGTCACTGGGTTTGCCGCTGGCCAGCGCGGATGTCGATTTGCAGCAAGCCCTGGCACGGTATGCCACGGCACACCGCCTCGAAATGGCCGCCGTGCTGAAGATACGCGCGCCCATGGCTCGCCCGGCGTTGCGTCTGGCGAGCGGGTCATTAGGTTATGCCCTGAGCGGCCGGGGTACGGTCCAAACACCTGATATCGCCCTGGCGGCCAGGGTTCGCGATGTTTACCCCAACCTCAGCGATGAGGCGGCCCAGCTGTTTGTGCAAAGTCTGTTGCAGGCCGGCCAGCGTCCCCCACAGATCTATGAGTTGATAGGCAACCGCGAGCGTGAACTGACCCAGTTACGCATGACCCTGGATCGTTGGGTGACGCAAAACAGTGCTCAGGCGGGGGCACAACATACGGCCGACACCCTGATCAATTGCTGGCGCGAAGGCGCGTACCGAGGCCTGAAGCCCCATGCCTATCTGTCACTGGGCAAGGCCGGTCATTTGCCAGCGCTGAATGCTGATTTTTCCCATGTGCGAGGGTTGGGCGTAAGCGGCGAAACCCTGGCGGGCGCCCAGGGCACCAGGCTTGCGCAGCAGTTCTCCAACGTCGAAGTCCTGAATGTGTTTACCGAGCCCGCCCATGTCGAAGCGATTGCTGCGGGCCTCGGGCTGTTTCCCAAGCTTGAAGAGTTGTCGATCGACGGCTGGGGCTTGACCTACTCGCCGGTCTTTTTGCAACGCCTTAACACGTTGAGCCAATTGCGCCGGTTGGCCCTGACGGGCGCGCTGGAGGCATTGGATGTCAGCGGCTTGAAACAGCTGCTTGCCTTGCGGGTGGCGGGCACCCTGAAAGAGTGGCCGGTGGGCGTTCTGACGTTGGACAAACTGGAGACGCTCGACCTGTTGGGCACCGGGATAAATACGGTGCCGGCGGCAATGCTTGAGGGCCATGAGCGCCTGTGGCGTGGCCTTACCCTCAATTGGTCAGCGTTTGAGCGACGTGCGTTCATGCCGGCGTACCAACACGTGAAGGGCCACCCGGGGCATTTGGTGGATGAGGTGCTGATGGTGGACGCTTATTGTGAGGGCGCGTTGCGACGCCTGAAAGACAGCGACCCGGCGTTTGCGCCCAGTGCCTTGGCGTACCTGCGGCGCCATCGGTTGACCAGTGACGCCAAGTTGACCCGTGTGCATGCCTTGCTGGATGAGCATGCAACGTTGCAACAGGCGCTGGAAGAGTGGCAGGGCAGGGAAGTGGAGGTCGACCGGCGACCGGTGGACCCGCTCAATCGTCAACGTGCGGCAGACAAGCTCATGGCTTACTGGCGTGATGGGCTCGACCGGCGTTTTGCCTCCCCCCGTGAGGTGGCCGGGCCTTCTTCGCCAGTCGCCTCGGAGGGCGTCATGCTGGACCTGTCGGGTACGATACTGGGGGATTTGCCGCTGATGCCGGCCGCAGCGTTTGCACACGTGCAGCGCTTGAACCTCGCAGGCACCCGGGTTTCAGTGGCGGCATTGAACGATTTTCTCCTGCAGTTTACCCAGGTCGTTGGCCTGGACTTGAGTCGCAGCAACCTGATGGACCTGCCTGAGTCCCTGACGCAGCTGAGGTCTCTCAAGCAGCTGGACCTGGCGCACAACCAACTGACGATCACCGACGCGATACAGCGGCGCCTCAGTGCCCTGGTCACGCTTCGAGGGTTGAACCTGGACTACAACCGTGTGGGTACCCTGGATGTCAGCGGGATTAACCAGTTGCGCAGCCTGAGCCTGAGCCACACCGCGACCACCGCCTGGCCGACAGGTTGGCTGACATTGCCCGAACTGCGTCAAGTGGACCTGAGCTATAGCGCAATTACCACGATCCCCCAGGCGGCACTGACCGGCCATGACCTGCTGATGCTCAGCAGCAACGTGCGAGGTTGTCGCTTGACCTTGCCCGCCTGTGCCGACATACAGCGTTTTGCCCTGCGCACCTACCACGACAACCCGTTGAACGTCGCGCCGGCAATGCAACCGGTTTTTGGTCCGAGCGTTTACCTGGACAGGCCCTTGGGCATTCCTCGCGAGGGGCTGGCGGAGGGTAGAACGGGAGGCGACCCGGAATATTTTCCCCAGGAGGTAACAGACAGTCCCGATCTGCTCCTTGCACTGGAGGTAGAGGTGCCCAACAGTGAAGTTCGGCAGACACCTGCGCAGCGTCTGCAACAAATAGACCCGGCGTTGTCCACGCGCGATGCAGTACGGCGCATTGACGAACTGCTTGCCAGTGGCCTGGGTGCACTGGAGGTCGAGGCATGCCTGGTTCGGTGGCGCACGGGCTACCGGGGTATGGTGCGGGTGTTGAACGACTGGATCGATATTCGCGGTTATCGCCAGGGGGGCGGCTGGGTCAGCGCGGTGGACCGTCGTCGCGCGGCCGACAGGCTTATCGACAGTTGGCGCCATACCTTGCGGGCGCACCCCGAGGTTGCGCCGGGCGACGGGCGCGAGGTCCTTCAATTGAACGACCTGTATCTGGGTGACCTGCCGGCGTTACCCGAGCCGTTGGCCCATGTGAGGGTGTTGAACCTCAACGCAGTCAAGCTCACTGAGCAGGGCTCCAATGCGTTCCTGCGGGCGTTTCCCAAGCTGCGTACCCTGACCCTCAACAATAATGGCCTGATGAGCCTGCCCGACGCCGTCGGCGAATGCTCGACACTCACCGAGCTGCGCCTGAGCCATAACGAACTGCGCTATCGCAGCGAGCTGCAGGGCCAGCTCAATCGGCTGACCGCGCTGGAGCGCCTGGACCTGAGTGAGAATGTCCTCGATTCTTTGGACATCAGCAGCCTGCCTCAATTGCAGTCATTGGAACTGCGTGGCAATAACCTTCTGGCGTGGCCGCAGGGTGTCCTCCAGGCTGCACAGTTGCGCCACCTGGACCTGCGCAGTAACCGTATCGAAACCATCCCTGAAGACGCGTTGCTGCCCCGGCACAGCGCCTTGATGTGGGGCACTGACCTGTCCGATAACATCCTGGTCGAGGAAGACCTGGCACGCCTGTGCGCCTACCAGCAGCAGACCGACTGTGGCCTGGGGTTTTCGGCTGAGGAGTTGGAAGACGCACTGGAGGGTTACCACAGTACCGAGAGCAGTTCCGGGTCGGACATCCACCCTGAACTCTTGACCCCGGAACAACAGAAGGCCCAATGGTTCCCGGCCATTGCCGCCGATTCAGCCCGTCACCGGGTATGGAGCGTGCTCAAACAGGCCGAAAACAGCGAAGACTTTTTCTACATCATTTCCCAGTTGAAGAACGCCCAGGATTTCTTGCACGACCGCGCCGACCTGACTCGCCGGGTGTGGGCGGTGCTTGAGGCGGCGGAGCAATACCCGCACTTGCGCGAACAACTATTTGGCCAGGCCCAGGCGATGCGGGTAAGGGCTACCTGTGGTGACGGCTGGATCCTCCTGTTCAGTGATCTTGAAGTCAGCGTGTATGAGTTCAAGGCCCTGAGGGCCCTTGCACCCGGGCAGGAAGGCACCACGCTGTTCAACCTGGCCCGGCGCATGATCCGTCTCGATGAAGCGGAGCGCATTGCTGGCGAAGCGATCAACCGCAGCCCCGGCATCGATCCGGCGGAAATTCGCCTGGCCTACCGCATCGGCCTGGCCGAACGCCTGGATCTGCCTCACCAACCGTCCACCATGCTGTACCGCAACCTGTCCCGGGTGACCCAGGCCAATATCGATCAGGCGTATACCGCCATTATGGCCAGAGAGAGTACTCCGGTGTTTATGCAAGAGCTGGTCAAGCGCCCGTACTGGGTCAGCTACTTGCAGAAGCTCTACCCGGAAGAGTTTTCGGTGTTGGCCCAGGCGCATCAGGTCAAGGTAGATGCCCTCGAGGAGCTTCACCCGGACCTCAGCGCCCAATACCTGAGCGAAGTCGCAGCCTTGGACACCGAAAACCTTGCCGAGCAACAGGCACTGGCGCTCAGGCTTTCGGGGCGGGCGAGGAGGGACCTGGGGATCTGACCCGGGCGCCCAGCCGGCTGGACGCCCGGGTCAGCGCGCCACGACTTAGTTGTCGTAACCCAGGTTCGGCGCCAGCCAGCGTTCGGTCACGCTCAGGTCCTGGTCCTTGCGGGCGGTGTAGCTGGCGACCTGGTCCTTGTCGATCTTGCCCACCGCAAAGTACTGCGCCTGCGGGTGAGCGAAGTACCAGCCGCTGACGGCTGCTGCCGGGAACATCGCGTAGTGCTCGGTCAGGAACACGCCGCTGCGGCCGGCGTGCATCTCGCGGGCTTCAGGGTCCAGCAGTTGGAACAACTGGGCCTTCTCGGTGTGGTCCGGGCACGCCGGGTAACCCGGGGCAGGGCGAATACCGCTGTACTGCTCCTTGATCAGCGCTTCGTTATCCAGCACTTCGTCCTTGGCGTAACCCCAGTGTTCCTTACGTACTTGCTGGTGCAGCCATTCGGCGCAGGCTTCGGCCAGGCGGTCGGCCAGGGCCTTGACCATGATCGAGTTGTAGTCGTCGCCGGCGTCCTGGTAGGCCTTCGCCACTTCTTCAGCGCCGATGCCAGCGGTGGTGATGAAGCCACCGATGTAGTCGGTTACGCCGCTGTCCTTGGGCGCGACGAAGTCGGCCAGGGAGAAGTTCGGCTTGCCGTCGGTCTTGATGATCTGCTGGCGCAAATGGTGCAGCCTGGCAATCGGCTGGCCATCGTCGCCGTAGACTTCCAGGTCATCGTCCTGCACCTGGTTGGTCGGCCAGAAACCGAACACCGCGCGGGCGCTGATGAGTTTTTCGTCGATCAGCTTCTTGAGCATTTCCTGTGCGTCGGCGTACAGCGCCGTCGCCGCTTCACCCACCACTTCATCGGTGAGGATGCGCGGGAACTTGCCGGCCAGGTCCCAGGAGATGAAGAACGGTGTCCAGTCGATGTACTCGGCCAGGACGTTGAGGTCGATATTGTCCAGCACCTTGGCGCCGGTAAACGTCGGCTTGACCGGCGTGTAGCTGCTCCAGTCGAACTGCGGCTTCTTGGCGATGGCGGCCGGGTAGCTCAGGCGCTCGGTGCGCGCGCTGCGGTTGGAGGTGCGCTCGCGCACGTCGATGTATTCCAGGCGGGTTTTCTCGACGAATGCCGGCTTCAATTCCTTGGACAGCAATTGCGTCGCCACGCCCACGGCGCGGGAGGCGTCGGTGACGTAGATCACCGCGTCGTTGCTGTATTTGGGCTCGATCTTCACGGCCGTGTGGGCCTTGGAAGTGGTGGCGCCACCGATCATCAGCGGCAGGTGGAAATCCTGGCGCTGCATCTCGCGGGCGACGTGCACCATCTCGTCCAGGGACGGGGTGATCAGCCCGGACAGGCCGATGATGTCGCACTTCTGTTCCTTGGCCACCTGCAGGATTTTCTCGGCCGGGACCATCACGCCCAGGTCGACGATGTCGTAGCCGTTGCAACCCAGCACCACGCCGACGATGTTCTTGCCGATGTCGTGCACGTCGCCCTTCACCGTGGCCATCAGGATCTTGCCCTTGGCTTCCGGCTTGTCGCCTTTTTCCAGCTCGATGAACGGGATCAAGTGGGCCACGGCCTGCTTCATCACCCGGGCGGATTTCACCACCTGAGGCAGGAACATTTTGCCGGCGCCGAACAGGTCGCCGACGATGTTCATGCCGGACATCAGCGGGCCTTCGATCACTTCGATCGGGCGCGCGAACGACTGCCGGGATTCCTCGGTGTCTTCGACGATGTGGGTGGTGATGCCCTTGACCAGCGCGTGTTCCAGGCGCTTGTTGACTTCCCAGCCGCGCCATTCTTCGGTCTCGGCTTCCTTGACGCTGCCGTCGCCCTTGTACTTGTCGGCAATGGCGAGGAGAGCGTCGGTGCCTTCCGGGGTGCGGTTGAGCACCACGTCTTCCACCGCGTCACGCAGCTCGGCCGGGATCTGGTCGTAGATCTCCAGCTGGCCGGCGTTGACGATACCCATCGTCAGGCCGTTGCGGATCGCATACAGCAGGAACACCGAGTGAATCGCCTCGCGCACCGGGTTGTTGCCGCGGAACGAGAACGACACGTTGGACACGCCGCCGGAGGTCAACGCATACGGCAGCTCGTCGCGGATGTAGGCACAGGCGTTGATGAAATCGACGGCGTAGTTGTTGTGCTCTTCGATACCGGTGGCGACCGCGAAGATGTTCGGGTCGAAGATGATGTCTTCCGGCGGGAAGCCGACTTCATTCACCAGGATGTCGTAGGAGCGTTTGCAGATTTCTTTCTTGCGTGCTTCGGTGTCGGCCTGGCCGGCCTCGTCGAACGCCATCACCACTACCGCCGCGCCGTAGCGCTTGCACAGCCTGGCGTGGTGAATGAACTGCTCCACGCCTTCCTTCATGCTGATGGAGTTGACGATGCCCTTGCCCTGGATGCACTTCAGGCCGGCCTCGATCACTTCCCACTTGGAGGAGTCGATCATGATCGGCACGCGGGAGATGTCCGGCTCGCCGGCAATCAGGTTGAGGAAGGTCACCATGGCCTTCTTCGAATCCAGCATGCCTTCGTCCATGTTGATGTCGATCACCTGGGCGCCGGCTTCCACCTGCTGCAGGGCGACTTCCAGGGCCTCGGTGTAGTTGTCTTCACGGATCAGGCGGGCGAAGCGGGCGGAACCGGTGATATTGGTGCGCTCGCCGACGTTGACGAACAACGAGTTGCGATCAATGGTGAACGGTTCCAGGCCCGACAGGCGGCAGGCTTTCGGAATGTCCGGGATCGGGCGCGGTGCGTAACCGGCCACGGCCTTGGCGATGGCTTCAATATGGCCCGGGGTGGTACCGCAGCAACCACCGACGATGTTCAGGAAGCCGCTCTGGGCGAATTCCTCGATGACCTTGGCGGTTTCCGACGGCAGTTCGTCGTACTCGCCGAATTCGTTGGGCAGGCCGGCGTTCGGGTGCGCGGAAACGTGGGTGTTGGCCTTGTTCGACAGCTCTTCCAGGTACGGACGCAGCTCGCTCGCCCCCAGTGCGCAGTTCAGGCCCACGGACAGCGGCTTGGCGTGGCTGACCGAGTTCCAGAAGGCTTCGGTGGTCTGGCCCGACAGGGTGCGGCCGGAGGCGTCGGTGATGGTGCCGGAGATCATGATCGGCAGTTCGACGTTGAGTTCCTCGAACACGCCCTGTACGGCGAAGATCGCGGCCTTGGCGTTGAGGGTGTCGAAAATGGTTTCGATCAGGATCAGGTCGGCGCCGCCTTCGATCAGGCCTTTGGTGGCTTCGGTGTAGTTTTCCACCAGCTCATCGAAGGTCACGTTGCGGTAGCCGGGGTTGTTTACGTCGGGCGACAGCGAGCAGGTACGGCTGGTCGGACCGAGCACGCCGGCGACGAAGCGCGGCTTGGCCGGGTTTTCCAGGGTCTTGGCGTCGGCGATCTTGCGCGCCAGGCGCGCGCCTTCTACGTTTAATTCGTAGGCGAGGTCTTCCATGCCGTAGTCGGCCATGGAAATGCGCGTGGCGTTGAAGGTGTTGGTTTCCAGGATGTCGGCGCCGGCATCCAGGTAGGCTTTTTCGATGCCGCCGATCACGTCCGGACGGGTGATCACCAGCAGGTCGTTATTGCCCTTGACGTCGCTCGGCCAGTCGGCGAAGCGTTTGCCACGGTAGTCCTGCTCTTCCAGTTTATAGCTCTGGATCATCGTGCCCATGCCGCCGTCGAGGATCAGGATGCGTTCCTTGAGGGCTTGGTGGAGGGCTTGCAGACGAGCGCTACGATCGGGCATGGGACTACTCTGGTCAGGTATTACGGAGGGCGAAGATCATAACAAACCTGTGCGCTTTTAGAGCATGTGCAGGGATTGCATGAATATCGCTCATGTTGGCGGGGGCGTTACATCGGTAGAATCGACGGGTTTTTCACTGCACGCATTGAATCGGGACCGGAAACATGTCACTTCGCCTCATCGTCAGCGCCGCGTTTGCGCTGTTCGCCCTCACCGCACAGGCAGAAGGTCCCGCCCCGGCGATCTCTTATACCCGTGACATCCAGCCGATCTTCACCGAGAAATGCGTGGCCTGCCACGCCTGCTACGACTCGGCCTGCCAGCTCAACCTGGGCAGTGCCGAGGGCGCCGCACGTGGCGCGACCAAGGTGCCGGTGTACGACGGCGAGCGCAGCCAGGCCAGCCAGCCCACCCGTTTGTTCTATGACGCCTTCGGCAAAGCCGCCTGGCAGCAAAAGGATTTCTACTCGGTACTCGACGCCCAGGGCAGCCAGGCCGCACTGATGGCGCGCATGCTGGAGCTGGGGCATAACGCGCCGCTTGCGCCCAACGCCAAGCTGCCCGACGACATCGTGCTGGGCCTGATCCGCGAAAACACCTGCCCGATGCCGGGGGAGTTCAACGCCTACGCAGGTAACCACCCGAAGGAAGGCATGCCCCTGGCCGTCACCGGCCTGACCGACCAGCAGTACCAGACCCTGCAACGCTGGCTGGCCTCCGGCGCACCGATCGACGAACAAGGCCTGGCCCCGAGTGCCAAGGAAGCCTTGCAAGTGCAGCAATGGGAAAACCTGTTCAACCAGCCCGGGGCCCGGGAAAGCCTGGTGGCGCGCTGGTTGTTCGAGCACCTGTTCCTTGCCCACATCTACTTTGAAGGCGGCGAGCCGGGGCATTTCTTCCAGTGGGTACGCTCGCGCACCCCGAGCGGGCAGCCGATCGACCTGATCAACACCCGCCGCCCCAACGACGACCCGGGCACCCAGGTGTACTACCGCCTGTGGCCGGTGCAGGGGGTGATCGTGCACAAGACGCACATCACCTATCCGTTCAGCGCCGAGAAGATGGCCCGGATCAAGTCGCTGTTCTATACCGATGACTGGCAGGTGCAAGCCTTGCCGGGCTACGGGCCGGGCCGGCGTGCGAACCCGTTCGAGACCTTCGAGGCGATTCCGGCCAAGGCGCGCTACCAGTTCATGCTGGATAACGCCGAATACTTCGTGCGCACCTTTATTCGCGGGCCGGTATGCCGGGGCCAGATCGCCACGGACGTGATCCGCGACAACTTCTGGACCCTGTTCCAGGACCCCGACCACGACCTGTACATCACCGATGCCCGCTACCGCGGCCAGGCCACGCCGTTGCTGGCGATGCCGGGGCAGATTGACGATGTGGGCAGCGTGCTCAGCCTCTGGCTCAAATACCGCGACAAGCGCAACGAGTACGAAGCGTTGCGCCGAGACAGTTATGCCGACCTGCCGCCGCCGAGCTGGTCGAGCCTGTGGGCGGGCAACGACAACGCCTTGTTGAGCATCTTCCGTCACTTCGACAGCGCCTCGGTGACCAAGGGCTTGATTGGTGAAGTGCCGCAAACCCTGTGGCTGTTCGACTATCCGCTGCTGGAGCGCACCTACTACCAGTTGGCGGTGAATTTCGATGTGTTCGGCAACGTTTCCCATCAGGCCCAGACGCGCCTGTATTTCGACCTGATCCGCAACGGTGCCGAGCAGAACTTCCTGCGCCTGATGCCGGCGGACTCGCGGGACGACTTTCTTGACGATTGGTACCAGAACAGCGGCAAGGTCAAGCTGTGGCTGGACTATGAAGCCATCGACGATGACAAGCCCACGGGCCTCAAGCTCGATGAAAAGGACCCCAAGCGCGACTTCGCCAACCAGTTGCTGACCCGTTACGGTGACCTGAACGCCAGCCCGGACCCGATCAACCGTTGCGTCAGCGCCTATTGCTCGCGTCCGGGCATTGACCCTGCGTTGCAGGACGCCGAACAGGCCCTGAGCCGCCTGACCAACCGCCCGGCGGCGGGGCTCAAGGTGATCGACCTGTTGCCGGAAGCGACCATGCTGCGCATCGAAACCCGCAGCGGCAAACGTGAGATGTACAGCCTGTTGCGCAACCGCGCCCACAGCAACGTGGCCTTTATGCTCGGTGAGGCTTATCGCTATCAGCCGGGCCTGGACACCGTGACCATTTATCCCGGCGTGCTGAGCAGCTACCCGAACTTCATGTTCAACATTCCGGCGCAGCAGGTGCCGGAGTTTGTCGCTGCCATGGAGAATGCCAAGGACGCCAATCGCTTCGAGAAGATTGTCGACCGCTGGGGCATCCGCCGCAGTCACCCGCAGTTCTGGCAGTACTTCCACGACCTGTCGCAGTACATCCGCGAAACCACGCCGGTGGAAGAGGGCGTGCTGGACATGAACCGCTACGAGAATCTTTGATCGACCTTTGACCGTCGACGGCTGTCCCAAGCCATAGGCACCTGAATAACCGGTGTCGAGGGTTGGGAGAGTGGGTCGACGATGTTGATTTCAGTACAGGCACTGCGCGCCCTGGCGGCCTGGACCGTGGTGGGTCATCACTTCATGCAGATTTTCTTTGGCTTTAAGGCCGATTCGGCGCTGGGCCACCTGTTTGTCGACAAAGGTGCGGCGGGCGTGGATGTGTTTTTTGTGATCAGCGGCCTGGTGATCTTCCTCTCCACCGAGAACAAACAGCTGCCGCCCTGGCGATTCCTGCTGTATCGCCTGCTGCGAATCGTCCCGGCCTACTGGTTCTACACGCTGTTGATGGCGCTGCTGGTGGTATTTGCGCGGCCGGTGTTGCCGGACCAGAGTGTCGATGCGGCCCATGTGTTGATGTCCTTGTTGTTCATACCTTCCGAAAATCCCGGTGGTTATGGGGTGTACCCGACCTTGAACGTCGGCTGGACCCTGAACTACGAGATGCTCTTCTACGTGCTGTTTGCGTGGGCGTTGCTGTTTCGCCGGCAGTGGCGGGTGCTGGTGGTGGGCGCGTTGTTGTTCGCGGTGTGCCAGGCGTGGACTTCTTTCGGCTGGATCAGCGAATTCTATCGTTCGGACATCGTGTACGAGTTCTTGCTGGGAATTGGCATCGGCATGCTGTATCGCAAGGGCTGGATTCGCCCCGGGCTGTGGCTTCCATTGCTGGGGATTGCGGGGGCATTGTTGGCGATCTATCACTGGCCGGCATCGCCGCGGGCCCTGACCTGGGGCTTGCCGAGTGCGGTGCTGGTGGTGGCCTGTATCTCGATGGAACGCTATTTCGAGCGCAGCCGACTGCTCAAGGTGATGGGGGATTGTTCCTACTCGGTCTATCTGATGCACGTGCTGGTGCTGTCGGCCGGTGGTTTTGTCGCCCAGCGTTATGGGGTTAACGCCTACGTGATGCTCGGCGTATGCGTGGTGCTGATCGCCCTTGGGTCGCTGGCCAGCTACCACTGGCTGGAAAAGGGCAGTTATCGTCGGCTCAAAGGCTGGTTCGATGGCGACGAACGGTTGGTTCTTTCCCGACAAAAATACTAGGACTTTGTACCTCGGTAATAATTTGGCGTAAACTGCCGGCAAGCCTGCGAGGAGTTTCCATGACCGCCATAACCATTACCGACGCCGCCCACGATTACCTGGCTGATCTGCTGTCGAAGCAGAACACCCCGGGCATTGGCATTCGCGTCTTTATCACCCAGCCCGGCACCCAGTACGCTGAGACGTGCATTGCCTACTGCAAGCCGGGAGAAGAAAAACCTGAAGATACGGCGTTGGGGCTGAAAAGCTTCACCGCGTATATCGATGCGTTCAGTGAAGCGTTCCTTGACGATGCGGTGGTTGATTACGCCACTGATCGTATGGGTGGCCAACTGACCATCAAGGCGCCGAACGCCAAGGTGCCGAATGTTAATGCGGATAGCCCGATTAACGAGCGCATCAACTATTACCTGCAGACCGAGATTAACCCTGGGTTGGCCAGCCACGGTGGTCAGGTGAGTCTGATTGACGTGGTTGATGATGGTATTGCTGTGTTGAAGTTTGGTGGCGGTTGCCAGGGCTGCGGCCAGGCGGACGTGACCTTGCGTGAGGGTATTGAGCGTACGCTGCTTGAGCGGGTTCCGGAGCTCAAGGGTGTGCGGGATGTGACTGACCATACGCAGAAAGAAAACGCCTACTACTAAGGGTGTTCGCTGCGGATGTGAAAAAACGGCGCCCCGTGAGCGCCGTTTTTTTATGGTTTGGATTCAGTGGGTTGCGTTAGGGTTGTGAGGTTTTGGGTTAGGTATGTTGTGTACATATCCGTTGCTGCGGTAACGGCCGCTTATGGTT
>NZ_JACAPW010000030.1:0-37031 GCF_013385495.1 Pseudomonas sp. F8002 | reverse complement strand
GGTGGGGCCTCCCTCGCCACAGGGGGCGGGCTGACTCGTCGATACGAGGGCTTATCCTCTCGCCACCGCCAACCGATGCAACGTGATCTTGCGCACCTCCTGCTTGCTCACCTCGATGTGAGTCTTGAGCAGTTGCCGCGCCAGATCGCGGTGCCGTGCCGAGATCGCATCGAGGATGCTTGCATGTTCCTCATAGGTCGCTGCAATACGTGATTGCTGAGTGAAATCCAGCCGCCGAATGATGCGGATTTTCTCGGTTATCTCGTAATGCATGCGCGCCATTTCAGCGTTGCCCGTGGCCTGCACCAACCCGCAGTGGAACTCCTCATCCAGCGCGCAGACGACCTGTGCGTCATCCAGCCGGGCACTTTCGTCCACCCGCCAGATCGCTTCAAGCCGTTCAAGCCCCTGCTCCGCCATGCCACACAAGCGGCTGACGGCGGCCAACTCCAGCACGATTCTTACGTCGTAAAGCTCTTCGAAATAGTTGAAGTCGAACGGCCGCACCTGCCAGCCACTCCTGAAAAACACCTCCAGGTACCCTTCCCGCTCCAGCCGATACAGCGCCTGGCGCACCGGCGTGCGGCTGGCCTGCATGCGCTCGGCCACGTCACCTTCACTGAAGCGATCACCCGGCAGCAGGCGAAAGCCAAAAATGTCGTCCTTCAACTGCTGGTAGACCCGTTCCGCCAGGCTGTCCGGCCGTTCGCCGGGTTTTCTCGTGGCTGAGAGCTGCATGCCTAGTTCCTGCTCGCCATGTACGCGCGCCAGCCGCCGAATTCGGTGATGTCGGTGGCGCCTGCCAGGGCCCAGGGCTCGCAGATAAAACCCTTCACGCTGCGCCCGTCCGCCAGGGTAAGGTTGCCGATGCCCAGCGGCGCGGGAATCTCGGCGACGAACTCACCAAAGCGGGCGACAGGCATGTCCCACAGCTCGACGATGATCGAGCGGCCCGAGTCATCCCTGGCCAGCCCCGGCTTGGGCGGAACCGTGCCCGGCAGTGCATGCAGGCGGTAGTTGCTCGCTGTCAGGGTTTGCTCCACCAGCACGGCGTTGCGGCTGATCAGCTGGAAGTTCAGCGGCATCCCGGTGAGATGTGCCCCAACCACTGCCACCCGCACGCTGCCGGGCGCCTGCCCCGCCGGTGCCGGTTGCGGCAGATTGCGTTGGGTAGCGCCCAGCGGAAGATCAAGGCCGGCCTGCCAACGCTTGCCCAGATGCGCCAGGGCGGCGTCGTGCCAGGCCGGCGCGATAAGGGTGATGCCGCACGGCAGGCCGTCGCTGCGCAGCCCGGCGGGCACGGCCAGTGCCGAGAGGTCGGCCAGGTTGGTGAAGTTGGTGTAGAAGCCAAACTGCGAGTTGTAGAGCACCGGCTCCACCGCCATTTCCGCCAGGGTGCGGATCGTCGGCGATGTCGGCACCAGCAAGGCGTCGAAACCGGCCAGGGTGTCGTTGATGCGGCGGCTCAGTTCGGCGCGCAGGTATTCGGCTTTATAGGCATCGCAGGCGCTGTACGTGTGGCCGTTTTCCACAATGCCACGCACCACCGGGTTGATCGCTTCGGCGTTGCTGGCGAGCATGCCTTCCAGTGCCACCGTGCGCTCCGCAACCCAGGAGCCGTAATAGAGCTGCTCGGCGAGTTGCTGAAACGGGCTGAAATCCACCGTCGTGATTTCGGCGCCGAGGGACTGGAACCTGAGCAGCGCCTGTTCAAATACGGCCTGGTTCTGCGCGTCGCCAAAAAACTCCAGGCTGGCCGGAACCGCCAGCTTGATCGTGGCGCCGACCGCTACGGGAGCATTGTTGGGATTGACGCGTGAATAGGCGTCGCTGGCGTCGTAAGCAGCAGCGAGGCCCGCAACCGTCTCGGCATCTTCAACCGTCAGCGCAAACACCGAAATACAGTCGACGGTACGACAGGCCGGCACCAGTCCGGTGTTGGACAAGCGCCCCTTGGTCGGCTTCAACCCGACGATATTGTTGAAGCCCGCCGGCACCCGCCCGGAACCGGCGGTGTCGGTGCCCAGGGAAAACGCCACCAGCCCGCGGGCAACCACCGAGGCCGAACCCGAGCTGGAACCGCCGCTGACATAGTCCGGGTTAAAACTGTTGCTCACCGCGCCGTAGGGCGAGCGTGTACCGACCAGGCCGGTGGCGAACTGATCGAGGTTGGTCTTGCCCATCAGGATCGCCCCGGCCGCCCGCAACCGCGCCACCACCGAGGCATCCGCCGCGGCGGTATAGGCAAACTCAGGACACGCCGCCGTGGTTTCCCAACCCGCCGCATCGATGTTGTCCTTGATGGCAAACGGCACGCCATACAACGGCAACTGGTCGATATCGCCATTGACCGCCGCAAGCCGCTCGGCCAACTGCGCCAACTGGTCACGCAACTGCTGCGGTTGCACCTGGCTGATCCAGGCGTTGTCCTCGGCGGGAAACGTGCTCGCCAGGGTCAACAGGATGTCGGGAGTCAGCGCCTGGCTGCGGTAGGCAGCTTGCCATTCACCCAGGGTCCAGCCGAGTTGTTCGTTGCGCATTGAGGATTCCATCTTGTATCCAAGTTTGGATTTCTTTTAGCAAACCCTGGGCCAATCAGCTGCAAGCCAATGAATACGTGAGGTTGACAGAAAACCCACCGATGGATCGCCTCCAGCCGTGCTCCGTCATGAAGCAGCAATGCGCCAAAAAAAGACATTCTGGCGGCCGCGCGGTTGCGAGCGGCCCGATACCGGCCTATGGTCGAAACCATGTTGTAAACGCTGCTGTCCATCCCATACGCCCTTCCGTAGCCAGGTGACGACATGCCCACCGCTTCCCGCCCCGCCGTGCTCGAACTGATTGGCAATACCCCGCTGGTGCGGGTCAGCCGCTTCGATACCGGCCCGTGCACGCTGTTCCTCAAGCTTGAATCCCAGAACCCCGGCGGCTCCATCAAGGACCGCATTGGCCTGGCCATGATCGACGCCGCCGAGCGGGATGGCCGCCTGCGCCCCGGCGGCACCATCATCGAAGCCACCGCCGGCAATACCGGCCTCGGCCTGGCCCTGGTGGGTCGCGCCAAAGGCTACCGGGTGGTGCTGGTGGTGCCGGACAAGATGTCCACCGAGAAAGTCTTGCACCTGAAAGCCATGGGCGCCGAGGTGCACATCACCCGCTCGGATGTCGGCAAGGGCCACCCCGAGTATTACCAGGATGTGGCGGCGCGACTGGCCAAGGACATTCCCGATTCGTTCTTCGCCGACCAGTTCAACAACCCGGCCAACCCCCTGGCCCACGAGACCAGCACCGCCCCGGAAATCTGGGCCCAGACCCAACATGACCTGGATGCCATCGTGGTTGGCGTCGGCTCGGCCGGCACCCTCACCGGCCTGACGCGCTTCTTCAAGCGCGTGCAACCTGACCTGGCCATGGTGCTGGCCGACCCGGTCGGCTCGGTGATGGCCGAGTACAGCCGCAGCGGCACCATGACCGAACCCGGCTCGTGGGCCGTGGAAGGTATCGGCGAAGACTTCATCCCCTCGATCGCCGACCTCTCCAGCGTGCGCCACGCCTATTCCATCAGCGACGAAGAAAGCTTCGACCACGCCCGCCAACTGCTGCGGGCCGAAGGCATTCTCGGTGGCTCCTCCACCGGCACCCTGCTGGCCGCCGCCCTGCGTTATTGCCGCGAACAGACCGAGCCCAAGCGCGTGGTCACCTTCGTCTGCGACACCGGCACGCGCTACCTGTCGAAGGTCTATAACGACCAATGGATGAACGACGCCGGCCTGCTGCAATACAAACACTACGGCGACCTGCGCGACCTGATCGCCCGTCGTTTCGAGGACGGCCGGGTGATCAGCGTCGGCCCCGACGACAGCCTGCTCACCGCGTTCCAGCGCATGCGCCTGGCCGACGTCTCACAGCTGCCGGTGCTGGTGGACGGCAAGCAACTGGTGGGGGTGCTCGACGAGTCGGATGTATTGCTCGGCCTGCATCAGAACGCCGCGCACTTTTCCATGACCGTGGGCAGCGCCATGACCAACGCCCTTCACACCCTCGCACCCAGCGCCAGCCTTGCGCAATTGCAGGCCGAGCTGGATCGCGGGCTGGTGGCAATCATTGCCGACGCCTCGGGCTTTCACGGCCTGATCACCCGCGTCGACCTGCTCAATCACCTACGGAGATCCCTTGCATGACCCAGCACGATAAAAGCGCCTTCGCCACCCGCGTGATCCATGCCGGGCAATCCCCGGACCCGACCACCGGGGCGCTGATGCCGCCGATCTACGCCAACTCCACCTACCTGCAGGACAGCCCCGGCGTTCACAAGGGCTTTGACTACGGGCGCTCCCACAACCCGACGCGCTTTGCCCTGGAACGCTGCGTGGCCGACCTTGAAGGCGGCACCCAGGCGTTCGCGTTCGCCTCCGGGCTGGCGGCGATTTCCACCGTGCTGGAACTGCTCGACGCCGGTTCCCACGTGGTTTCCGGCAATGACTTGTACGGCGGCACCTTCCGCCTGTTCGACAAAGTGCGCCAGCGCAGCGCCGGGCATCGCTTCAGCTTCGTCGACCTGACCGACCTGTCGGCCTTCGAAGCCGCGCTGCAGGACGACACGCGGATGGTCTGGGTCGAAACCCCGAGCAACCCGCTGCTGAGCCTGACCGATCTCAGTGCCATCTCCCGCATCTGCAAGGCCCGGGGCATCATCTGCGTGGCCGACAACACCTTCGCCAGCCCCTGGATCCAGCGCCCGCTGGAGCTGGGTTTCGACATCGTGGTGCACTCCACCACCAAGTACCTCAACGGCCACTCCGATGTAATCGGCGGCATTGCGGTGGTGGGCCAGAATCCTGAACTGGCCGAGCGCCTGGGCTTCCTGCAAAACTCCGTGGGCGCGATTGCCGGGCCGTTCGACGCATTCCTGACCTTGCGCGGCGTGAAGACCCTGGCGCTGCGCATGGAGCGCCATTGCAGCAATGCGCTGGAACTGGCGACGTGGCTGGAGCAACAGCCGCAAGTGGCGCGGGTTTATTACCCAGGCCTGGCATCACACCCGCAGCATGAGCTGGCACGCCGGCAGATGCGCGGGTTTGGCGGGATGATTTCGGTGGACCTGAAAAGCGACCTGGCAGGAGCGACACGCTTCCTGGAAAACGTGAAGATCTTTGCGTTGGCTGAAAGCCTGGGGGGCGTTGAAAGTCTGATCGAGCACCCGGCGATCATGACCCATGCGAGCATCCCGGCAGCGACCCGGGCGCAGCTGGGGATTGGTGATGGGTTGGTGCGGTTGTCGGTGGGGGTTGAGGATGTGGAAGACCTGCGGGCGGATCTGGCGCAGGCGTTGGCAAAAATCTAACGCGCAATCTGCCGGAGCGAGCATGCCCGCTCCGGCAACACCTTAAATAGCGTAATTGACCTCAACCATTCGCCCGGTCTTGATGGACTCCAGCGCACAGTCCGCCAAGTGCAGCGCATACAGCCCATCGCGCATGTTGGTGGGCAGCGCGCGCCCCGCGCTCAGTGCCTGGATAAACTGCCCCAACTCATTGCGGTAGGCATCCGCATAACGCTCCAGGAAGAAATGCTGCAACGGCTCCAACGCCTCGGTGTGCTCGTGGTTCCAATGGCGCAAGGTGCTGGGTCGATGGTTATCCGTGAGCAGCACCCCCTTGGCCCCGGATACCTCAAGTCGCTGGTCATACCCGTAGACCGCCTCCCGACAGCAGTTGATATGGCACTGTTTCCCGGATGCGGTGCGCAGCAGCACCATCACGCTGTCGAAGTCGTCAATCTGCGCCAGGCTCGGATCTACCAGCCGGCTGGCTATCGCGCCGACTTCAATGGGCTCTTCACCCAGCAGGTGCCGCGCCATGTCGAAGTCATGAATGGTCATGTCCCGCAGGATGCCGCCGGAATGTGCCAGGTAATCCCGTGGCGCCAACCCCGGGTCGCGGCTGGTGATGATCACCTGCCGCACAGCACCAATTTGCCCCGCGTCGATGGCCTGGCGCAGGCGCAGCGTGTCGGGATCGAAGCGGCGGTTGAAGCCCAGCATGACTTTGCCGCCCTCGCGCTCCACAGCTTGCGCCGCCGCCCGCGCCTTGGCGAAATCCAGGTCAATGGGCTTCTCGCACAGCACGGCCTTGCCCTGGGACACGGCCGCCAGCAGCAAATCGATATGAGTGTCGGTGGGTGTGCCAATCACCACCGCGTCGATATCGTCCCGACTTAGCACTGCTGCGCAGTCATAGGCCGCCTCGCAACCCAGCTGCGCAGCCAAGCCATCGACGCCCTCCCGCCAGGGGTCGGCGACCACCACCAGAGTGGCATCAGGATGGGCCGCGACATTGGCCGCGTGAATGTTGGCGATGCGCCCTGCACCAAGGACAGCGATACGTAGCATGGTCGAACTCCTGGGATTGTTATTGGGTTTGGAGATTCAGTCCGGCAGGTTGAACGGTGTGACGATCTGTACCTGTGACGGCGCAATCGGCCCAGCCTTCCACAGCCGATGAAATTGCAGGATGTGCAGGAACACATGGCGCGCATCGATCTGCAGGTTGTGATCGATAATCGCGGCGACTTTTTCTTCAGCCAACAGCTGGCGATTCTCTTCGTCGAGGTCGTGAGCAATAAACACGTCCAACGGGCGATCCAGAGCCGCGAAGGCGTCGACAATTGCGCGGTTGCCACCGCCGACGCTGTACACCGCCTTCAGTTCGGGATGCTGCTTCAACGCATCGGTGACCCGGGCAAACGTTCGGTCATACACGCCGTACCCACCGCTGATATCCAGTACCCGCAGGTGCGTCGCACGGCCGCGCAGCCACATGCGAAAGCCCATTTCGCGTTCTTCCTCGCCCCGGAACAATTCGCTGCCAATCACCACCGCCACTTCCTGGGGTTGGGGTGACAGCCAGCGGGACAGGAGGTACGCGGCGGTTTGTCCGGCGGTGCGGTTATCCATGCCTACGTAGCCGATGCGCTCGCTGTGGGGCAGATCGGTGACCAGGGTCACCACCGGAATACCTGCGGCCGCCAGGTGCTTGACCGCCAGATTCACCGCCGGCTCGTCCGCGGCCTTGAGCACCACACCCTGGCTGCCGGTCTCGAGGCAGCGCAGCAATTGGTCGTGCATCGCCTGAGGCTCGATCTCTTCGAACACATGAAACCGCGGGGCGATACGAAACGGTGCCAGGCTGCCCAGTTGGGCGGTGATGGCGGCCTGCACCGCCGCACTGAAGCGCTTGGGCGTGTGCATGATCACATCGACATGAAAGGTACGGCCTACTGCCAGGCCATTTTTTTCCTGGGATTCCAGCTCATCCAGAGCCTGTTCGATACGCCGCCGGGTTTGGGCGTGCACGCTGCCGCGCTCATGCAAGACGCGATCGACTGTCGCCTTGCTGACGCCCGCCTGGGTGGCCAGTTGTTTGATGGAAAAGTGTTTAGCGCGTTCGAGCATGCTGTTGGACCTGAGGTCTTTTTGAGGTCTTTTTGAGACTCGTTGAGGTGACCGCAATGCTAGTCTCAGTTTTGCCCGGCGTCGAGCCCGGCCTTCAAAACAACAAAAACCCAGGAGACCCCGATGCCTTCAACCGACCTCAGCCATACCTTCAAAGGCCAATACTTTGTCGTCACCGGCAGCACCCAGGGATTGGGGGCTGCCGTCGCCCATACCCTGGCGCGGCGCGGTGCTGCCGGCCTGATCATCTGCGGACGCCGTCCGGACCAGGGCCAGGAGCAAGTACGGCAGTTGGCAGCGCTCGATTGCCGCGCGGTGTTTGTCCAGGCGGACCTGGAACAGATTGGCGACTGCCGCGCCGTGATCGAGGCGGCCCGTGCCCACTTCGGCACCCTCCACGGGCTGATCAACTGCGCCGGGATGTCGGATCGCGGCACCATTCTCGACACCTCCCCTGAACTGTTTGACCGACTGTTTGCGGTCAATGTGAGGGCGCCGTTTTTCCTGATGCAGGAAGCCTTGAAGCTGATGATCAGCCAGAGGGTTGAAGGTGCAGTGGTCAATATCCAGAGTGTCACCGGCCACGGCGGGCAATCGTTCTTGAGTGCCTACGCGGCGTCCAAGGGCGCTCTCGCGATTCTGACCAAAAACGTGGCGTTCAGCGCCCTGCGCAACCGGATTCGGGTCAACGGCTTGAACATCGGCTGGATGGACACACCTCACGAGGATGAAATCCAGCGGCACTACCACGGTGCCGGGGATGGCTGGTTGGAGGCCGCCGAAGCCGCGCAGCCCTTCGGCCGCCTGCTCAAACCTGAAGAGGTGGCCCAGAGCGTGGCATTTCTATTGTCACGCGAGTCGGGAATGATGACCGGCACGGTGATCGACCTGGAGCAAGGCGTCATCGGCTGTGGCGACGGCGGCACCCCACGCCCCGATCAGGCCCTGAGCCTGGTGGAGGGTGCGTGATGCCTGCCTTTGTCAGCGCCGACGCAGTGCAACTGGAAGATTTTCACTCGATCTGTGCCCAGCAGGCGGCTGCCGAGGACTACCCGCACTGCGCCGAAGTGTGCAGCAACATCCCGATCTATCAGGCCCAGGCACTGCGCAACGGCGATCGTCACGCCGTGCTGGACGAACTGCATCGCCTGTTCAGCCAGGGGCCGGGAGTGATGGTGGTGCGCCAGGGCTACGCCGACCTGGACGTGGTCGACCGTCACAGCCAGGTATTCGAAGCGATCTTTGCCCAAGAGGCTGCGCAAGGTGTGGCCGCCGACCACTTCGCCAAGGCCGGCAGTAACGGACGTATCTGGAACTCATTACAGAAGGCCGCACTGCAGTCGCCGGCATCCTTTGTCGAATATTACGCCAACCCACTGCTGGGGTTGATCGCACAAGCCTGGCTCGGCCCGGGCTACCAAGTCACGGCCCAGGTCAACGTGGTGCACCCCGGTGGCCAAGCCCAGCAACCGCACCGTGATTATCACCTCGGGTTCCAGACCATCGACGTGGTGGAGCGCTTTCCGTTGCCTCTGCACACGCTGTCCCAATACCTCACGCTGCAAGGGGCCGTGGCCCACAGCGACATGCCCCTGGAAACCGGCCCGACCCAACTGCTGCCGTTTTCCCAGCAATACCCGCTGGGCTACCTGGCCTGGAGGCGCACTGAATTCATCGAGTACTTCCAGCTGCATGCCGTGCAATTGCCGCTGAACAAAGGTGACCTGCTGTTCTTCAACCCGGCCCTGTTTCACGCCGCTGGCACCAATCGCACACCGGACCGCCAGCGCATGGCCAACCTGCTGCAAATCTCCTCGGCGTTCGGCAAAACGATGGAAGCTGTGGACCGCGACCGGATGATGCTGGCGCTCTACCCCTGCCTGTTGGAGCGCCTGGCGGACAACGTCATGGATGGCGAGGCGCTGCACGCGGTGATCGCCTGCACCGCCGATGGCTATTCCTTTCCCACCAACCTGGATACCGACCCACCCTTACAGGGCCTGGCTCCGCAAACCGGGCAGCAACTGATGTTGCAGGCACTGAACGAACGCTGGCCCTGCGAGACCTTTGCCGAACGCGTTGCGCAACTACGCGCCAAACGCCAAGGCTGAGGAATGTTTTCAACGTCTTTCAAAACAACAAAAAACGGACTGACACCATGAAAAAACAGCTGCTGACCTTGCTCCTGACCCTCATCGTTACCCCGCTCGCCCTCGCCGAGACACGCATCGGCGTCAGCATCGCCCAGGTGGACGACGTATTCCTCGCCCAGATGCGTGACTACATGGCGGCCCACGCCAGGGACCTCACCGACGTGACCCTGCAATTCGAAGACGCCCAAGGCGATGTGGTGCGCCAACTGAACCAGGTGCAGAGCTTTTCTGCCCAAGGCATGGACGCGATTATCGTCAACGCGGTCGACACCGCCGCCACCCAGAAAATGACCGTAAATGCCCAGCAGGCGGGTATCCCGCTGGTGTACGTCAACCGTCGCCCGGACATCCCGGGCCTGCCGGCCGGGGTGGGTTATGTCGGCTCGGACGAGATCAAAGCGGGCGAGATTCAGATGCGCTACCTCGCGGAAAAAATGAACGGCAAGGGCAACCTCGCAATCATGCTCGGCTTGCTCTCCAACAACGCCACCCACAACCGCACACAGGGCGTGAAAAACGTACTGAAAGATTACCCCAACATCCATATCGTCGAAGAACAAAGCGCCGACTGGCAGCGCAGCAAGGCCATGGACCTGATGAACAACTGGATCGTCTCGGGCAAGAAAATCGACGCCGTGGCGGCCAATGCCGATGAAATGGCTATCGGTGCCGCGATGGCGATTACCCAGGCCGGCATGCACCCTGGCAAGGACATCCTGGTGGGCGGCAGCGACGGCGGCCCCGCCGGCCTGGATGCGATCAAGAAAGATCTATTGGTAGTCACGGCCTATCAGGACAACAAGGGCCAGGCCGTCGGCTCGATTGACCTGGCGCTGAAGATGATCAGGAAGCAGCCCTACACGGCGGAGCTGACCATTCCCTATCAACAGATCACCAAGGACAACTATCAGGCCTTTCTCACCCCTTGATTGTTATCAGCCCAGCGCCAAGGATACCCGCCAGCCCCGATAAACAGAGCACTGTGCTGGCGTGTCACCGCAGCCTTGACGGTTCGCGAAACCCGTTGACCACGATGTACAACAGCGGACCGATGGAAACAAAAACCGCCGTAACCAGTAAATAAGGCAGCACCGATGCCAGGGGCTTCCCCCTGGCTCGTGCATCCCGGCACATCCACACGCACGCCAGGGCCACCATCAGATACAGGTCAATCACCACCTGTGCAGTGTCCGGCCTCGACATCAATTCAAGCCCGAATGCCATGAGCGACTGATCCGCCGCAAGCATCGTGATCACGGTGTAAAAGGTAAAAGCCAATAACCCGGCAAGGGCTATCCAGGGTCTGCGCATGCTCTCCTCCTTGGAGACAACGATTCGGAAAGCTGCACATTAGTGATAACGTCCTCTCCCTCTCAATGACCTCACAGGTCATCGACACCCTCGACCCTCACGGCCAGAGTCAGCCCATGAACAGCCAACCTTTTCCCCGTGCCAACCCCGACGCCGCCGCCGGCGCGCAACTGCGCGTGCTGCGTCGGCACGCGAGGCTGAGCCAGCTGGAACTGGCGCTGATCACCGGGGTTTCCCAACGCCACCTGAGCTGTATCGAGACCGGGCGCGCCAAGCCGAGCCCAGGCACGTTGCATAATCTGTTGATGGCCCTCGAAGCCCCGCTGGAGCAGTGCAACAACGTATTCCTGGCCGCCGGCTTCGCCCCGCGCTATGAGGCCACCCCGCTCGCTTCACCGTCGATGGAAGCTATTCGCGAGGCCATCAACCATGTGCTGCACGCCAATAATCCTGCACCGGCAATCGTGCTGGGCAGCCATTGGGAAGTGCTCGCCGCCAATGCCAGTACCCACGTGCTGTTCGATCTGGTGGGGATCAAGCCGGAAGCGGCTGAAGGGCTGAATTTGCTGGTCACCCTGCTGCAGCCTGGCGGGCTGGGTGATCACTTGATCAACGCAGAAGAAATCCGAACCGTCGCCTGGCAACGGGCATCCCGCGAAGCGTTGGGCAATCCGCAACTTGCCAGGACTCTGGACAGCCTGCCGGCGCCGCAGAGCACCGAGGCATTGACCAATGAGCTGCCGCCGCTGCTGCTGACACGCGTCAACTCGCGGGAAGGCGAGCTGAGCTTCATGTCGACTTTCACCACCTTCGGCATGCCTCAGGACATCACGGTGACGTCGTTGCGCATCGAGCATTTGATTCCAGCGGATGCACAGACGTGGCAGGTGATGACCGCGGCGTATGAGCGGTCGAAATAGGCAATGCCTTGCCGGGTCCGGCTTACGCCATCGGCACGGCAATCAGCAAGATCGTCGTGCCATGGGTGGCCGTCGCCGCCACCACACCGTAGCGCATCCGAACCAAGCCGCAGGCCAACCCTTCAATCAAGGTAAACGCCAGCACCGGCCAGCCCAGTTGCGTCACGCTCAGGGACAGAAATGAATGGCACGCGGCAAACGCCAGCCCGCTGAGCAACGCTGCGCGCAGCGGCGTAACGTGCTGTTCGAGATAGCCCTGCAGGAAGCCGCGAAACAGCACCTCTTCCAGCGCATTGGCGCAGTAGGCAAGCACCAGCATGCCCATCAGCCAGGCCCAGTAAACCGGCTCAATGCCTTGATACAGCCGCAATGGCAGGCCGATCAGACAACCGGCCCCGAGTCCCACCGCCAGGCCCGCCCAACGATTGCCCTTGAACAGCACCGTCAGTTGCCACAACTCCGGTGCCAGGCGCGCGAGCAGTGCAATCAGCCCAAGGGATAACCCGCCCAGCGCGGCCAGCACCCACGGGTTGGCCGTGAACTCGATCTGCACCTCGCGGCTCAGCGACCACATGCCCAGTGGCGTCATCGCATCGCGCATCAGCACAAAGGCCAGCAGCAGGATAACGATGCGCAAGCCCGGCAATGTTTTCGGCGTGAGACCGAACCACAGGCCAAACAGGATCAGTCCCGGGAGCAGGTAGATTCCATAGTGGACCAGTACCGCAAACGCCTCGGCGATCACCCGGTTTCAGTCCCGTGCCACGGCGATCATGTCGATTTCCACGGCCGCGCCCTTGGGCAATTGCAGCACGCCCACCGAGGTGCGCGTATGGGATCCTGCGGCCCCCAGGATCTCGTTCAACAGGTCCGACGCACCGTTGGCCACTTCGCTTTGCTGGTCGAAGTCATCCGCGCTGCGCACGTACACATTGATCTTGAGGATCGCCTTGACCTGGTCCAGCGAACCCAGTGCCTGCTTGAGCAACCCCAGGCAACGCAGTGCACTGACGCCCGCGGCAATCTGTGCGTCGGCCAGGCTGAGGCTTTCGCCGACCTTGCCGGGCAACACGATGGCGTCACCCACCCGCGGAATCTGGCCACTGATGTAGACGTGATTGCCGTCCCTCAGCAGCGGCGTGTAGTTGCCGCCGATCTTGAACTCGTTGAGTTGATAACCCAGGCGCACCATGGCCGCCGCGTACTTTTGATCCGGTGTCATTTTTTGTTTTCCTCAGTCGTTGCGAATCCACGCCATGAAGTCGCCGGCCACAGCATAGCCATGTGCCATTTCCACGGGAAGTGCCGACCGCTATTTCGCGAGTGATACGACAACTAATACTGGCAAACAGCGCTTATCTTCTAGCCAAGAACAAATTTCACTTTCCTTGATCCCGGTAAATACGGCATGGTTGTACGACGACTTAAAAACACAGCCCGAGTCGTCCCGGTACCCACAACAACAAGGAAACACCCATGCAAAACGTCAAGGTTCTGATTGGTTTTCTGTGCCTGTTCAGCGGCTACGCGGCCGCCGCGCCTGCCGCAAGTGACAAGGATGTAGCCACTGCGGTCGATCATCTGACCCAGGCCATGTTGCACAAGGACATCCCGCAACTGCAGGCCCTCACCGCGAACAACCTCACCTACGGCCACTCCAGCGGCAAGGTCCAGAACAAGCAGGAATTTATCGCTGACATTGAAACCGGCAGAAGTGGTTTCAAGACCCTGGAAATGCAGAAACAGACCATCACCCTCAATGGCGACACCGCCCTGGTGCGCAACCACTTTTCCGCACAGGCGGTGAACAGTGGCGTCGAGGTGCCCACCGAAATTGAAAACTTCCAGGTCTGGCAGAAGCAGAAAGGCAAATGGCTGCTGATCGGGCGCCAGGCCTACAAGTTCTGAGTCCCGCCTGGATCGTTCCCACGCTCTGCGTGGGAATGCATCCGGTGACGCTCTGCGTCACTATCGCGCAAATCTACAGCGGGACGCGGAGCGTCCAAGGCGGCATTCCCACGCAGAGCGTGGGAACGATCCGGCCCCCTAGTACGCCTCCACCGCCCAGCGCACTTTCACCAACGCCTCGCGCAACACCTCCCGGTCCACCGAACCCAGCGCCACACGCAAGGCATGGGGCACGTGGGCCGAAACGGCAAACGGCTCGGCGGTGGACACCGAGATATTCTCCCGGGCCAGCGCCATGGTGATCTGGTCGGCGCGGGCATCCTCCGGCAACGGCAACCACAAGAAATACGAAGACGGATGGCGGATCACAGTGAGCCCCGCCAACACCTCATCGGCCACCGCCTGGCGCGCCTGGGCGTCTTCACGCTTTTGCGCTTCCAGTTGCAGCACCGTGCCGTCATCGATCCACGCGACGGCGACGGCGGAAATCACCCCCGGGGTGTTCCAGGTGGTGGCCATGACCGTACGTTCCAGCGCCGCCATCCACGGCAGCGGCGCAGCCACGAAACCCACCCGCAGGCCGGTGGCGACGCTCTTGGACAGCCCCGACACATACACCGTGCGTTCCGGCGCCAGTTCGGCCACGGGCGGTGGCGCATCCTCGGCTAAAAACGCGTAGGCAGCATCCTCGATCAGGATCAGGTCATGCCGACGGGCAAGCGCCACCAGGTGCTCGCGCTGCGCCATGCTCATCACCCAGCCCAACGGGTTATGCAGGGTCGGCATGCTGTACACGGCGCGTACCGGGCGCCGGGCGCAGAGTTGTTCAAGAAAGGCCAAGTCGGGGCCCGTCGCGGTCACCGGGATCGCGACGATTTCCAGGTGCAGCGTCTCGGCCAGCACCTTGAACCCGGAATAGGTCAGCGCATCCACCGCCACCACATCGCCGGGCTTGAGCAGCGACATCATGGTCACCGCCAGCCCATGCTGGGCACCGCTGACGATCAGTACCTGCTCGGCCTGCACCGTCAACCCACGACTCAGCAGATGACGCGCCACCGCTGCCCGCTCATGCAGCCGACCGGCGTGAGGCTGATAGCGCAGCAGCGCCGCCAGGTCGCCGGACAACGCCAACTGGCGCAATGCGGTGCGCAGCAGGTCGGTCTGGCCCGGCAGCGACGGGTAGTTGAAGTTGAGATCGATCATGCCCGCCGCCACCGCGATCTGGCCGACGCCCTGCCCCGGCGACAACGCGATTTCCCGCACAAAGGTTCCGCGCCCGGTTTCACCACTGACGAGGCCCATGGCCTCCAGCTCGGTGTATACCCGGCTGGCCGTGACCAGCGCCAGGCCATGGCTGGCGGCCAACTGGCGGTGGGTCGGCAAGCGGGTACCCGCCGCCAGGGTGCCGGAGCGGATATCCCGGGCGAAGGTGTCCACCAATGTCTTGTAGCGGGCGCGGGGCATAGGCGATGTATCCATGACAATTCTTTGATTGTCTTGATAGTGAATCATAGGATGCGCAGGACGCAACTTATCCCTATCGAGTCCTACACCCATGGAACGAACCACCCACCTCAACACCCGGGAAAACAACGCCAGCGGCTGGATCAACGGTCTGATCGGCGTGGTGATCTTCAGCGGCTCGCTGCCGGCCACGCGCCTGGCGGTGCTGGAGTTCGATCCGGTATTCCTGACCGTCGCCCGCGCCACCATCGCCGCCCTGCTCGGCCTGTGCCTGCTGTGGCTGTTCAAGGAAAAAACCCCGGCCCGCAGTCAGTTGCTGCCCCTGGCAATCGTCGCGCTGGGCGTGGTGATCGGCTTTCCTTTGCTCACCGCACTGGCCTTGCAGTACGTCACCAGTGCCCATTCCATCGTATTTGTCGGCCTGCTGCCGTTAGCCACTGCGGTCTTCGGCGTATGGCGCGGCGGCGAGCGGCCCAAGTTGGTGTTCTGGCTGTTTTCGATCCTGGGCAGCCTGCTGGTGGTGGGCTACGCGGTTGCCCAGGGCCTGAGCGCTGCGCCCGCCGGGGATTTGCTGATGCTATTGGCAATCCTGGTGTGCGGCCTCGGTTATGCCGAAGGGGCCAGGCTCTCACGCACCCTGGGCGGCTGGCAGGTGATCTGCTGGGCGCTGGTGATCGCGCTGCCGATTGTGGCCCCGCTGACGGCGATCCTCGCCCCGGGCACTTTCGTGAGCATCAGCCTGCCGGCCTGGCTGAGCCTGGCCTATGTGTCGCTGTTCAGCATGCTGATCGGGTTTGTGTTCTGGTACCGCGGGCTGGCCCAGGGCGGCATTGCCGCCGTCGGGCAATTGCAGTTGCTGCAACCGTTTTTCGGCCTGGCACTGGCGGCCACGCTGCTGCATGAGCAGGTGAGTCTGGGCATGCTGGGGGTGACCGTCGCGGTGATTGCGTGCGTGGCGGGGGCCAAGAAGTTCGCCCGCTGACCATCAGCGCTCAGGCGCAACCATCTTGAACTTGATGACAATCGCATTGGACACCACGCTGTCCGCCCACTCCCCCGCGCCGATCCTGAAGTCATCGCGCTTGAGCACGAATTCGCCGTCGAATATGCCAATGCCGCTCTGCTCCTTGAGGGCCACCTTGACCTCCACCGGCCGGGTCTGGCCCTTGAGGGTCAGGTTGCCGCTGAACAGGTAACGGTTGTCGCCCAGGTCAGTGATGTGGGTCGAGGTGAAGGTGCCCACCGGGTAGGTGGTCATGTCGAACCAGCCGGGCTTGGGCAGCTCGGTGTTGGCGTCGTCGCTGCCGGCATTGATGCTCGGCAGTTGGATGGTCAGTACGGTGCTGGCGGCAGCCGGGTTTTGCGTGTCGAAATTCAGGGTCGCCGAATAGGTGCCAAACGTGCCGTACACCTCTTGGCCCATCTGGTCATAGGTGAAGCTGATGGTGCTGGCCGTCGGATTCACGTCGGTGTATTCCACGGCGTACGCGTTGGACAAGGTGGCGAAGGCAAGGAAGACCGCTGGCAATCGAGATTTCATGGGATTCTCAACCGGGAATGAACACGCTGTGCACTGCTAACAGCGTAGGCGCTGGATTTATTCACGCGCCTGGCATTAGGCTCGTGCCTCGACGGAACCCAAACAACAAGGAGCCACGATGCCCGCGCTTTCCCTGCAAGACACCACCGCCCCCGAAGGCGTCTGTTATGGCTGCGGCAGCAGCAACCCCCACGGCCTGCACATCAAGAGCCGCTGGGACGCCGACGGCATCCACGTGATCGCCGAGCACCAGCCCGACGCCCGATACAGCGGCTGGCCAGACCTGGTCTATGGCGGGTTGATCGCGATGCTGGTGGACTGCCACTCGAACTGGACCGCCATGGCCTACCACTACCGGGCCGAGCAACGCGAACCCGGCAGCCTGCCGCGTATCGACTGCGTCACCGGCAACCTGGGAATCAAATTCATCAAGCCGACACCGATGGGCGTGCCGCTGACCCTGCGCGCGAAAGTCGAAGGTGACGTGGGGCGCAAAAGCCGCGTGGTGTGCGAGGTGTACGCCGATGGCGTGCTGACGGCGATTGGCGATTCGGTCTTCGTGCGGGTCGACACCGGGCAACTGGCCGCCGCGGCCCATGGCCGGGAAGCCTGATACTGGTCTACATTCAGTCCCACCGCTAATCGAGGACGCTACCGATGACTCGTCTGACCGCCAAAGACTTCGCCCCTGAACTGCTGGAGCTTTACGACGGCTACGCCCACGGCAAGATCAACCGCCGGGAATTTCTCGACCGCGCAGCACTGTTCACCTTCGGCGGGCTGACGGCCTCCGCCCTGCTCGCCGCCCTGAGCCCCAACTACGCCCTGGCCGAGCAGGTGAAATTCACCGACCCGGATATCGTCGCCGACTACATCACCTACCCGTCACCCAAGGGCAACGGCACGGTGCGCGGCTACCTGGTGCGCCCGGCCAAGGCCAGCGGCAAGGTGCCGGCGGTGGTGGTGGTGCATGAGAACCGGGGGTTGAACCCGTATATCGAAGACGTCGCCCGTCGGTTGGCCAAGGCCGGATTCATTGCCCTGGCGCCGGATGGCCTGACCTCGGTGGGTGGCTATCCCGGCAATGATGAGAAAGGTGTGGAGTTGCAACAGAAAGTCGATCCCGAGAAGCTGATGAACGACTTTTTCGCGGCCATCGAATGGTTGATGCACCACGATGCAAGCACCGGCAAGGTGGGCATTACCGGGTTCTGTTATGGCGGCGGTGTGACGAATGCGGCGGCGGTGGCTTATCCGGAGTTGGGTGCGGCGGTGTCGTTCTATGGGCGCCAGCCGGAAGCCAAGGATGTGCCACGGATCAAGGCACCGATCATGTTGCATTACGGTGAGCTGGATACGCGGATCAATGAGGGCTGGCCGGCGTATGAGAAAGCGTTGAAGGCGGCCGGCACGACCTATGAGGCGTTTATCTACAAGGGCGCCAACCACGGCTTCCACAACGATTCGACGCCGAGGTATGACGAGGCGGCGGCGAATCTGGCGTGGGAACGGACGTTGGGCTGGTTCAAGAAATACCTGGTGTAACCCGCCCTCCAAAACACCACCCAACTCATGTGGGAGCGGGCTTGCTCGCGAAAGCGGTGTGTCAGTCAGCAGATATTTGACTGACCCACCCCTTTCGCGAGCAAGCCCGCTCCCACAGGGGACTTTCAGCGTTCTTGAGGTCAGTGCTCCAGCGCATACCGCCGGCAATGATTCAAATACCCTTCCTCATGGCTCCCCACCAACTGCACCACACTGGTCCACAGCCACGAAGGCGCATCCAGTTGGCTGGAGCGATTCTCTTGCAACAGCGCCATCCAGTCCTTGCGCGTATCCCGGTCCATCTGCCGCGCATGGGCCACGCCGACCACCCGTGCCAGGTACCCGGCCGCGTGCATCGCATCAATCTCGCTCAGCTCATCCAGCTCCAGCTTCATGTCCTGGGGCAGCAGTTCGCGGATGAAAAACCCGTGATCCAGAAACCGCGTGGCCAACATCCGCTCCCCCAACGCCGGTGACAGGTGCCGCGCGCCCTCCACCACCCGCCGGCCGTTATCCCGAGGCATTTTTGCCCGGGCCGCACGCGGCGCCGCAGCGCCTACCGCTTCTTTGATGTCGAGCAGGCAGTATTCCTGATCAGACTTGTCCCCTACTCCCAGCAGCACCGCATAACGCAGCAATCCAAGGGAGCTGCAACCCTTGACCCAATAGGCCGAGTCCAGCAACTCAACCTCAGCATCGTTGGAGCGGCCTTTGAGCGAAGTCACCAGCCGGTGGATTTCATCCGACGCGCACAACGTTTCAAGGGCGGACTTTTCTGCCCGCGACAACGACCAGAAATGCTTGCCCAATGGAATCGTCGGCCGGGTGTTTTCAATACGTTCGCGAGCCAGATTCTTCCAGGTGCGCTCCACCGCACTGCGCATCCCGGCCTTGACCTGGGACGGGCGCGGTGGTGCCTCGTCGGGCTTGTCTTTAAACGCCTGCGCGTAGCCCACCATCATCTCTTCAAGCATGCGGGCGGTGGTCACCCCCGGCAGGTCCGAACCCCGCGCAGCGGTGGCCAGGGACAAGGCCAGGCGCACCAGGTCATGGGCCGGATTGCCGATCACCGCCTGGTCAAGGTCACGGATATGCATGTCGATCCGGCCCTTGGTATCGCCCGTGGGCCCAAGGTTACCGGCGTGGCAGTCGCCGCAGATCCAGATCGCCGGCCCGTGGGGCAAGCGCCGGCCGCGCTGGCTGTGCAGCCACTCGTAAAACTGAACCGTACTGCCCCGCACATAGGCGTGGGCGGAGCGCGCCATCTTCAGGTTGCGCAGTTGCGTGAGGTGGGGCATTCGCGAAGAGGGACGCGGAATTTTCATAGAAGTACTCGTCGTGGAGATACGGTAGAGGCTGGCCCGCGACAAATGTTTCATTTTGTTTCAGAGGATTCTATTAATAAGCCACGCCAATCAATCCCACTGCAATCGGTCTTTCTATTCCTCCCGTCCCCGGGACTAGCATCGGGTCAACTCGATGCAGCGAGTCACAACCCTAACTGCACACATCCCCAAACACTGCCGCCCTAACAAAAGAGATAACGCAGATGAATGAAGTGATGAACACCGCACCCGCCAAGATCAACCTGGTCAAGGCCCGAGGCTCGCTGGTATGGGACGACCAGGGCAAGGAATACATCGACTGTACCGCCCAGGCCTGGTCGAACAATTTGGGGGCCAATGACCCCCGGGTGGTGGAAGCCGCCGTCGCGCAATTGCGCGAAATGACTCACATCCGCCCCAACTTTGGCTCACCGGCCCACACCCGGCTGGTGAAGAAGCTGCGGGAAGTCTCCCCGGGCGCCCTCAACCAGATGGGCTTTGCCCTGCATGGCAGCCTCGCCGGTGAAATGGCGATGAAACTGGCTTTCAAGAACCGCCCTGGCGCACAGAACCTGCTGGTGCTGCAGGACGGCTACCACGGCCGCTCCCTGGCCACCCTCGGCGCCAGTTGGCCGCACCCGAACAATCCGTTCCTGGCGATCCAGCCACGTTTCACCCGCGTCCCCCACCCCAACCCGTACCGCACGCGCCTGGGCATGGACCCGGAAACCGAGTCGCAGCTGTGCCTTGGCCTGCTGGAAGAAACCATCCTCAAGGGCGTCGACGGTGGCGTGGCAGCAGTGATGATGGAACCGATCCAGGGCAATGGCGGGCATATCGAGTTCCCCCGCTCCTACTACAAAGGCGTGCGCGAGATCTGCGACCGCCTCGGCGTGCTGCTGATTTTTGATGAAGTGCAGACCGGTTTCGGGCGCATGGGCACGATGTTCGCTGCGGACTATTACGACGTGCTGCCCGACATCATCGTGTTCGGCAAAGGCGTCGGCGGCGGCTTCCCGCTGGCCGGGATCCTCGCCGATGACAAGCTCAAGTGGTTCGACGAAGGTGAAGAAGCCCTGACCTTCGGCCACTTCCCGGTCTCGCTGGCCGCCGGCTACGCCACGGTGGAAGCGATCGTCGCCGACAACCTCTGCGAAAAGGCCCGCGACTCCGGCGACTACATCACCGCCCGCCTCAAGGACATGCAAACCCGCCACCCGCTGATCGGCGACGTGCGCTGCCCCGGGCTGATGGCGTCCATCGAGCTGGTCAAGGACCGCACCACCAAGGAACCGGCCTGCCGGGAATCCCAGGAGGTGTATCGCCTTGGGGTGGAGCGCGGCGTATTGTTTGGCGAAAGCCGCTACGCCGGGCTGGGTAACCTGATCAAGGTCAAGCCTCCTCTGGATATCGAACGCCCGTTGCTGGCCAAGGCCCTCGATGTGCTGGACGAGGTGATCGGCATCATCGAGGAGCAACGGCCATGAGCACATTCGTTGAAAACACCGTGACCGCCCCGCCGAATGCCCAGGCCCCGCTGTCCAGCGACGACGCCGATCTGGCCAGCCTTGGCTACGAGCAAAAGATGCACCGCACCATGAGTTCGTTCACCTCGTTTGCCCTGGCCTTTTCCATGGTCTCGATCAACACCGGGGTGGTCACGCTGTTCGCCGACCCGTTCAACCGCGTCGGCGGTATCGGCATCCTTTTGTGGCTGCTGGTGATCCCGCTGGTGTGCTGCATCGTCATGGTCTACTGCCACCTGGCCGGGCGCATTCCGCTTACCGGCTACGCCTACCAATGGTCCAGCCGGTTGGCGGGCAATCACTTCGGCTGGTTTACCGGCTGGGTCGCGTTCACCTCGTTTGTCGCCGGTACAGCCGCCACCTCGGCGGCCATCGGCACGGTGTTCGCGCCGGAGATCTGGGCCAACCCGACACAGGGCCAGATCCAGGGCCTGAGCATCGGTGCCACGCTGGTGGTAGGCCTGCTGAACATCTGCGGGATTCGCCTGGCCACGCGGATCAACGACATCGGCGCGATCATCGAAATCATCGGCACGGTGCTGCTGGCGGTTGCGTTGTTCTTCGGGGTGTTTTTCTTCTTCGAGCACACCCAGGGCGTGGCGATCCTGACCTCCGCACAACCGGTGAGCGGCGGCACCCTCAGCTTCACCACCCTCGCCCTCGCCACCTTGCTGCCGGTCTCGGTGCTGCTGGGTTGGGAAGGCGCCGCCGACCTGTCCGAAGAAACCAAGGACCCACGCCGCGCCGCGCCCCGGGCGATGCTGCGAGCGGTGCTGGTGTCCAGCGTGCTGGGCTTCGTGGTGTTCGCCTTGCTGAGCATTGCGATCCCGGGGTCGGTCAGCGAGCTGCTCAGCCACAGCGAAAACCCGGTGATCAATATCGTGCGCCTGCAACTGGGCAACGCCGCCGGCGTGGGCATGATCGTGATCGCCTTCGCCTCGATCCTCGCCTGCCTCATCGCCAACATGGCGGTGGCCACGCGCATGACCTTCGCCCTGTCCCGGGACAACATGCTGCCGGGCTCCAAGGTGCTGGCGAAGATCAACCCGCACTTCGGTACGCCGGTCGCCGCCATCGTGCTGATCACCGCCATTGCCGTGCTGCTGAACCTGGCGAGCGGCGGGTTTGTCACGGCGATCTACTCGATGGTCGGCCTGACCTACTACTGCACCTACCTGCTGACGCTGATTGCCGCGTACCTGGCCTATAAAAACGGCCGGATGCCGGGGGCGCCTGCGGGTGTGTTCAGCCTGGGCAAGTGGTTGTTGCCGATGATCGTCCTCGGCGGCCTGTGGGCCATCGCGGTGATCCTGACCCTGAGCGTGCCCGAAGAAAGCCACACCGGCGCCATCACCACCGGGGTTACACTCGGGGTCGGCGTGCTGTGGTGGTTGTTTTCGCTGCGCACGCGCCTTAACAATGGCACCGCCGGGCCGAGCGGCAAATTGCTCGACCACTAGCCGCTGATTGCAGCCAAACAACAAAACCCCGGGCGCCGGGGTTTTGTCTTGTCACCTTCAAGGAGCTTCCCGATGTTTGAACAGGCCAGCTGGCTCAATCAACCCCAGCAATGGAGCCGAGAAGGCCAGCGCCTCAAGGTGCGCACCGATGCCAGCACCGATTTCTGGCGCGAAACCCACTATGGTTTTGTGCGCGACAACGGGCATTTCCTGTTCGTCGAAACCGACGGTGACTTCACCGCCCAGGTCAAGATCCACAGCGCGTTTACCCACCTGTATGACCAGGCCGGGTTGATGGTGCGGGTGGATGAAGCCCATTGGGTGAAGATCGGTGCAGAGCTGTCCGACGGTGTGACGCTGTTGAGCAGCGTATTGACCGATGGTGTGTCGGACTGGGCCACCGGTGTGTTCCCGGGTGATCCCGAGGCGTTCTGGATTCGCGCCACCGTGGCCAAGGGCGTGCTGCGCGTGCAGGTGTCGGTGGATGGCGTGAGCTGGCCATTGGTGCGCCTGGCGCCGTTCCCCGTGGCTGCGTCGTATCGGGTGGGACCTTATTGCTGCACGCCGGAACGTGGCGGGCTGGAGGTGGAGTTTTCCGAGCTTCAGGTAAGTGCGCCCAACGGCAAATCCCTGCACGACCTGTCCTGACTAACCCCGGCTGCTCGCCACTTCCATCGCCAACTCGGCAAAGTTGCGCGCCGCCACACTCGGTTGTGGCGGCAAGGCGACCGCCACTTCACACATCGGCATATCGCTGATCACCGGGAAGGCCAGGCCGGGCCGTGCATAAAAACGTGCGGTGGACAGCGCGGTGATACTGATCCCGCGCTCCGACGCCACCGCCTGCAACTCGGTCTCCACCGTCGAAGCTTCATGGACGATCCGCGCCGGCTGGCCATCGCGGTACGCGTCGGCGGTCCAGAAACTGCGCCACACGCCCACTCCCGGTGCAGCAATGATCGGTTCATCCAGCACGTCGTAGATGCTCACGCTGCTCTCCCCGGCCAACCGGTGGCTGGACGCCAGGCACGCCACGCAGGGTTCGGTCACCAGAGTGTGCAACTCGATGTCCGGCAGGCCCAGTGGCGGGCGCAGCACCGATACGTCCATGCCCTCGTCGATCCCGGCATGGGGCGAGCCGAAGTCATACTCGCGCACCACCAGTTCGATCTCCGGGTAGCGCCTGGCGAACACGCTGAGGATTTGCGGCATCAAGTCCACACCCGCGCCGATCAGGAAGCCGATATTCAATGAGCCGCGTACGCCGCGTGCATGTTCGTGGGCGGTGCGTACCAGGCGGCTTACGCCATTGACGATTTCCCGCGCCTCTACCAGCAAGGCCAGGCCGGCTTCGGTCAGTGCTACGTTGCGGGTGTTGCGTTGGAACAGTTGTACGTCCAGCAGCGCCTCAAACTGGCGGATGGTCTGGGACAGCGCCGGTTGCGAGACATGCAGGCGGGTCGCGGCGCGCACGAAGCTGAGCTCCTCGGCCACCACCACGAAGGCCTTGAGTTGACGGATGTCTACGCCGGAAGTTTGCATTGCAGCCTCTTATGATCAGTGGCAGACCGAGTGGGAGAATAACCTGTGGCGAGGGAGCTTGCTCCCGCTGGGTTGCACAGCGCCCCTGAAACCATCCGCCGCGTTCTTGCTGAACTAACACCGTCGCTTCTTTGGGGCCGCTACGCAGCCCAGCGGGAGCAAGCTCCCTCGCCACAGCGTCGACCCAACCTCAGTGCATGACCACTTCACGCAACCACGTCTTGAACGCCAGCATCGCCGGCGTCTCGGCCCGTGACTGCAAGCGCGTCAGCCAATAACTGCCGGTGGTGATGCCGATCTCGAACGGCTGGCGAATCACGTCCGTCGCCAACTGCCGGCTGAACATCATCGCCGGCGCCAGGGCCACCCCCGCCCCTTGCAGCGCCGCCTCCATCATCGCCAGAGACGAGTCGAAAACGATACTGCGCGGCACCAGCGTGTCGGCTGGCAATCCCGCGGCCTGGAACCATTGCGTCCACTCATCCGCGCGATATGAGCGCAGCAGCGTGTGCTTCAACAGGTCCGCCGGAGTCTGCAATTGCCGAGCAAGTTGCGGCACGCACAGCACCGTCAGCGGCGCCTCCAGCAACTGGCACGCCTCGGTGCCGTGCCACGCGCCGGCACCAAACCGGATTGCGTAATCCAGGCCTTCGGCCGCCACGTCGACGCGGTTGTTGTTGGTGGACAGGCGCAAGTCGATAAACGGGTAGCGCGCCTGGAAATCCGCAAGCCGCGGCAACAGCCAGCCCACCGCAAAGGTGCCCACCGCGCCTACCGTCAATACTTCGCGGTAATGCCCACCTTCAAACTGGCCTAAGGTTTGAGCTATCCGGTCGAAGGATTCGCGCAACACCGGCAGCAGGGTCTCGCCCTCGCTGGTGAGCATCAGGCCCCGGGGCAGGCGTTTGAACAGCGTGACATTGAGCTGCGCCTCCAGGCTTTTCACCTGGTGACTGACCGCCGCCTGGGTGACGCACAATTCAATCGCCGCCCGGGTAAAACTCAAATGCCGCGCAGACGCCTCGAAGGCTCGCAGCGCGTTGAGTGGCAAATGGGAACGGAGCATGGCTTGACCCTAATTTTTCTAATGGCTGTTGCGAGATATCATCGTTTGCTGCGGGATCACAAACTGCCTAGATTTGCGGCGCCTGCGCAGGCAACGGTATTCACCCGATCACCTTCATGGAAGTCACGTCATCATGTACACATCCCTTTTTCCAACCGTGCGCAACACCGCGATATTCGCCTTATTGCTCGGCGCAGGCAACTGCATGGCGGCTACCGACATGCGTCAGGTCGTGGACAGTACTGTCCAGCCCCTGATGCAGCAACAGGACATCGCCGGCCTGTCGGTGGCAATCGTACAGAACGGCAAGGCGCAATACTTTAACTACGGCGTTGCCAGCAAGGAGAGCAAGCAGCCCGTCACCGAAAACACCCTGTTTGAAATCGGCTCGGTGAGCAAGACCTTCACCGCCACCCTCGCCGGCTATGCCCTGGCCAACGGCAAGCTGAAGCTGTCGGACCCGGCCAGCCAATACCTGCCGGCATTGCGCGGCGACACGTTTGACCACATCAGCCTGCTCAACCTCGGCACCTACACCGCAGGTGGCTTGCCCCTGCAATTCCCCGATGAGTCCGATAACGCCGGCAAGATGATCAGCTACTACCAGCAATGGAAACCGGACTTCGCTCCCGGCACCCAACGCCTGTATTCCAACCCGAGCATCGGCTTGTTCGGCCACCTGGCAGCGCAAAGCCTGGGCCAGCCGTTTGACCGGTTGATGGCGCAGACCCTGCTGCCGAAACTCGGCCTCAAGCACACCTTTATCAGCGTACCCAAGTCACAAATGAACCTGTACGCCCAGGGTTACGACAAGTCCGGCAAACCGGTGCGCGTCGGGCCTGGCGCCCTGGACGCCGAGGCCTACGGCATCAAGACCAGCACCTCGGACCTGATTCAGTACGTTGAAGTGAACATGCACCCGGCGAAGCTGGAGAAGCCGCTGCAACAGGCGATTGCCGCAACTCACACCGGCTACTACACGGTGGATGGCATGACCCAGGGCCTCGGCTGGGAGATGTACCCCTACCCAATCACGCTGGATGCATTGACGGAAGGCAACTCGGCGCAAATGGCCTTTCAGCCCCACAAGGTCAACTGGCTGACACCACCGCAAGCGCCCCATGCCGACACGCTGGTGAACAAGACTGGCGCCACCGGTGGTTTTGGCGCCTATGTGGCGTACGTGCCGAGCAAAGGCCTGGGGGTGGTGATCCTGGCGAACAAGAACTACCCGAATGCCGAACGGGTGAAAGTGGCCCATGCGATCTTGAGTGCGATGGATAAATAAATCCCTGCACACCTCAAATGTGGGAGCGGGCTTGCCCGCGATGGCGGTGTATCAGTCGGCATATGTGCTGGCTGACACGCCCTCATCGCGGGCAAGCCCGCTCCCACATTGTTTTGTGGCGTGATTCAAGTTGGATTTACATCCCCAGCCAGTGCGGCAAGGCCAGCGATATGAACGGCAGGTAAGTCACCATGATCAGGAACACCAGCAGGATCATCAGCCACGGCAACGCCGCGCGGATGGTCTGCCCCAGGGTCAGCCCGGTCACCGCCGAGGTCACAAACAGGTTCAACCCCACCGGCGGATGCACCAGGCCAATCTCCATATTGACCACCATCACAATCCCCAGGTGTATCGGGTCGATCCCCAGCTTCATCGCAATCGGGAAAAAGATCGGCGCCAGGATCAGCACGATCGCCGACGGCTCCATAAAGCTGCCCGCCACCAGCAACACCACGTTGACCATGATCAGGAAACCAATCGGCGTCAGGCCCTCGGAGATCACCCACGCGGTGATTTCCTGGGGAATCTGCTCCGTAGTCAGCACGTGGGCGAAGAGCATGGCGTTGGCGATGATAAACATCAGCATGATCGCCAGGCGCCCGGACTCCAGCAGCACCTTGGGGCAATCCCTGATCTTCATGTCCTTGTAGATGAACAGCGCGACAAACGCCGAGTACACCGCCGCCACCGCCGCCGCTTCGGTCGGGGTGAACATGCCGCTGTAGATCCCGCCCAGGATGATCACCAGCAGCAACAGGCCCCAGAATGCCCGGCGGGCGCAGGTCAGCCACTCGCGGAAGGTCGCCCGTGGCTGGGCCGGCAGTTTCTTGATGCGCGCGACGATGTAGATCGCGACCATCAGCATCAAGCCCAGCAGCAGGCCCGGAATCACCCCGGCCATGAACAGCTTGCCCACCGAGGTTTCCGTGGCGGCCGAGTAAACCACCATCACGATCGACGGCGGAATCAGGATGCCCAGGGTACCGGCGTTGCAGATGATCCCGGCGCCGAATTCCTTCGGGTAGCCCGAGCGCACCATGCCCGCCACGGCAATCGAACCCACCGCCGCCACTGTCGCGGGCGAGGAGCCCGACAGTGCGGCAAACAGCATGCATGCCAGCACCGCCGCAATCGCCAGCCCGCCGCGGATATGCCCGACGCAGGCGTTGGCAAAGTCGATCAGCCGCTGCGCCACGCCACCGGTGGTCATGAACGCACCCGACAACAGGAAGAACGGAATCGCCAGGAAGGTATAGGCGTCCGAGGTTTCAAACAGCTTGATTGCCAGGGAACTCACCGAGTCCGGGCTGAACATCAGGATCGACACCGCGCCCGACAACCCCAGGGAAATCGCGATGGGCACACCGAGGAACATGAACACGAACAGCAGCAAAAACAGACACAGAACGGCCATCAGTGACGCTCCTCATGGCTGCCGGCCAACTTGCTGGCTTCACCGGCTTCGTCGGCCAGGCCCAGCCCGGTTTGGCGGTGGGTGAAGATGCGGTAGAAAATTTCCAGGTAGCGGATGAACACCAGGGCAAAGCCGATGGGCACGATCACCACGATGTCGTCGACGTCGATGCCGAACTTGTCGAGGTCTTCGGCGCCGATGTGCGCGGTGGTGACCGCACTCAGCCATTTGTAGCTGGCAACCATGAACAACCCGGCGTAGGCCAGGCAGCACAGGCAAGCCAGCATGCCCAGCAGGCGCTGCACCCGGCGCGGCGTCAGCTTGACCAGCGCGTCCACGCCCAAGTGGCCGGCGGTGCGCACGCCGTAGGAGATGCCAAAGAAAATCAGCCAGCCGAACATGGCCTTGGTCAGCGCCACGCTCCAGGTCATGTCCTGGGCCCAGCCCATGGTGTGGTCACCCAGGGCGTTGAAGAAACCGCTGCTCCACGCCCACTTGTCGGCAAGGGCAAAGAACAGGGTGTAGATGTTGTTGAGCATGACGTAGACAAAAGTCACCAGGGTCATGGCGGCCAGCAGGATGGCGATAAAGCCTTCCTCCAGGTGCTCCCAGACGCGCCTTAGCGTTTGCATGGCAAAACCTCGCGAAGCGGAGATAGGTGTGTGCAAGGCTTGGAGGCGGGAACCGGATCAACATGTGGGAGCGGGCTTGCTCGCGAATGCAGTCTTTCAGTTGATGCATTCGGTGACTGATACACCGCATTCGCGAGCAAGCCCGCTCCCACATTTGATCTCGGTGCTCTCCAAATTACTGGTTCGACGCGTCGGCCGCCTTGATCAGGTCAGCGCCGATTTCACCTTCGAACTTCTGCCACACCGGGCGCATGGCTTCGCGCCAGAGCTGGCGTTGCTCCGGCGTCAGTTCGATGATTTCGCTGGTCTTGGCGTCGATGATCTTCTGCTTGGCCGACTGGTTCAGCGCCTCGGCCTGCTTGTTCACCTCGACGGTGACTTCAACCATGACCTGGTCCAGAGTGGTGCGCACATCCGGCGGCAGGCCGTTCCAGAACTTGGCGTTGGTGATCACCATGTAGTCGATCAGGCCATGGTTGGATTCGGTGAAGTACTTCTGCACTTCGTTGACCTTCTGGCTTTCATAGTTCGACCAGGTGTTCTCGGTGCCGTTGACGGTGCCGGTCTGCAAGCCTTGGTACACCTCGGCAAAACTCATCTTGCGCGGGTTGGCGCGGATCGCCTTGAACTGCTCTTCCAGGACGCTGGAGGCCTGCACGCGGAATTTCAGGCCACGGGCATCCTTGGGCTCACGCAATGCCTTGTTCGCCGACAGTTGCTTGAGGCCGTTGTGCCAATAGGCCAGGCCGAGGATGTTCTTGTCTTGCATCGAGGTCAGCAACGCCTTGCCCTGGGCCGCCTGGAAACGGTCGACCGCCGCCAGGTCGTTGAACAGGAACGGCAGGTCGTAGATCTGTACTTGCTTGGTGTACTGCTCAAACTTGGCCAGGGACGGCGCCAGCATCTGCACGTCGCCCAGCAGCAGCGCTTCCATTTCCTTGCCGTCGCCGAACAGCGAGGAGTTGGGGTACACCTCGACTTTCACCCGGCCGGGCAGGCGTTCTTCAGCGAGCTTCTTGAACAGCAAGGCGCCCTGGCCTTTGGGGGTGTTTTCCGCGACGACGTGGGCGAACTTGATCACGATGGGGTCGGCCGCCTGGGCCAGGCCCGCGGCAAACAAGGTGGCGGCGCAGAACAGCGCCCGAGAAAGCTTGAGCATGGAAAATCACCTTCTTATTGTTGTGTTATAGGGCAAGGTGCCTGATGTCACGCGTATAGAGAATTTCGAATTTTAGATACCTGCGTTCGGCGTGGACGAACGCCTATTTTGCAAACAACAGAGATCCAATGTGGGAGCTGGCTTGCTCGCGAAAGCGGTGTGCCAGTCACCGGATGCACTGGCTGACCCACCGCTTTCGCGAGCAAGCCCGCTCCCACATTTCTACGGTTGCGCGGCTAATAATCGTTGGGCCCGCAACAACACCGGTGCATCCACCATCTGCCCGTCCAGCTGATACGCCCCGGCCCCATGGGCACCAGCGTCCACCACCCGTTTGGCCCAGGCCAGATCCTCGGCACTGGGGGCCAACGCCTGGTGAATCACCGCCACCTGCTTGGGATGGATACACAACGCGCCGGCAAAGCCCATTTCATAGGCATGCCGAATCGAACGGCGCAGGCCTTCGGGGTCGTCGATCGCCGGGTGCACGCCGTCCAGCGGCGCCACCAGCCCGGCGGCGCGGGAATGCACGATCAAGGCAAGGCGAGCCTGGTCCAGGGCAAATTGCGCGGCCGGGGAGCCGCTGCTCAGGTTCAAGTCCAGCGCCAGGTCCAGGCCACCAAACGACAGGCGTTCCACCAGCGGCGCATGGGCGATTTCCGCCACCGCCAGCAAACCCCGCGCACTCTCGATAATCGGCCAGATAGCCTTGCCCGTTGCAGCCACCACGGCCACCTGGGCCGCACTTTCAACCTTGGGCAGCAACACCCCCGCGACTCCGGCGTGGGCCTGACAGAACGCCACATCGGCAAAATGCTCGGGATGCTCCGGCGCGTTGATCCGCACCCACACCCGCGCCGCTGGCGTCGCCTGCAAAAACACCCCGAGGTTGTCCCGGGCCTGACGCTTGAGCGGCTCTTCCACCGCGTCTTCAAAATCCACAATCACCGCATCGGCGCCACTGGCCAGGGCCTTGGCAAAACGTTCCGGTCGGCTGCCCGGTACAAACAGCGCAGAGCGCACAAGAGAGGTTGGCATCGTTCGATTCCTTGTCAAATAACGCCGCGGATACGCAGGCCGTCGATGGCTTCAGCGGAGTAACCCAGCTGGTCGAGAATCCCCTGGCTGTGCTGCCCCAGCCCCGGCACCGCATCCATCCGCGGGGTGAACGCGGCATTGCGTGCCGGTGGCAGCAACGACGGTAATTTGCCCGCCGGGCTGTCGACTTCACGCCAACTGTCCCGGGCCTTGAGCTGCGGGTGGTCCCACACGCCTTGCATGTCGTTGACTCGTGCACTGGCGATTTGCGCGTCTTCCAGGCGCTGGATCACGCCCTCGGCGCTCATCTGCGCAAAACGGTCGACGATGATCTGGCGCAGCACGTCGCGGTTTTCCGAACGCTTGAAGTTGGCCGAGAAACGCTCGTCTGTGGCCAATTCCGGGGTAAGCAGCACCTTGTCGCAGAACGCCGCCCATTCCCGCTCATTCTGCAACCCGAGCATCACCGTGCCGCCGTCGCCGGTGGGAAACGGCCCGTAGGGGTAGATCGTCGAATGCGCCGCACCCGCGCGCGGTGGCTGGGGCGCGCCGTCGAACGCGTAATACATCGGATAGCCCATCCACTCCACCAGGCTTTCCAGCATGCTGACGTCGATGCGACTGCCCTGCCCGGTCTTGCCCCGCAGCAGCAGCGCCGAGAGGATGCCGCTGTAGGCGTACATCCCGGCCGAGATATCGGCGATGGAGCAGCCGGCCTTGGCCATCTGGTCTTCACCCGGGCCACCGGTGACCGAGAGAAAGCCGCCTTCGCTCTGGATCAGCAGGTCGTAGGCCTTTTTCTTTTCATACGGGCCACCCTCGCCATAGCCGGAGATGTCGCAGACGATCAGCCGCGGGAAACGCTCATGCAGCGCCTCGAATGACAAACCCATGCGCGCGGCCGCGCCCGGTGCGAGGTTCTGCACCAGCACATCGGCATCGGCCAGCAGGGTTTCCAGGATGTCCCCGGCATCGTCGTGCTTGAGGTCCAGGGTCAGGCTTTCCTTGGAGCGGTTGGTCCACACGAAATGCGAGGCCAGGCCGCGCACGCGCTCGTCATAGCCACGGGCAAAGTCGCCCGCCCCGGGACGTTCGATCTTGATCACCCGCGCGCCCAGGTCGGCCAACTGGCGGGTGCAGAACGGTGCGGCAATCGCGTGTTCCAGGCTGACAACGGTGATGCCGTCCAGCGGTCGTTGATTAGCGGTCATGACAGTTCCTTAAAGCCAGTGAGCCAGGGACGCGGCGTTGCGCGGGTCCCAGACTTTTTCGATCAGCCCGGTGGTTTGCGCGGGTGTGCGGGCACCGCTGAATTGAGTCAGGCGCTGGAACTTGTCGGCCAGCTCCGAGCGGTTCAGGGTGTTGCCCGGGTCGCCCTTGGGTTCGTCGATGGCGCCGTGCAGGGTGCGACCATCGGCGGTGGTCACGATCACCCGGCCCAGCCAGCGCTGCGGATAGGCACCGTCGACTTCGGCGTCGAGGGTCATGGAGACCTTGTCGCGAAACGCCGCCACGTCCCCGTCGCTCAGCGCCAGCTCGTGAAACTCGGTCAGCCCGGCCTTGCCATGCACGGCAATCAACCCCAGCACGGTGCCCATGGAAAACTTGGCCTGGTGCACGGTCTGCGGCAGCGTCACCCGGCCCAACACGTCGATGGCGCCCTGGTGAACGCGAGTTTCCACATGGGCGATCTGCTCATGGCCGAGCCCTTCGCGCTGCATCAGATCCAGCAGCGCATCCGCGGCCGGATGGGTATGCCGGCACGAGGCATGGAACTTGAACGACGTTTCCAGCAGCGCCCAGCGGCTGCCGAGGCGATCCGACAATTTGCCTGGGTCGGCGTCGGTGGACATGCCCGCCGCCATACCCTGATCGCCTTCCAGAATATTGCGCGCACCGGTCAGCCCGTCCGCCGTCAGGTAAGCCGCCAGCAAACCATCGGCAGCGGCCTTGGCAGTGTGCAGTTGCTTGGAGTCGGCGGCATCTCGCAGGAACTCCCACAGCCCGGCCGCCTGAGTGCCGGCACTGCCCAGCAGGTTGATGAATTGCTCTTGGTTGAAGTCGAGCAATTTGCCCACGGCCACCGCCGCCGCGAGGGTGCCGACGGTGGCCGTGGTGTGGAAGATCCGGTAGTGGGAGCGGCCCATGAATTCGCCGATGCGAATCCCGGCTTCGTAACCGGCCACCGAGGCCAGCAGCAGTTCGCGACCGGACTTGCCGAGGTCTTGCGCCGCCGCCAATGCAGCCGGAAACACCACGGTCGCCGGGTGCAATACCGAGCTGTTGTGCAGGTCATCCTGCTCCACCAGGTGCGACGACGCGCCATTCACCAGCGCGGCGAAATAGGCACTGCTGCTGCCGCCGTTGACGATGATCTGCGCCGGGCCATCAGCCGGGCCCATCCTGCGGGCATAACGTTCGAACAGCGGGATCGGATGCGCGCCCTTGCTGGCCAGCGCCGAGGCGAGCCAGTCGAGGAACAGGTCTTCGGTGCGGGCGAGTACGGCGTCCGGCAATTGTGCGTAATTCAACTCGGCGAGGAACCGACACAGCGCTTGGGTATGGCTCATGGTCGGGCCCTCAGAAGCTGCGTGGCAGTTCGAGCAGATGCTCGGCCACGTAGGACAGGATCAGGTTGGTGGAGATCGGCGCAACCTGATACAGGCGTGTTTCGCGGAACTTGCGCTCCACGTCGTATTCGCAGGCAAACCCGAAGCCGCCGTGGGTTTGCAGGCAGGCGTTGGCCGCCTCCCAGGAAGCCTTGGCCGCGAGGTACTTGGCCATGTTCGCGCTGGCCCCGGCATTGGCGCCGCTGTCGTATTCCTCACAGGCACGCCAGCGCATCAAGTCGGCCGCTTCGATCTCGATATGGGCTTCGGCAATCGGGAACTGCACGCCCTGGTTCTGTCCGATGGGCCGACCAAATACCACGCGGTCGCGGGCATAGGCGCTGGCTTTCTCGATAAACCAGCGGCCATCGCCGATGCACTCGGCGGCAATTAGGGTGCGTTCGGCGTTGAGGCCGTCGAGGATGTAGCGAAAGCCCTTGCCCTCCTCGCCAATCAGGCTGTCCAGCGGCAACTCCAGGTTGTCGAAGAACAGTTCGTTGGTCTCGTGGTTGACCATGTTGGCGATGGGCTGCACGGTCAGGCCGTTGCCGATGGCTTCCCGCAAGTCCACCAGGAAGATCGACATGCCTTCGGATTTTTTCTTCACCTCGGCCAACGGCGTGGTGCGGGCCAGCAGGATCATCAGGTCGGAATGCTGCACCCGCGAGATCCAGACTTTCTGGCCATTGATCACGTACTTGTCGCCGCGCTTGACTGCGGTGGTCTTGATTTTGGTGGTGTCGGTGCCGGTGGTGGGCTCGGTCACGGCCATCGACTGCAGGCGCAATTCGCCGCTGGCGAGCTTGGGCAGGTAGAAGCTTTTCTGTGCTTCGCTGCCGTGACGCAGCAAGGTGAACATGTTGTACATCTGGCCGTGGACGGTGCCGGAGTTGCCGCCGCAGCGGTTCACTTCTTCCAGAATCACCGAGGCTTCCGCCAGCCCCAGGCCGGAGCCGCCGTAGGCTTCCGGGATCATTGCCGACAGCCAGCCGGCGTCGGTCAAGGCTTTGACGAAGGCTTCCGGGAAGCCCTTTTCTTCATCGACCTTGCGCCAGTAGGCGGCGTCGAATTCGGCGCAGAGTGCGCGCACGCCTTCGCGGATGGCATTCAGTTCTTCGTTGTCATTCGGGTTCATTAACGGCTCTCCGCCTGTTGTTCTTGGAGGTTTATTCGAAATGCAGTTCGGCGCGCTGGGCCAGGCCGTCGGCGTTGCCCGCCCACAGTTCCGCGACGCCCGGCGCGGTGATGTGCCCGCCCACTTCAAAGGCTTGCGGGGCAATCAACGGACGCACGCCGCGATACGAGAAACGGCGCAACGTGGCCGCGGGGTTGGCGCGGCAAAATGCGCGCAGGCTCAAGGTGGCGATCAGCGGCCCGTGCACCACCAGCCCCGAATAACCTTCGGTGCCGGTGACATAGGGGTAGTCGTAGTGAATGCGGTGGCCGTTGAAGGTCACGGCGCTGTAGCGGAACAACAGGGTTGGCGTCGGGTCGACCGCTTCACGCCAGGCGCCTTCGGGGAGCGCGTCACCACTGCCCTGCTTGGGCGGTGTGGGTTCGCGGTAGACGATGTCCTGTTCTTCGCGCAGGGCCAGGCGGCCGTCCTGGGAATAGTCGTGGCGCACGGTGACGAACAACAACGAGCCGGTGCGACCGGTTTTTTCTTCCACCTGGGTGATGGTCGAAACGCGGGTGGCGGCCTCACCGGCACGCAATGCATGGAAGAACTCGATACGCCCGCCGGCCCACATGCGGTTGCGATTATCGGCCGGCGGCAGGAAGCCGCCACGGGCCGGATGACCGTCACCGCCCAGGGCGGATTCGGGCAGCGGGTCCTGGAAAAAGCACCATTGCCACAAGGGCGGAACCGGCTCGCCATCTGCCGGTGGCGCTTCGCCAAAGGTGGCGGCGATGCGTTTGAGCAGGTTGTGGCTAAAGTGGTCGTGGGCTGTTTCGCTACGGCCGATCCAGTCTGTGGCGCTCATCAGGTGCATGTCCTCGGGCAGGGAATCTGAACCGGATCATGCTGGGCCTTGGCCGTTCTGAGAATTTGCATTTCAATAAAGCAGCGTTCGGCTATGCTGAACGCCATCGCCCATAAAAAGATCTCAAGAACCCGGATGATCAATGTGGGAGCTGGCTTGCCTGCTCCCACATGGGTTCTTCGTCGCTGCCCCGGAGCCTTGCATGCACTTTGATCTGGCTGACTTACGCCTGTTTATCCATATCGCCGAATCCCCCAGCCTGACCCAGGGCGCCAAGCGCGCGTTCCTTTCGCCGGCCGCCGCCAGTGCGCGGATCAAGGCCCTGGAGGGCCAGCTCGACACCCGCCTGCTGTACCGCGACAGCCGTGGCGTGGAGATCACCCCGGCGGGCGAACGGCTGCTGCACCATGCGCGGCTGATCATGCGCCAGGTGGATTACCTGAAAAGCGAGTTCACCCAATACGGCATCGACTCGGCCGGACATATCCGCATTTTTGCCAACACCACCGCCGTGACCGAGTTTCTCCCGGAGGTGCTGGCCGGCTTCCTGTCCCAGCGACCCGGCGTGACGGTGGACCTGCAGGAGCGGCTGTCGCGGGATATCGTGCGGGGCGTGCTGGATGGCACCAGCGACATGGGGATTATTGCCGGGCCTGTGGAAGCATCGGGTTTGCAGGTGCTGCACTTCAGCACCGACCACCTGGTGCTGACGGTACCGGTGGGGCATCCGCTGGCGGGCCTGCCTTCGGTGACGCTGGAGCAAACCCTGGCTTATCAGCATATCGGCTTGCATGACGGCAGCACGTTGCTGAGTTTCCTGCGTGAGCATGTGGAGCGGCTGGGCAAGCACTTGTCGTTGCGCATTCAAATGTCGAGCTTCGAGGCGATCTGCCGGATGGTTGAGGCGGGCGTGGGGATCGGCATCATTCCCGAGTCGGCCGCCGTACGGCACAGCCGGACCATGCAACTGGTGACGGTGAAGCTGGATGAGGTTTGGGCGGTGCGCGAGCGCAGTATTCTGGTGCGGGAACTGGAGGCGTTGCCGGGGACGATTCGTGCGTTGATCGCGACCTTGATGCCCGAGATGGAACCGCCACGGTTGCCGGGCGCCTAAGCTAAGGTTGCCCTTTTGCGAAGGAGATCTGGTCATGCAGCTTGAAGGTTCCTGCCATTGCGGCGCGGTTTCGTTCAGTCTTGAGAGTGCGCATCCCTACCCTTATCAGCGGTGTTATTGCTCGATTTGTCGCAAGACCCAGGGGGGTGGCGGGTATGCGATCAACCTTGGGGGGGATGCCAGGAGCCTCAAGGTGCGGGGGCGCAAGTTGATTTCGATTTATCACGCGCGGATGAAAGGGCCGGGGGATAGCCGGGCGCATGCGAGTACGGCTGAGCGGCATTTTTGTTCGCAGTGTGGGTCGGGGTTGTGGTTGTTCAGTCCGCAGTGGCCGGAGTTGATTCATCCGTTTGCTTCGGCGATTGATACGCCGTTGCCGGTGCCGCCGGAGCATACGCATTTGATGCTGGGGTCGAAGGCGCCGTGGGTTGAGGTGAGTGTTCGCGCGGGGGACCTGGAGTTTGAGGAGTATCCAGAGGAGTCGATTGCCGAGTGGCATGGGCGGTTGGGGCTCGGCTGATGGGTGTATATCCGTTATTTAGGTAAAGGCCGCCTATGGTTCCGCTCTTACAG
>NZ_JACAPW010000003.1:129455-252791 GCF_013385495.1 Pseudomonas sp. F8002 | reverse complement strand
GGAGTGCGGGCATGCCGAGCCTAAGCGAGGCACCGAGTGGTGGGGCAAAGCGTTTTTTGGTTACTTTTTTAGGCGTTTGTAAAAAAGTGACCCGCTGTAAGAGCGGAACCATAAGCAGCCGTTACCGCAGCAACGGATATGTACCCAAAACCAACATTAAGGATTCCGAACACTCAAAAGACTCATCAACCCCGCCAACGGAAAGTCCCCTTCCAACTCCGCCAGACTCGCCGTACTCATAGCCTGCGGCTGCCGCAAATGCCCATGCTGCAAATAACTGATCAGCCCCCCCACAAACGGCTGATGGCTAACCAGCAACACATCATCGTCATTGTCGAGATGCTTGAGCACCTCCAGCGGATTACTCTCCGGCGTCAACCAAGGCACAGTGCGGACATCCGGCTCAAACCCCAACGCCTCTCGCACCAACTGCGCCGTCTGCTGCGCCCGCACATACGGACTGGCAATGATCGCCCGAATCGGCTGCCCAATCAGATGCCCCGCACTGCGCAAAACCTCATCGCGCCCATGGGCCGTCAAATTGCGCTCGGCATCCGTACGCGCATGCCCCTCGGCCTCACCGTGACGCAACACCCACACCTTCATAGCTTGGGTTCCTCATCACGCGCCGGATGCGGTGCAGGCGGCACACTGTGGGCAGCCTCACCTTCCGGTGCACGGGGCGTCGGCCAATCGGCGAACGGCCAAGGCTTCTGATCACTGTGAAAACTGCCAAACCGCCCAATCTGCGCCAAGAACTGGCTCAGGCTGTCACCAAAATTCATCAGCCCCAGGTTCGGCGCCCCATACACCAGGCGATAAACCAGTTGCACCACCACCAGCGCGCCCAGCAGAAACTGCGCCACTTGCCACACCAGGGCAAACACCAGCATCCACAGGACACGCAGGCCGATGGACTCGTACTTGGGTGCTGCTTTCGGATCGTTCATGACGCGTTCCTCAGTTGAAACCACTGGTGGAAATAAAGTCGACATCGGTTTTAGGCTCGGCGCGCATCAGCAACTCGATGACCTGGTTCAAGGTGCGCCCTTCAAACAGGATCGCGTGCAACCCGGCAACCAGCGGCATATACACCCCGACCTCCTGAGACTTGGCCTTCAGCACCTTCAGGGTGTTGACGCCTTCCGCCACTTCGCCCAAACGCGTCACGGCGTCTTCCAGGCTCAAGCCCTGGCCAAGGGCAAAACCGACCTGATAGTTGCGGCTTTTCGGTGACGAGCAGGTGACGATCAGGTCGCCCACACCCGCCAGGCCAAGGAAGGTCATCGGGTTGGCGCCCTGATTGACCGCAAACCGGGTCATCTCGGCCAGGGCGCGAGTGATCAGCATGCTCTTGGTGTTTTCACCCATGCCCAGCGCAACCGCCATGCCGGCGATGATCGCGTAGACGTTCTTCAACGCCCCGCCCAGTTCGACGCCGAAGCGGTCGGCACTGGCGTACACGCGGAAGGTGCGACCGTGCAGCACCTCCTGCACCCGCTCGCAGAGTTCTTCGTCTTCACTGGCGATCACCGTGGCAGTCAGCGCGTGCTCAGCCACTTCCCGCGCCAGGTTCGGCCCGGACAACACGCCAATCCGCGCTTCGGGGGCGATTTCTTCAAGGATCTCGCTCATCAACTTGAAGGTGTGCGCCTCAATGCCCTTGGTCAGGCTCACCAGCAGCTTGCCCGCCAGCCGCTCGGCATGGGGTGCAAGCACCGAACGCAAAGCGCTGGAGGGCAGCGCGACGAAGCACAGGTCGCACTCGTCCAGCGTCGCCTGTAAATCAGTCACCGGCTCCACGGCCGGCAGAATCTTGATGCCTTTAAGGTAACGGGGGTTTTCCCGGTTGACCCGAATGGCTTCGGCTTGCTCGGGGTCACGCATCCATTGGCGCACCCGGTGACCATTTTCAGCCAGCAGATTAGCCACGGCGGTACCAAAACTTCCGCCTCCCAGGACCGCAATAGGGCGCTGTTCAGTCATATGCAATCCGTTAATCCATAGCAGTGGCGATGGCCGCATTATACGGAGCGACCCGCCTGCGGCCAGCCCCCGCGTCAATTCAAACGCTTGTCGGAAAATGCGACATTTGTGCGAAGTAATTACAGGGCCGACGACTGGCAAAAGGCCCCACCTCAGTTAACATGGGCGGCTATCCGTAATTATCAAGGCCGTGCCGTGTATTTGGGCCCTCCTCCTCGCTCATCCCTTTTGCTGACGTTGTTGTGCATGCCGTGGTGCAGTGTGCCGGTGCTGGCTGACGACCTGTTCCTCGACAGCCAGCCGCTGCCGCAGGTGCTGACCGCCACCCGGCTCAAGCAATCGGCCGCCGCCGTGCCCGGCAGCATGACGGTGATCGACAGCGAGCTGATCAAGGCCAGCGGCGCACGGGATATCCCCGAACTGCTGCGGCTGGTGCCCGGGATGATGGTCGGCTACACCACCGGCAACCAGGCCGCCGTGAATTACCACGGCACCCAGGCGGGCGATGCGCGGCGCATGCAGGTGTTGATCGATGGGCGCTCGGTGTACCGCGCGGGCCTGGCCACGGTGGACTGGAGCGATATTCCGGTAGCCCTGGAAGACATCGACCGCATCGAGGTCTTCCGCGGCCCCAATACCGTCAGCTACGGCGCCAACGCGCTGATGGCCGTCGTCAACATCCTCACCCGCTCGCCGGCCAACAGCCATGGCACGCGGATGAAACTCACCCAGGGCGGCCGAGGGATCAACGACTGGTACGCCAGCCAGGGAATGGGCTGGGACACCGGCGATTTGCGCCTGTCACTGTCCGGCCAACAGGACGATGGCTTTGACAGCGACCGCGTGGGCGCTGACCGCCGCGACGGGCGCCGCCTGAACCGCTTCAGCCTGGCCGTGAGCCAGACCCTGAATGCGCAACAAAGCATCGACTGGCAACTGGACGCCAAGGAAGGCACCAACCAGCGCCCTTACACCTACCAACCGGTGTTCGACGGGATTACCGAAGGCGGTAACAATTCCGACGTCAGCGCCAAGGACTATGCCGGTTCCCTGCGCTGGAACTTCGACTTCAACCCCGATCACAGCCTGTATATCCAGGGTTCGGCCCAGCAGTGGGATCGCCGGCAGATCTGGCGCGCGTGCGATGCCAAGGTCTCATTCAGCCCGGAACTGACGCAGCTGTGGCAGCTCAACCCCAACTATGCCGAGCGACTGGCCCGGCACATGAACAACTTCAACCCAGGCAACCTTCCACCCGGCAGCGCCGCCGAGCAGGCACTGGCCCGCCAGGTGCTCCAGCAATGGGGCGACGGCGGCAAGGACCCGGTCTGCGGCAACATCGACCAAAGCACCAAGGAAAGCCGCTACGACCTGGAGCTGCAAGACACCCTCAGCCTGTCCGACAGCCTGCGCCTGGTCAGCGGCATGAACTACCGCTACGACCGCGCCGACTCCGACACCTACTTCAACGGCACCCTGGACGACACCACCTGGCGCCTGTTCGGCCACCTGGAATGGCGGGCCAGCGAACACTGGCTGCTGCAGGGCGGCGCGATGTACGAAGACACTCACCTGAGCGGCAACTCGCTGACGCCACGGGTGGCCGTCAACTACCTGATCAACCCGCGCCACGGCCTGCGCGCGGTGTACTCCGAAGCCATTCGCTCCCCGGACATGTTCGAGAACAACGTCAACTGGAGCTACCGCGTCACCAACCTCAGCTCGCCGGCCTACGGCCAGAACTCCGGCCAATACTTCGTGGTGACCCGTGGCCCGGGCAACCTCGACAAAGAGCTGATGCGCTCCCGGGAGCTGGGCTACAACGGCTTTTTTGCCGACATCGGGCTGAACGTCGACGTGAAGCTGTTCTACGACGAAATCAGCGAAATGGTCAGCGAGCCGCTGCGCAACAACCAGTACATCGCCAGCAACTCGAACAGCTCGCGCTTTACCGGCACCGAAACCCAGCTCGACTGGCACATGAGCACCGCCGACCGGCTGCGCGTCACCTATGCTTATGTGGATGCCAGCGCCACCAACCCCCTGGACAGGCAGCAGACCGCCCGCAACAGCGGCTCGGCCGGCTGGATGCGGGAATGGGGCCATGGCTGGTCCAGCGCGGTGTTCTACTATGGCGACGATGCGCTCAACCAGTATCGCTTCGAACGGGTCGACCTGCGGGTGGCCAAGCGCATTGCCTTGGGCAAAGCCAACGTGGAGCTGGCCGGCATGTTGCAACAACGCCTCGACAATCAGCCCACCACCTGGCCCGACAACAACTATGACCAACGCCACGTGCTCTACTTCAGTGCGGAGTTAGAGTTCTAGTGGACAGCGACTCGTCACGGATGACCCTCCCCTTTACCGCCCGGCTCTGGCGGTGCTGTGTGTTGCTTGGGGTTTTACTGTTCGGCGCACCGACATGGGCAGCGGATATCCTGCTGACCGCCGACGAAGACGGCCCGGGCGTACAAACATTCGTCCAGGCCCTGGCCCTGCAGCGTCCCGAAGACAGCGTGAAGTTCACCCCGCTCAAGGACCTGCCCGCCCCTGCAAACTTGCCGACCAGCACCCGCCTGATCCTGCTGGACCTGCCCAGCCTTGACTGGCGCCTGCAAGACGCCCAGGGCCCACCGACCCTGGTGCTGCGCATCAGCCGCCTGCAAGCGCGCCAGCGCCTGGGTGCCACGTTGCCTGCGAAGATCAGCCTGCTGTGGAGCGACCCACCGCTGGACCGACAACTGCGCCTGATCACCGGCATCCTGCCTCAGGCCCGGCGCATCGGCGTGCTCTATGGCATCGACAGCGAGTTCCTGCTGCGCGAGCTGCGCCAGTACGCCGCGCCCATGGGCCTGGAGATCGTGCCCCAGCTTTGGGAAAACATTAATGACAGTCGCCCGCTGCAAAGCCTGTTCAAGAACAGCGACGTCTTGCTGGGGCTGGATGATCCCCAGCTGTACAACCCGAAAACCGCGAAAAACCTGCTGCTCAGCAGCTACGCCAGGCAATTGCCACTGGTCGGGCCCAACGCCGGGTTCGTCAAGGCCGGCAGCCTGGCCAGCACCTACAGCGATCAGACCGACTGGCTGGATGTGCTCGACCGCCTGCTGGATCATGCGCCGGCCAGTTGGCCGCGCTCGCTGTACCCGGAACGTTTCAAAGTCGTAGGCAACCCGCAGGTTGCGCGCTCACTGGGGATCGAACAGGTGGACGAAACCAACGTCGCCGCCCGCCTGGCCGAAGGAGAAAAACGCCCATGACATTTCGTCGCCGTTGGGACATCAACACCCGGACCCAGCTCATTACCCTGGGCCCGGCACTCCTGCTGACGCTGTTGTTGATCAGCTTCTTCACCTTCGTGCGGATCCAGGACCTGCGCCAGGAACTGGACCACACCGGCCAGTTGATCGCCAACCAACTGGCGCCGGCCACCGAATACGGGGTGATTTCCGGCAACAACGACGTGCTTGAAAGCCTGTTGCGGGCCACCCTGGCCACGCCGCACGTGCGCTTCCTGGAGATTCAGGACAGCGCAGAAAATATCCTGGTGTATGTCGAGCAACCGTCGGAGAAGCACGATCGCTCGCTGTCGGTGAAAGTCTTCCAGGCGCCGATTCGCCTGCAACATATCCAGCTGGGCAATGACTTCTTCCAGGACAGTACTGCCGAGCCCAAGGCCCCGCGCGCGGACTACCTGGGGCGAGTGATTGTCGGCATGTCCAACGATGCGTTCAGCCAGCGCCAGCAGGAAATCCTGTTCAAGGCCGGGATTCTCGCGCTGTTCGCCCTGCTGTTTACCTTCCTGCTGGCCCGGCGCCTGGCGGCCAGCCTGTCGCAACCGATCAGCGCCATGGGCAATGCGGTCAAGGCGATCCAGCAGGGCGATTACCAGACGCCGCTGCCCATCGTGGATGACTCGGAGCTGGGCGACCTGTCGCGCCACATCAATAACCTCGCCGATGGCTTGAACCAGGCCAGTCGTGAACAGCACCAGGCCATGGCCCAGTTGATCCAGACCCGCGAAGAAGCCGAGCGGGCGAACAATGCCAAGTCGGACTTCCTGGCAATGATGAGCCATGAATTGCGCACGCCGATGAACGGGGTGCTGGGCATGCTGCAACTGCTGGAAACCACCGACATGACCGAGGAACAGACCGAATACGCGGCGCTGGCCTCGGAGTCCACCGAACACCTGCTGAAGGTGATCAACGACATCCTCGACTTCTCGCGCATCGAGCGCGCGGCCCTGGAGCTTGAGCACATTCCGTTCGACCTGGTGGAGCTGATCGGCAGTTGCGCCCAGGCCTTCCAGCACGCCGCCCAACAACGCGGGCTGGCGCTCGAAGTGCCGATCCCCCAGGGCCTGGGCTCGCTGCAGGTACAGGGCGACCCGACCCGCATCCGGCAGATTTTGGTGAACCTGATCGGCAATGCCCTGAAGTTCACCGAACAGGGCACCGTCACCGTCGAACCCCACTGGCAGACCCTGGACCATGAATTGCTGTGGTTCACCTGCACCGTGCGCGATAGCGGGATTGGCATCTCCGCCGAGCGCCTGGAACTGATGTTCGATGCGTTCCAGCAAGCCGACAGTTCCATTTCAAGACGTTACGGCGGCACCGGACTGGGACTGCCTATCGCACGCACCCTGGCCGAACGCATGGGCGGCACCCTGCGCGCCCAGAGCGAAGAAGGCCACGGCTCGGTGTTCACCCTGGAAATCCCGCTGGCGATCTACCAGCAGAGCTTGCCGGTGCTCGCGCCGAATACCGAAGGCAATGGCCGTGCGGGCGAAGGGCGCAACGTGTTGCTGGTGGAAGACAACCCGGTCAATCGCACGGTGGTCGAAGCCATGCTGCGCAGCCTGGGGTTCGAGGTGAGCATCGCCACCGACGGCGCCGAAGCGATTCGCAGCGCCGAGAGCCTGATTTTTACCGCAATCCTGATGGACTGCCGACTGCCGGGCATCGATGGCTACGAGGCTACCCGGCAGATTCGCCAGTTGCCCGGTTGCGCCGAGCTGCCAATCATTGCCCTCACGGCCAATGCCTTGCAGGGCGATCGCGAAGCCTGCCTGGCAGCTGGAATGAACGATTACCTGGCAAAGCCGTTCAAACGCACGGATTTGCAACAAATCCTGCAGAGATGGGTGCAGTAACACGGTGCCATCAGCCAACTGCGACTGGCGTGAAAGACGAAAGTGCGGCAGTCTTAGGCACCCGAACGGGCCCGTAAACCGGCCCGGTTTATAATTTCAGTGCACAAGTGTACATTCATGACCTTGACGCTGTGACTTTCACTACAACGCAATAGTCTATGTGTAGGCTGCCGATATGAGGCATGAACGCTTCAGTCGGCCGGGAAGATTTGCCCTGCCCTGCCGCATGGGATTATTGAGGAGCTCGCATGACCAAACAAAACGCCTTTACTCGGGAAGACCTGCTGCGCTGCAGTCGCGGTGAGCTGTTCGGCCCAGGTAACGCGCAACTGCCCGCCCCGAACATGCTGATGGTGGATCGCATCACCCATATCAGCGAAGAGGGTGGCAAGTACGGCAAAGGTGAATTGGTCGCCGAGCTGGATATCACCCCTGACCTGTGGTTTTTCGCCTGCCATTTCGAAGGCGATCCGGTGATGCCGGGCTGCCTGGGCCTTGACGCCATGTGGCAGCTGGTCGGTTTCTACCTGGGCTGGCAAGGCCTGCCGGGCCGCGGTCGCGCCCTGGGTTCGGGCGAAGTGAAGTTCTTTGGCCAGGTCTTGCCGACCGCCAAGAAAGTCACCTACAACATTCAAATCAAGCGCGTCCTCAAGGGCAAGCTGAACCTGGCCATTGCCGATGGTTCGGTGACTGTCGACGGTCGCGAGATTTATACTGCCGAAGGCCTTCGGGTCGGCGTATTCACTTCCACTGACAACTTTTAAGGGTTATCCGCATGCGCCGCGTCGTTATCACTGGTCTGGGCATTGTTTCGTGCCTGGGCAATGACAAAGAGACCGTCTCCGCTAACCTGCGTGCAAGTCGCCCTGGCATCCGCTTCAACCCGGAATATGCCGAAATGGGTCTGCGTAGCCAGGTTTCCGGCTCCATCGACCTGCCCCTCGAAGAACTGATCGATCGCAAGATCTATCGCTTCGTCGGCCACGCAGCCGCCTACGCCTACCTGGCCATGAAGGACGCGATCACCGATTCCGGCCTGAGCGAAGACCAGGTATCCAACGTGCGCACCGGCCTGATCGCCGGTTCCGGTGGCGCGTCGACCTTGAACCAGATGGAAGCGCTGGACATCCTGCGCGAGAAAGGCGTCAAGCGCGTTGGCCCGTACCGCGTCACGCGGACCATGGGCAGCACCGTTTCCGCCTGCCTGGCCACGCCGTTCAAGATCAAGGGCGTGAACTACTCGATCTCCTCCGCTTGCGCCACCAGTGCTCACTGCATCGGTACCGCTGTAGAGCAGATCCAGTTGGGCAAGCAGGACATCGTGTTTGCCGGCGGCGGTGAAGAAGAACATTGGAGCCAGTCGTTCCTGTTCGACGCCATGGGCGCCCTGTCGACCCAGTACAACGAAACCCCGGACAAAGCCTCCCGCGCCTATGACAAGAACCGTGATGGTTTCGTCATTGCCGGCGGTGGCGGCATGGTGGTGGTCGAGGAGCTGGAACACGCCCTGGCCCGTGGTGCGAAGATCTACGCGGAAATCGTCGGCTACGGCGCGACGTCCGACGGCTACGACATGGTTGCGCCAAGCGGCGAAGGCGCCATCCGCTGCATGCAGATGGCCATGTCCACCGTTGATACCCCGATCGACTACCTGAACACCCACGGTACTTCGACTCCGGTCGGCGACTCCAAGGAAATGGAAGGCGTGCGTGCGGTATTCGGCGACAAGGCTCCGGCGATCAGCTCTACCAAGAGCCTGTCGGGTCACTCCCTGGGCGCCGCTGGCGTTCACGAAGCGATCTACTGCCTGCTGATGATGGAAGGCAACTTCATGGCAGGTTCTGCCAACATCGAGGAACTGGACCCGGACGTGGCTGACATGCCTATCCTGACCAAGACTCGTGAAGATGCGACCATCAATACAGTGATGAGCAACAGCTTCGGCTTTGGTGGCACCAACGCCACCCTGGTGCTGAAACGCTGGCAGGGTAAGTAAGCTCCCGCAGCTTGATCGCCTGAAAACGCCCCGACTGGTTCGGGGCGTTTTTTTACCCGTTTACCGCGCTTACAGTGGCTCACTTTTGAAAGCCGGAATGCGTGCCCAGTCAAAAGTAAGCAAAACGCTCTTGCCCGATCACTCGGCACCTCGCTCAGGCTTGAGTGTTTAGAAGCAAAATCAAAAGCTAAAACGGGCACGGTCCAATGTGGGAGCGGGCTTGCTCGCGAAGGTCGTTAACGATGACGCTGGCATCCTGATTCAACGCGGCGTTCTCAGGTTTTCGCCGGCAAGCCGGCTCCGACAGAAAAGCGGTTCTGCTTTTGCTTCTAACACTCAGGTCGGCTTCCAGGCCGCCGTGCTCTTGCTTTTGATCTTAGGCGCCCCGCCGACAGGCGGGGCAGAGCGCTTTGGTTACTTTGCCGCTTTTTTGCAAAGTGACTCGCTGTAAGAGCGAAACCATAAGCCGCCGTGACCGCAGCAACGGATATGCCCCCCCAACAACCTAAACCGAAAACCGAGCCACCATCGTGTTGAGATCCACCGCCAACCGCGACAACTCCTGGCTCGCCGCACTGGTCTGATTCGCCCCCGCCGAAGTCTGCTGTGCCAAATCGCGAATATTCATCAAATTGCGATCCACCTCCCGCGCCACCGCCGCCTGTTCCTCCGAGGCACTGGCAATCACCAGGTTGCGCTCATTGATCAGGGTAAACGCCGAAGCAATCTCCTCCAGCGCCGTCCCCGCCGACTTGGCGATATCCAACGTCGAACGCGCCCGAGTATTGCTCTGCTGCATGGAGCTGACAGCCTGATCAGTCCCCTGCTGAATCCCACTGATCATCTGCTCGATTTCCTGGGTCGACTGCTGCGTACGATGCGCCAAGGCCCGCACCTCATCCGCCACCACCGCAAACCCACGCCCGGCATCCCCAGCTCGCGCCGCTTCGATGGCGGCATTCAGCGCCAGCAAATTGGTCTGCTCGGCAATCGAACGAATCACATCCAGCACCTTGCTGATGCCATACACCTTCTGCGCCAGGTCCTCCACCTGAGTCGCATTGGCCGTCACATCATCCGCCAGGGACTCAATCGACAACACCGTCTGATGCACCTGCTCGCGCCCGTGCTGAGCGATACGATCCGACTCCCGCGATGCCTGGGACGTAGCCACCGCGTTGCTCGCCACCTCCTCCACCGCCGCCGTCATCTGGTTCACCGCAGTAGCCGCCTGCTCGATTTCCTGACTCTGCTGATGCAACCCACGGGTGGCATCTTCGGTCACGCAACTAAGCTCTTCGGAAGCCGACGCCAACTGGCTGGACGAATCGGAAATACGCCGAATGGTTTCCCGCAGGCTCTCCTGCATGCTTTTCAGCGCCTGCTGCAAACGCGCCGGCTCATCCTGGCCGCTGACAGTAATCACCCCGGTCAGATCGCCACTGGCCACACCCTGGGCGACTTTCAAAGACTGGGATAACGGCAGCACAATACTGCGGGTCAGCAACAACGCCAGGCCGATGGTGATCAGCGCCGTCACGGCAATCATGCCAACCACCCAACTGCGCGATTGCGTGAACACACTTTGCGCCAGGCTCGCCGCCTGATTGGCACTGACCTTGTTCAACGTCACCAGCTCACGCAGGGTACCGGCCAGTTCGTCGGCCAACTGGTTCATCTCGCCGTTGACCACCTTGATCGCGTCTTCCAACTGATTCGCCCGGGAAAACGCCATCACCTGTTCCTGGCGCTGCAGGTAACGCTCTTCCTCGGTTTTAAAGCGATCGAACAGCACTCGCTCTTCAGGCAGCACGATCAAGCCTTCATAGAGGGACTGAGCCTTGTGCAGGCCGCTTTTCAGCTCGGTGATTTTCTGCTCATTCTGCGTGATTGCCTGCGGGTCGCGGTTAAGCAGCAGCCGCAACGTCAGGGCCCGCACCCGCAGCAGGTCCTGATTCATCTCGCCGACCGCCATCACGCTGGGCAGCCAGTTGTTTTCCACCTGGTCAGACTGCTGGCGCATATTGCCCATCTGCAACAAGGCGAACCCGCCCAGGGCAAACACCATCAGCGCCAGCAAACCAAACCCCAGGCCGGCGCGAGGGGCGATATTCAGACTTCTGATATTCATGCTCGGAATCCTTCCAAAAGCGCTGCATCCACCTGCAGCGGGCTCTTGAAAGGTATCGGCGAGTTGAGACGTTTGCCTAAGACGAAAACGCGATATCAAAACGCCTTATGATCGCCCCGCCCCGGCTGTAGCGATTCAGCTAAACCCATCACCTGGGCTTGGGCAGAATCGCCAGGAAATTGTCCCGTGCGACCTTTCTGGCCACATCCTCAGGCAACGCATCGAGGAACGGGTCAAAGCTGCGCATTTCCTTACCGAGCTTGTTGAAGCGTCCTACTACGTCTGAGCCAAGCATGAAGCGGTCCGGGAAGCGCTCCACCAGCTTTACCCACTCAGGGCGTGGCTTTCCCGCCTCATCCAGCAAGTAAGGCGTGAGCACGCTCCAGGACAGGTCGACGTAAAGGTTGGGGTAAGCCTCCAGCATGCGCGCCAGGGTCGGCAGCAAAAAATCCATCTGCGTCTGGTGCCGATGGATCTCCATGCTGCTGCCCGCATGGGCCCAGATAAACCGGGTGTGTGGGTGATTACGCAGCGGCTCTTCCATTTCCGCCAGGTACAACGGATTTTTCTCACGCTTGGAGGTGATGTTGGAATGCACCATCACCGGCAGATCATTCTCCGCGGCCAGGTGATAGATGCGGGTCATCGCCTCGTTGTTGGCCCTTGGGGTGTCGCCGGAGGTCAGCGCGGTCAGGTCGTCGTGACGGGTGAAGACTTCGCCGATGCCTTGCCAGAGCCCAGGATTGAGGTCGAGCATGCGCTGGATATGGGATGCGGCATTTTTATCGTTGGGATTGAAACCACTGAGGAACGGATGAAAGCGCTGACGTTGCTCCGGGCTCAGTTTATTGACCGCATCGGCGACGAACACGTCGGTGGCGCTGTACCAATAGGCGTCGGCGTCGTCCCCGGCGTAATAGCGCGGCCGCTTGGGTTCGTCCTCATGCCATTTCTTGGCCACCGGAATGCCGGAAATCATCACGTGCTCGATGCGATTATCGGCCATGGCCTTGAGTAATTTATCCATGCCCGCCGACTCCTGGAAGAAATCGACGTAATGCAGGTGTGCATCGCTGTAGGCATAGTCGCGAGCCTGCACCGCAAGGCTTGCGGCGGTCAGCAACAGGGCAATACTCAGGCGGGTCCGGCGCACGGGGGTATCTCAAACAAGGGCTAATGCCGGTAGACCTCGGGCCGCGCCTGCGGGTTCAGCGGTAAACAACGGGGAACACCAACGTGCCAGCATGCTCTATAACTGCATGAGCTTCTTCCTGCCACCCTGTGAGGTTTGCCATGCCTGTTACCGTAAACACGCTGAACGCCGAAAACTTCCGCCACAGCGTCAATATCAATAACCACGAGCTGTTTACCGACCTGCCCAAGAGCTTGGGCGGCGACGATTCGGCGCCCTCCCCCCACGATTACTTCGACGCCGCACTGGCGTCCTGCAAGGCCCTGACCGTCAAGCTCTATGCGCAGAAAAAAGACATACCGCTGACCGGCGTGACCGTGGAAGTCACCCATGACAGCACCGAAGAGCAAAAGGGCAAATACAAGCTCAACGTCAAACTGACCCTCAAGGGCGTACTCACTGACGAGCAGCGCGACGAGCTGCACCGCGTGGCGGATCGCTGCCCGGTGCACAAGCTGATGACCACGGCCGAAGTCACCATCGAGACCCGGCTCTCCGAAGGCGCCTTCAGCCAGTAGCGGCAACCTCCCGTCGAGCGGGTTATGCTCAGTACCATCAGACCCGCTCAGACTGGGAAGCACCATGACCACCGTGACCGTGATTCGCCCGCGCGCCGAAGATGTGGAAGGCCAACCGATCCTGCGCCCACTGCCCTCCAGGCAATGCCGCAGCGTCGGGCCTTTCGTGTTTTTCGACCATATGCTGCAAACCCGTTATGCCCCGGGTACCGGCATGAACATTCGCCAACACCCGCACATCGGCCTCTCTACCCTGACCTACCTGTTTGAAGGCGAACTCCTGCACAAGGACAGCCTCGGCTCCGATCAGGTGGTCAAGGCCGGGGACGTCAGCTGGATGACAGCCGGCAGTGCCATTGCCCACGTTGAACGCAGCCCCGAGGCGTTGAAGGCCAGTGGTTTCAGCCTGCACGGGTTGCAAGTGTGGCTGGCCTCCCCCAAGGAACATGAACAAGGGCCTGGGCATTACAGCCATCATCCGGCCGCCAGCTTGCCGGTGAGCGATAACCTCGGCGTGCAGATTCGCCTGATTGCCGGCAATGGCTTTTGCCTCGAATCGCCGGTGCCGGTGTTGTCGCCCACCTTGTATGCCGAGGTGCGGATGCAGACGGCTACCACCCTGCTGATCCCGGATGAGCATGAAGAACGGGCGGTGTATGTGCTGGAGGGTGAGGCGCAGTTGGATGGCGAAGCGCTGGAGGTGCATAGCCTGGTGGTGTTGCCGGCAGGCGCAAGCATGGGGCTGTTTGCCGAGACCGATTGCCACCTGGTGGTGTTCGGCGGCGCGGCGCTGGATGGGCCACGGCGGATTAACTGGAATTTTGTCGCGAGTGATCCGGCGTTGATCGAGCAGGCTCGGCAGCGTTGGGCGGCTGGGGATTGGCCGACAGTGCCGGGGGAAAGTGAGCGGATCGAGTTGCCTGGAGGCAAGGCTTAAGCGCTTTATTGCCTGTGAAATAGCCTTCGCGAGCAAGCCCGCTCCCACATTTCGACCGCGTTCCTTCAGGATGTACACGGTTAAAATGTGGGAGCGGGCTTGCTCGCGAAGGGGCCAGCTCAGGCAACCGAACTATCAGCCCTTGAACACTTCATCCAGCAAGTTATGCATCGACTGGAAGGCCCGCGCAGCGGTCTTCGCGTCATACATCATCTTGCCCGGCACATTCGCGTGCGGGTCGGTAAACGAGTGCACCGCACCGCCGTAGCTCAGCAATTGCCAATCCACACCGGCGGCGTTCATTTCGTCTTCAAACGCCGGCAGTTGCTCCTTCGGCACCAACGGGTCGGAAGCACCGTGCAACACCAGCACGGAACCCTTGATGTTTTTTGCATCGGCCGGGTTCGGCGTGTCGAGGCTGCCGTGGAACGAAACGGCAGCTTTCAACGGTGCACCGGTACGTGCCAGCTCCAGGGAGCAGCAACCACCGAAGCAGAAACCAAAGGTCGCCAGCTTCGAGGTATCCACCGCCGCTTCAGTCTGGGTTTTCAGCTGATCAAGCGCGACCTGCATGCGCTTGTTCAACAGCGGCCGGTCATTCTTCAACGGCATCATCGCCGCACCCGCTTCATCGCCGTTCGAAGGGCGGACGGTTTGCCCGTACAGGTCGGCAAGCAGCACCACGTAGCCCTTGCTGGCCACGCTCTTGGCGATCTCTTCAGCGCCGGCACTGACACCCATCCAGTTCGGCGCCATCAACAACCCTGGCAGCGGGCCCTTATGACTGGCATCAAATGCCAGGCGGCTTTCATAAGACTGGCCATCAATCTGATAGACCACGGAACGCACGGTGATTTGGCTCATCATTTACTCCAGGTGAAAGGCTCCAGAACGAAAAAACCCGCCGAAGCGGGTTTTTCTACAACGGTGTTAAACCGACAGTTCAACCAACAGCTTGTTCAGTCGGCGCACATAAGCGGCCGGGTCTTTCAGGCTGTCGCCGGCAGCCAGGGCTGCCTGGTCGAAGAGGATGTGCGACAGGTCGCCAAACCGCTCTTCGCTCTGCTCGCCGTCGAGTTTCTCGATCAGCGGGTGAGCCGGGTTGAATTCGAAGATCGGTTTGGAATCCGGAACCTTCTGACCGCTGGCTTCCAGGATCTGACGCATCTGCATGCCCAGGTCCTGCTCGCCGATGGCCAGGATCGCCGGGGAATCGGTCAGACGGTGGGAAACCCGCACTTCGCTGACGGCATCGCCCAAGGCGGTCTTGATTCGCTCAACCAGGCCCTCTTTGGACTTGGCCACTTCTTCAGCGGCTTTTTTGTCTTCTTCGGAATCCAGGTTGCCCAGGTCCAGGTCGCCGCGGGCGACGTCAACAAAGCTCTTGCCGTCGAAGTCGCTGAGGTAGCTCATCAGCCACTCGTCGATGCGGTCGGTCAGCAGCAGCACTTCGATGCCTTTCTTGCGGAAGACTTCCAGGTGTGGGCTGTTCTTGACCTGAGCGTAGGTTTCACCGGTCAGGTAGTAGATCTTGTCCTGACCTTCCTTGGCGCGCGCCAGGTATTCGGCCAGGGAAACGTTCTGCTCGCCGTCGTCACCGTTGGTCGATGCGAAACGCAGCAGGCCGGCGATTTTTTCCTTGTTGGCGAAATCTTCTGCCGGGCCTTCTTTCATGACCTGGCCGAAGTTTTTCCAGAAGCCCTTGTATTGCTCAGGCTCGTTCTTCGCCAGCTTTTCCAGCATGTCGAGGACACGCTTGGTCAGCGCCGACTTCATCGAGTCGATGATCGGGTCTTTCTGCAGGATTTCCCGCGACACGTTCAGCGACAGGTCGTTGGAGTCAACCACGCCCTTGATAAAGCGCAGGTACAACGGCAGGAACGATTCCGCCTGGTCCATCACGAATACGCGCTGCACATACAGCTTCAGGCCTTTCGGCGCTTCACGCTGGTACAGGTCGAACGGAGCACGGGCCGGTACGTAGAGCAGCGAGCTGTATTCCAGCTTGCCTTCGACCTTGTTGTGGCTCCAGCTCAGCGGGTTTTCGTAATCGTGGGCGATGTGCTTGTAGAACTCCTGGTATTCCTCGTCCTTGACTTCGGTACGAGGACGGGTCCACAGGGCGCTGGCGCGGTTGACCACTTCCCATTCCTGGGCTGGGGCTTCTTCGCCTTCAGCCGCCGCTTGTTCTTTCGGCAACTCGATCGGCAACGCGATGTGGTCGGAGTACTTCTTGATGATATTGCGCAGACGCCAGCCATCGGCGAACTCGTCTTCACCGGACTTCAGGTGCAGGACGATGCGGGTACCACGATCAGCCTTGTCGACCGTGGCGATTTCAAATTCACCCTCGCCCTTGGAAGACCAGTGCACGCCTTCGCTGGCGGCAAGGCCGGCACGGCGGCTGAATACTTCAACCTTGTCGGCAACGATGAAGGCCGAGTAGAAGCCCACGCCGAACTGGCCGATCAGGTGCGAATCTTTCTTCTGGTCGCCCGACAGGTTCTTCATGAAATCAGCGGTGCCGGATTTGGCGATGGTCCCCAGGTGGGTGATCGCATCGTCACGACTCATGCCGATACCGTTGTCTTCGAGGGTGACGGTTTTCGCGTCCTTGTCGAAGCTCACACGGATTTTCAGTTCCGCGCCACCTTCCAGCAACTCAGGCTTGGACAGGGCTTCGAAACGTAATTTGTCGACAGCGTCAGAGGCGTTCGAGATCAATTCGCGAAGGAAAATTTCCTTGTTGGAATACAGCGAATGGATCATGAGGTGCAGCAGTTGCTTCACCTCGGTCTGGAAGCCCAGGGTTTCCTTTTGAGTTTCCACACTCATGGTCATCAAACTCCAATTGGATGGCAGTGGCCGCGCCCTTGAGGGTTGGCGGCGGGTTGTCATCAAAGTTGGGGGCTAAGACCAGGATTTCAAGGGCGAGCCGGTTCCTCAATCTTGAAATGCGCACGGGCGGTGGCAATCGGTTCGGCCTGGGTACTTTGCCACGCGGTAATCGCCACGTTGGCCACCCGCCGGCCCTGGCGCCACACCTGGCATTTGGCGTAGGTGTCACGAAACTGGCCGGCGCGCAGGTAATCCAGGGAGAAATCGATGATCTTGGGAACACCAGGCGCACCGGTGAATACCAGCAAATGCAAGGCTGCGGACAGCTCCATGAAGCCCGCGATCACCCCGCCGTGGATCGCCGGCAATATCGGGTTACCAATGTTGTCCTTGTTAGCCGGCATGCGGAACAGCAATTCATCCCCCAGGCGCGTGCATTCGATACCGATCAGCCTGGCGTAGGGAATCAGGTTGAGCAGCGCGTCATAGTTGCCGCGCTCGTGGGCTTGCTGCAGACGGGTCTTGAATTGATGGGTCATGCCTGTTCTCCCTTGATTGCATTGCCCAGGCCCTGGCTGCCCTTGAGGCGCTTGCCCATGCGCATGAACGTGCCCACCACGTGGGCAATCGGTTGCTGCGGATCGTCCTGGTAGGCGAAGCCGCGGGTGAAGATCACGTCGGTGGTCACCCGGTAGCACTGGGCAAAGCCGAATACCGGTTTATGGGGCTCGGCCGGGTGCATGTAGTCGATGCGCAGGTCCAGGGTCGGGCAAACCTCGAACTCCGGCAGTACGCACAAGGTAGCCATGCCACAGGCGGTGTCCATCAAGGATGTGATGGCGCCGCCGTGGATCACGCCGGTCTGCGGGTCACCGACGATATGCGGAGCATAGGGCAGCACCAGCGTCATGCCGTCCTCACTGGCGGCGTGCACCTGGATGCCCAGCACCTGGCAGTGGCGCAAGGCTGAAACAAAGCGCGTGGCACGGGATAAAAGAGGATTTTCGGTCATTCGTTAAAGACTCTTATTAGTGTGGAGCCGGCGGAGTAGACAACCTTGCTGAAAGTTCCCTAGGGAAAAGCCTTATATATCTGTGAGATTTAAGGAACTAAGCGTTGGGCATAGGCTCGAAAGGCCAGTAGATATCTTCAATAAGGAGAAACACCCCATGCGCAAGACTTTAGCTATTTCCATGATGCTGGCTGCTGCCCTCGGCCTCGCTGCCTGCGACAAAAAATCCGAAGACAAAGCCCAAGACGCCGCAGCACACTCTGAGCAAGCTCAAAAAGACATGGCGAAAGCACAGGATAAAGTGAACGACGCTGCGAAAGAAAACGCCGATGCTGCCAAAGCTCAGGCTGAATCGAACGAAGCTGCTGCGAAAGAAGCAACACCTGCAACCGGTTCTTGAGTCTGACGACTTGAACACTGTGACTTGAAAAGTCATGTTGCAAAAGAAAGCCCGCTTAATAGCGGGCTTTACTTTGTCCGGTGTTTTTAACCCGGCCGGGCAGCTCGAAACTTCGAACTAAACCTCGGCACAAGTTAATGGCTAAACGTTTAAGCCATCGCTTCACTGCGTTTGCCCAGCAGGCGGTCAATCACCACCGCAACCACCAGCGTCATCACCGAAGGCACCAGCCACGCCAGGCCCTGCTCGCTCAGCGGCAGGTGAGCCAGTTGCGATGGCATCCAGTCAGCCAGGCCCGCGCCCTTCAGCGCGTCAATGCAACCGAAGATGAACGACACCAGCATCACCGGGCCAACGATCCGGCCCTGCTCCTGCCAGAAGTCCTTACAGAAGCTCAGGGCCACCAGCACGATGCACGGCGGGTAGATGGCGGTCAGCACCGGGATCGAGAACGCGATCAGCTTGGTCAGGCCCAGGTTGGACACAAACAGCGAGAATACCGCCAGGATCACCACCAGGGTCTTATAGGACAGCGGCAGTACGCGGCTGAAGTACTCGGCGCAGGCGCAGGTCAGGCCCACCGCGGTTACCAGGCACGCCAGGGAAATCAGCACGGCGAGGAAGCCGCTGCCCAGGGAGCCGAAGGTGTGCTGGACGTAGGCGTGCAGCACGGCGGCGCCGTTGGCGGCACCGGCCGCCACTTCATGGCTGCCCGAACCGAGGCGGAACAGGCTGATGTACACCAGCGCCAGGCCCACACCGGCAATCAGCCCGGCGATGATCGCGTAGCGGGTGATCAGCTTCGGCGACTCGACGCCACGGGAGCGGATCGCGTTGACGATCACAATGCCGAACACCAGGGCGCCGAGGGTATCCATGGTCAGGTAACCATTGATAAAGCCCTGGGAGAACGGTGCAGCCACGTACTCAGGGGTGGCAACACCCACATCGCCGGCCGGCAAGGCAAAGGCAGCAATGCCCAATACGGCCAGGGCGATGATCTTCAACGGTGCCAGGAAACGACCGACGGTATCCAGCAGACGGCCCGGGTACAGGGAGATGAAGAACACCAGCAGGAAGTACACCGAGCTGTAGAGGAACAGCGCCAGCGGGCTTTCACCGGTCAGCGGCGCCAGGCCCACTTCAAAGGAAACGGTGGCGGTTCGCGGGGTGGCGAACAACGGGCCGACAGCCAGGTAGGCCGCCGCTGCCAGCAAGCCACCGGCGATCTTGCCGATCGGACTGCTCAACGCGTCCATGCCACCACCGACCTTGGCCAGGGCGACAACGGTGATCACCGGCAAACCGACCGCGGTGATCAGGAAGCCCAGCGCTGCCATCCAGACATGAGGCCCGGACTGCAAACCGACGATTGGCGGGAAGATGATGTTGCCGGCGCCCACGAACAGGGCAAAAGTCATAAAGCCCAACGCCAGGATGTCCTGGCTTTTCAACACTTTCATTTGAGGAAATACCACACTACTGAATCGGAATTTAGAGAGGGCTTCCCTATGGATGAGGGAAATACTGCCGGTCCGGATGGGGACCGACCGGTCTGGCGCGAGGCTTCCTTTTGGGATGCGTACGCATAAAGAGGCGGCTAGCCTAACGAATTTGCGGGTCAAACGCACTGTTGCGGGGCGAACTGTCCGATAAGCGACATTTTTATGTCGCGTTTTTATATCTAAATTTTGAAATACGATCGAATGTGGGAGCGGGCTTGCTCGCGAAAGCGGTGTATCAGCCACTCATGAGCTGACTGACACACCGCTTTCGCGAGCAAGCCCGCTCCCACATGTTGATCTCCACCAACCTTCAGAATGCACAAAGGCCACCCGAAGGTGGCCTTTGTGGGGTGAAGCGTCAGTTAAGCGCGAGGCTTACTTGACAGCCCAACCGGTCAGCTCGGACAAAGCCTTGCCGATGTCTGCCAGCGAACGCACGGTTTTAACGCCTGCGTCTTCCAGGGCAGCAAACTTCTCGTCTGCAGTACCCTTGCCGCCAGAGATGATTGCGCCAGCATGGCCCATGCGCTTGCCAGCAGGGGCAGTCACACCAGCGATGTAGGAAACAACCGGCTTGGTCACGTGTGCCTTGATGTAGGCAGCCGCTTCTTCTTCAGCCGAACCGCCGATCTCACCGATCATTACGATCGCTTCGGTCTTCGGGTCTTCCTGGAACAGCTTCAGGATGTCGATGAAGTTCGAGCCTGGGATCGGGTCACCGCCGATGCCGACGCAAGTCGACTGACCGAAACCGGCGTCAGTAGTCTGCTTGACAGCTTCGTAGGTCAGGGTGCCGGAACGGGAAACGATACCGACTTTACCTGGCAAGTGAATGTGACCTGGCATGATGCCGATCTTGCATTCGCCTGGAGTGATCACGCCTGGGCAGTTAGGGCCGATCAGGACTACGCCCAGCTCGTCGCACTTAACTTTAGCGTCCAGCATGTCCAGGGTAGGAATGCCTTCGGTGATGCAAACGATCAGCTTGATGCCGCCGAATGCTGCTTCCAGGATGGAGTCCTTGCAGAAAGGAGCTGGAACGTAGATCACGCTGGCGGTGGCGCCAGTGGCAGCTACAGCATCTTTCACGGTGTTGAACACTGGCAGGCCCAGGTGCTCGGTGCCGCCTTTACCAGGCGTAACGCCACCCACCATCTTGGTGCCGTATTCGATGGCTTGCTGGGTGTGGAAACTACCCTGGGAACCGGTAATACCCTGGCAGATAACCTTGGTGTCTTTATTGATCAGGACGCTCATTATTTGCCCTCCGCAGCTTTGACAACTTGTTGAGCAGCGTCGGTCAGGCTGGTAGCAGCGATGATGTTCAAACCGCTTTCTGCCAGTACTTTAGCGCCCAGTTCAGCGTTGTTACCTTCAAGGCGCACAACAACCGGGATTTTAACGCCGACTTCTTTCACTGCACCGATGATGCCTTCGGCAATCATGTCGCAACGAACGATGCCGCCGAAGATGTTGACCAGTACTGCAGCGACGTTGGAGTCGGACAGGATGATCTTGAACGCTTCGGTAACGCGTTCTTTGGTGGCACCGCCGCCTACGTCGAGGAAGTTGGCTGGTTTGCCGCCATGCAGGTTGACGATGTCCATGGTACCCATGGCCAGGCCAGCACCGTTGACCATGCAACCGATGTTACCTTCCAGGGCTACGTAGTTCAGTTCGAACTTGGCAGCGTGCGCTTCGCGCGGATCGTCTTGCGACGGATCGTGGAAAGTCTTCAGCTTAGGCTGACGGTACATGGCGTTGGCGTCGATGTTGATCTTGGCATCGAGGCAATGCAGATCGCCGTCAGCCTTGATCACCAGCGGGTTCACTTCCAGCAGGGCCAGATCGTGATCCTGGAACAGTTTGGCCAGACCTACGAAGATCTTGGCGAACTGGGCAACTTGCTTGCCTTCCAGACCCAACTGGAATGCCAGCTCGCGACCCTGGAATGGCTGAGCGCCAACCAGTGGATCGATAGTGGCTTTCAGAATTTTTTCTGGGGTTTCTTCAGCGATCTTCTCAATGTCCACGCCACCTTCGGTGGAGGCCATGAACACGATGCGACGGCTCGAACGGTCAACGACAGCGCCCAGGTACAGCTCTTTAGCGATATCAGTGCACGATTCAACCAGGATCTTGGTGACTGGCTGGCCATTGGCATCAGTCTGGTAAGTCACCAGACGCTTGCCCAGCCACTGCTGAGCGAAGGCTTTGGCGTCTTCTTTGCTGCGAACCAGCTTGACGCCGCCCGCTTTACCGCGACCACCAGCGTGGACCTGGGCTTTGACAACCCACTCGGTGCCGCCGATTTTGTCGCAAGCTTCTGCTGCTGCTTCCGGGGTGTCTACTGCGTAACCCTTGGATACTGGCAGGCCGTACTCAGCGAACAGCTGCTTACCCTGATACTCGTGAAGATTCATGCTTATTACCGTCTTCGTTAGGTACTGCGCATTCGGCGCTGCGCTCTTTATTGAGTGCCGCGCCACCTGTGACTGCTGCTTGCACAGTCAAACCACCAAAGGCTTGAACCCTGGGTGGTGAAACTGCGCAAGACTGCGTCCAGCGGATATTCCGCGGTGAGTCTTGCGCACAAGGCTCACGACGGGCAACCGCCGTGGTTTCTTATTATCTCGCTTAGCGCTTCTTCTTGTTGGCGATGTGGATGGCATGGCCATTCACTGCCAACGCGGCTTCGTGCAGCGCTTCGGACAGGGTCGGATGGGAGAAAACCATCATGCCGATGTCTTCGGCGCTGGTGCCGAATTCCATACCGATTGCGCCTTGCTGAACCAGTTCTGCTGCGCCTGGGCCGATCACATGGACGCCCAATACGCGGTCAGTCTTGGCATCAGCGATGACTTTGACAAAACCACCGGTGTCGTTGGCTGCCATGGCACGGCCAGAAGCGGCAAACGGGAAGGTGCCGACGTTAACTTCAACGCCTTCAGCTTTCAACTGCTGTTCGTTCTTGCCGACCCATGCAATTTCCGGGTGGGTGTAGATAACCGACGGGATCAGGTCGTAGTTCATCTGGGTCTTGTGACCCTTGATGCGCTCGACAACCATGATGCCTTCTTCGGAAGCCTTGTGCGCCAGCATCATGCCGCGAACCACGTCGCCAATGGCGTAGACGCCCGGCACGGTGGTAGCGCAGTGATCGTCAACGTGGATGAAACCACGCTCGTCGATGTTCACGCCGCTGTCGGAAGCCAGCAGGTCAGTGGTCACCGGACGGCGACCAACGGCTACGATCAGCTTGTCGAAAGTGATGGTCTGTTCGCCATCCTTGTCGGTGTAGGTCACGACAACTTCTTCGCCGTTAACCTTGGAACCGGTAACACGAGCGCCCAGCTTGATGTCCAGACCTTGTTTGGTCAGGGTTTTCAGCGCTTCTTTGGACACTGCGGTGTCGGCAGCCAGCAGGAACGTGTCCAGGGCTTCCAGCACGGTCACTTCGGAACCCAGGCGGGACCAGACCGAACCCAGTTCCAGGCCGATCACGCCAGCGCCGATCACGCCCAGACGTTTTGGAACCGCCTGGAATTCCAGGGCGCCGGTCGAATCAACGATCACGTTCTGGTCAACCGGAGCCGGTGGAATGTCGATTGGACGCGAACCTGGAGCCAGGATCACGTTCTCGGCTTCGATGATTTCGGTCGAACCGTCAGGCTTGGTGATTTCAACTTTCTTGCCGGCCAGCAGTTTGCCGTGGCCTTGCAGGGAAGTAACGCCGTTGGCCTTGAACAGGGTAGCAACGCCGGAAGTCAGGCCTTTAACGATGTTGGCCTTGCGGCCGACCATCGCTGGCACGTCCATGGTCACGCCAGCGTGGTTGATGCCGTGGATGGCAAAACCGTCTTGCGCTTCGTGGAATTTCCAGGAGCTGTCCAGCAGCGCCTTGGAAGGAATGCAGCCAACGTTCAGGCAAGTACCGCCCAGCGCCAGTTTGCCTTCCTTGTCGGTGTATTTTTCGATGCAAGCAGTCGAGAGGCCCAGTTGTGCGGCCTTGATGGCGGCAACGTAGCCGCCAGGGCCTGCGCCAATCACTACAACGTCAAATTTCTGCGACATGAAAAAAAATCCTCTTTAGCTAAAAGCTTCAAGCCGTGAGCCGCACTCCGGCCTGCCTCGCGGCAGACCGGGTGGTACGGCGCACCGCCGCTTTATCAGATATCCAGCAGCAGACGAGCCGGGTCTTCCAGCAGGTTCTTGATGGTCACCAGGAAAGTCACGGCTTCTTTACCATCGATCAGGCGGTGATCGTACGACAGCGCCAGGTACATCATCGGGCGGATAACCACTTGGCCGTTGATCGCCATAGGACGCTGCAGAATGTTGTGCATGCCCAGGATCGCAGCTTGTGGCGGGTTGACGATCGGAGTCGACATCATCGAACCGAAAGTACCACCGTTGGTGATGGTGAAGGTACCACCGGTCATCTCGTCGATGGTCAGTTTGCCGTCACGGGCTTTCTTGCCGAAGTTGGCGATGCCGCCTTCGATTTCAGCCAGGCTCATCAGCTCGGCGTTACGCAGAACCGGTACCACCAGGCCACGGTCGCTGGAGACGGCAACGCCGACGTCAGCATAACCGTGGTAAACGATGTCGCCGCCGTCGATGGAAGCGTTGACTGCCGGGAAGCGTTTCAGCGCTTCGGTGGCCGCTTTCACGAAGAACGACATGAAGCCCAGGCGTACGCCGTTGTGGGACTTCTCGAACAGGTCCTTGTACTTCGAACGCAGGGCCATGACTTCGGTCATGTCGACTTCGTTGAAAGTAGTCAGCATCGCCATGTTCGACTGTGCTTCAACCAGGCGCTTGGCCACGGTGGCACGCACGCGGGTCATCGGTACGCGCTTCTCGGTGCGGTCGCCAGCGGCGAACACAGGAGCAGCGGCAGCCGGGGCAGCAGCCTTGGCAGGCGCAGCAGCTGGAGCGTTTTTCTTGGCTTCAACGGCGGCAACCACGTCTTCCTTGGTCACACGGCCATCTTTGCCGGTGCCCTTGATGGACGCCAGGTTGATGCCGTTTTCGTCAGCCAGCTGACGCGCAGCCGGTGCAGCGATTGGATCTTCGCCACCCGCAGCCGGTGCAGCAGCTGGAGCTGCGGCAGCAGCCGGTGCCGCAGCGGCGGCAGGAGCAGGAGCAGCGGCAGCAGCACCGCCCTCTTCGATCGAGCCCAGTACCTGGTTCGACAGGACGGTAGCGCCTTCTTCGGCAACGATTGCGCCCAGCACGCCGTCAGCTTCAGCCAACACTTCGAGCACGACCTTGTCGGTTTCGATGTCGACGATCAGGTCGTCACGCTTGACGGCCTCGCCTGGTTTCTTGTGCCAGGTGGCAACGGTGCCATCGGCAACCGATTCCGGGAATGACGGGGCTTTGATTTCGATAGCCATTATCTGTGGGTCCTTAAAATTCGGTTTCAGTCAGCGCGAAGGCGTTAAACAGTGAAAGCATCTTGCAGCAGTTTTTCCTGCTGTTCGGCGTGCATCGACGCATAACCACACGCAGGTGCAGCAGAAGCATCACGACCGGCGTATTCCAGGCCCAGTGCCTGTTTGTGATTGCCGATGCTGCGACGCAGATGATGCTGGCTGCTGTACCACGCGCCCTGGTTCATCGGTTCTTCCTGACACCACACCACATTGGTGAGGTTGGTGTAAGGCGCGATGGCCTCCATCAGGTCGTCTTCCGGGAACGGGTAAAGCTGCTCGATCCGCACGATGGCGATGTCTTCGCGGCCTTCGGCACGGCGTTTTTCCAGCAAATCGTAGTAAACCTTGCCGCTGCACAGGATCAGGCGAGTGACCTTGGCCGCGTCGAGGGTATCGATTTCTGAAATAACGGTCTGGAACGAACCATCCGCCAGATCTTCCAGGGTCGAGATGGCCAATTTATGACGCAGCAGCGATTTCGGCGTCAGCACTACCAGCGGCTTGCGCAGCGGGCGGATCACCTGGCGACGCAGCAAGTGGTAGATCTGGGCCGGGGTAGTCGGCACGCACACCTGGATGTTGTGCTCGGCGCACAATTGCAGGTAACGCTCCAGACGGGCCGAGGAGTGCTCCGGACCCTGACCTTCATAACCATGTGGCAGCAGCATGGTCAGACCGCACAGACGGCCCCACTTGTGCTCGCCGCTGGTGATGAACTGGTCGATAACCACCTGGGCACCGTTGGCGAAGTCGCCGAACTGGGCTTCCCAGATCACCAGCGCCTGAGGCGTGGTGGTCGAGTAACCGTATTCGAACGCCAGTACGGCTTCTTCGGACAGGAACGAATCGTACAGGTCGAAACGTGGCTGGCCTTCGTACAGGTTCTGCAACGGGATGTAGGTGCCCGCGTCTTTCTGGTTGTGCAACACAGCGTGACGGTGCGAGAACGTACCGCGGCCGATGTCCTGGCCAGTCATGCGGATCGGGTGACCTTCGAACGCCAGGGTCGCGTACGCCATGGTTTCAGCGTAACCCCAGTTGATCGGCAGGCCGCCGGCTTGCATCTTCTGACGGTCTTCGTAGATCTTCGCAACCTGGCGCTGTACGACGAAACCGTCTGGGATTTCCAGCAGCTTGGCCGACAGTTCCTGCAGGGTCTTCAGATCGAACGAGGTGTCGTGACGCGCAGTCCAGGCGTGGCCCAGGTACGGACGCCAGTCAACGAACAACTCTTTGTTCGGCTCTTTAACCAGGCTTTTCACGACATGCAGGCCGTTGTCCAGCGCGTTGCGGTATTCATCGATCTTCGCCTGAACACGTGCATCGTCCACCACGCCGGCCTTGATCAGGCTATCGGCATACAGCTCACGGGTGGTGCGCTGCTTGGTGATTTGCTGGTACATCAACGGTTGGGTGCCGCTAGGCTCATCCGCTTCGTTGTGACCGCGACGACGGTAGCAGACCAGGTCGATGACCACGTCACGCTTGAACTGCATGCGGTAATCGATGGCCAACTGGGTCACGAACAACACGGCTTCCGGATCATCACCATTCACATGGAGGATCGGCGCCTGGATCATCTTGGCAACGTCGGTCGCGTACTCGGTAGAGCGTGCGTCCAGCGGGTTGCTGATGGTGAAGCCCACCTGGTTGTTGATGACGATGTGAACGGTACCGCCGGTCTTGAAGCCGCGAGTCTGCGACATCTGGAACGTTTCCAGGACCACACCCTGACCGGCGAACGCCGCGTCACCGTGGATGGAAATCGGCAGGACCTTCTCACCGGTGGAATCGTTACGACGATCCTGGCGCGCACGTACCGACCCCTCGACCACTGGCGAAACGATCTCCAGGTGGGATGGGTTGAACGCCATGGCCAGGTGAACTTCACCGCCGGTGGTCATTACGTTGGACGAGAAGCCCTGGTGATATTTAACGTCACCGGAACCCAGCTCGACCTTCTTCTTGCCTTCGAACTCGTCGAACAGCTCGCGCGGGTTCTTGCCGAAGGTGTTGACCAGCACGTTCAAGCGGCCACGGTGGGCCATGCCGATCACGATTTCCTTGGTGCCGTAGGAACCGGAACGCTGGATCAGCTCGTCGAGCATCGGGATCAGGCTTTCGCCGCCTTCCAGGCCGAAACGCTTGGTGCCCGGGTATTTGGTGCCCAGGTATTTTTCCAGGCCTTCCGCTGCAGTGACGCGCTCGAGCAAGTGGCTCTTGACGTCCGCAGACAGCACCGGGCGACCACGCACGCCTTCAAGGCGGTGCTGGAACCAGTGGCGCTGCTCGGAATCAGTGATGTGCGTAAATTCGGCACCGATGGTGCGGCAATATGTCTGCTGCAACGCTTCGTGAATTTCGCGTAGGCTCGCTTCCTCTTTGCCGATGAACAGGTCGCCGGCACGGAAGGTCGTATCAAGATCGGCATTGGTCAAGCCGTAATGATTGATCGACAGGTCTGCAGGTGCAGGACGCTGCCACAGCCCCAGCGGGTCAAGCTGGGCTGCCTGGTGGCCACGCATACGGTAGGCCTGGATCAGTCGCAGTACTTCAACTTGCTTCTTCTCGTGCTCACTGCTCACGCTTGCGGCAGAAACCGGCTGGGCGCGGCGCTGGTTCTTTGCCAGCAGCACGAACTGATCGCGAATTGTTGCGTGCGATACATCGGTGGCAGCGTTGCCGTCTGAAGACAACGTCTGAAATTTGGTGCGCCATTCTTCTGGCACAGCGTTAGGGTCGTGCAGGTAGAGCTCATAAAGCTCTTCCACATAGGCAGCGTTACCACCTGAAAGATAGCCGCTGTTCCACATGCGCTGCATCACGCTTTCTTGCATGCTTGGTCACCCTCGATTTGGGGACACCACCGGCGAAAACACCGAGTTTGCTTGCAAAAGGCCAAGTGCAGCGACCAAAACAAGCCACTTAGGATCACGCTGATAGTTCGGGTACCAACCCGAATGCCCCTGCTTGTCTCATTTCTTCAAAATAAGAGCCGCGTCTTTGTAAGTCGCTGCTCAAGTTAAAACTACGGCGCCGGTTGAAGCCTGCGCCGTAGCATCTACGGGCACAACGGTCCTGCTTTTACTACAACGTCTGTTACACGCCGCTTTGCAGCAGCATGCTACGTACGTGACCAATGGCCTTAGTCGGGTTCAGGCCTTTGGGACATACGTTGACGCAGTTCATGATCCCGCGGCAGCGGAATACGCTGAACGGGTCATCCAGCGAAGCCAGACGCTCGGCAGTCTTGGTGTCACGGCTGTCTGCCAGGAAGCGGTACGCTTGCAGCAGGGCAGCTGGGCCCAGGAACTTGTCGGGGTTCCACCAGAAGGACGGGCAGGAAGTCGAGCAGCAAGCGCACAGGATGCACTCGTACAGACCGTCCAGCTTCTCGCGCTCTTCCGGAGTCTGCAGACGCTCGATGGCCGGAGCCGGCGTGTCGTTCTGCAGGAATGGCTTAACCTTCTCGTATTGCTTGTAGAAGATGCTCATATCGACGACCAGGTCACGGATAACCGGCAAACCTGGCAGCGGACGAACAACCAACTTGTTGCCTTTCACCACGGAAGACAGCGGCGTGATGCACGCCAGGCCGTTCTTGCCGTTGATGTTCATGCCGTCGGAGCCGCAAACACCCTCACGGCAAGAGCGACGATAGGAGAAACCTTCGTCCTGCTCTTTAACCAGGGCCAGCACGTCCAGCACCATCAGGTCCTTACCACCGGTATCGACCTGGAATTCCTGCATGAACGGCGCAGCGTCCTGATCAGGGTTGTAGCGATAAACACTGACTTTCAACATGGCAGCCACCCTTAGTAAGTCCGAATCTTCGGTTCAAACGTCGGAACCGTCTTCGGCGAGAAGTTCACGGCACGCTTGGTTACGCGCTTGTCACCCGGGAAGTACAGGGTGTGGCACAACCAGTTTTCGTCGTCGCGGTCTTCATAGTCTTCACGAGCGTGAGCACCACGGGATTCTTTACGAACCTCGGCGGCGATCGCAGTCGCTTCAGCCACTTCCAGCAGGTTTTGCAGCTCAAGGGCTTCGATTCGAGCGGTGTTGAACGCCTGGCTCTTGTCGTTGATCTTGACGTTGGCGATGCGCGTACGCAGGTCAGCCAGCTGGGCGATACCTTTCTGCATGTATTCGCCGGTACGGAACACACCGAAGTAGTTCTGCATGCAGCTTTGCAGCTCTTTGCGCAGGGAGGCGACGTCTTCGCCATCGGTACGCGAGTTCAGGCCATCCAGACGTGCCAGGGCAGCGTCGATGTCGGACTGGCGTGGACGCGCGTAATCAACGCCTTCCTTCAGGGTCTGTTCCAGGAACAGGCCGGCGGCGCGACCGAATACCACCAGGTCGAGCAGCGAGTTGCCACCCAGGCGGTTGGCACCGTGAACCGATACGCACGCCACTTCACCTACCGCGAACAGACCTGGGATGATCTGGTCGACACCGTCGGCGTCCTGGGTGATCGCCTGGCCATGAATGTTGGTGGCAACGCCGCCCATCATATAGTGGCAAGTTGGAACAACCGGGATCGGCGCAACAGCCGGATCAACGTGGGCAAAGGTCTTGGACAGCTCCATGATACCTGGCAGACGGCTGTGCAGCACTTCTTCACCGAGGTGATCGAGCTTCAGCATTACGTGGTCGCCATCGGGACCACAGCCGTTACCGGCGATGATCTCTTTAACCATGGAACGGGCTACAACGTCACGACCGGCAAGGTCTTTGGCGTTCGGAGCATAACGCTCCATGAAGCGCTCGCCGTTCTTGTTGATCAGGTAGCCACCTTCACCACGGCAACCTTCTGTAACCAGTACACCGGCGCCGGCGATGCCGGTCGGGTGGAACTGCCACATTTCGATGTCTTGTACCGGAACGCCTGCACGCAGGGCCATGCCGATACCGTCACCGGTGTTGATCAGGGCGTTGGTAGTCGAAGAGTAGATACGGCCTGCACCGCCGGTCGCCAATACGGTGGCGTTAGCCCGCACGTAAGAGGTTTCACCGGTTTCGATGCAGATAACGATCATGCCTACAAAGGCACCGTCTTCGTTCTTCACCAGGTCGACGCCGTAGTATTCGTTGAGGAATACGGTGCCGGCCTTCAGGTTGGCCTGGTACAGGGTGTGCAACAGCGCGTGACCGGTACGGTCGGCTGCGGCACAGGTACGAGCGGCCTGGCCACCCTTACCGAAGTCTTTCGACTGACCGCCGAACGGACGCTGGTAGATGCGACCCTGTTCGGTACGGGAGAACGGCAGACCCATGTGTTCCAGCTCGAAGACCGCTTCCGGGCCTACGGAGCACATGTATTCGATAGCGTCCTGGTCACCGATATAGTCGGAACCCTTGACGGTATCGTACATGTGCCAGCGCCAGTCATCGTTTGGATCGGCGGAGGCGATGGCGCACGTGATGCCACCCTGGGCCGAAACGGTGTGGGAACGGGTCGGGAACACCTTGGTGATCACGGCAGTCTTGTGACCGCCCTGGGCCAGTTGCAGCGCAGCGCGCATGCCGGCACCGCCGCCGCCAATGATGATGGCGTCGAATGAAAGCGTATTAACTGTGTTAGCCATGAATCAGATACCCCAAAGAATCTGCACACCCCAGACGAAGTAAGCGAACATCGCGACGCCGCATACTGCCTGGAAGAGAAACCGTACTGCTGTCGCGGACTTGCCCAGCGCCATCGGCGTCAGGTAGTCGGTCGCGATGGTCCACATGCCAACCCAGGCGTGAGCGCCCAGGGCTACAAGGGCCAGCAGACTGAAGATGCGCATCCCGTTGTGAGCGAACAGGCCGTGCCATTGGGCGTAGCCAATGCCAGGGTTCGCCGCGAGGTACCCGATCAGGAAGATGAAATAAGCCGCGAGAACAACCGCAGACACACGTTGCGCCATCCAGTCATAGAGGCCCGAACGCGACAGGTTCGTAACGCTGGTTACCATATCCAAACTCCCGCCAGAACGATCAGCACCACGGAAATGGCGATGACGATTTTCGAGCCCAGCTTGCCGCCTTCCAGCGTCTCACCGATACCCATGTCCATGATCAAGTGGCGAATACCGGCCACAAGGTGATAAAGCAGAGCGGACAGGAGGCCCCAGGCGACGAATTTGGCCAGCGGACTGGTCAAGCATGCCTTCACCTCGGCGTACCCTTCTTCCGAACCCAGGGATTTGCTCAATGCATAAAGCATGATGCCCAGGCCAAGAAACAGGATGATGCCGGATACACGGTGCAGGAACGACGTTACGCCGGTGATGGGGAGTTTGATGGTCCTTAGGTCTAGGTTTACAGGTCGTTGGCTATTCACGGCTTTTTTTCACACTGAAGAGCCCCTAACAATCAGGGCAAAGTTGTTGGGGAGTGCACTGGTCAGGTAACCACCACCCAGGGAGTGCGACCCCCATCAAAACGGGCCCAAAAGCCCCTGGCGGTCGGAGGCCGAGTATAGACAGTTAGGCAACTAATGACAACGCGCACTCCTCACCCTAATAGCGCATTGCGCTGGCGGCATAAAAGGCGTAAATGGCAGGTAATTTCGAGGAAAAAGTACGGTTAAAGCCTTCTGGAGCAAGACTTTAGGCAAATTGACATCTGAATTTATCTCACTATAGTGGTGCGGGCCCTGCGTGGGGGGTCTGTCTGATGATTTGAAGCATAAATAGGAGGCCACATGGCTGACAAAAAAGCGCAGTTGATCATCGAGGGCGCAGCCCCCGTCGAGCTGCCCATTTTAACCGGCACCGTTGGTCCCGATGTTATCGACGTACGGGGCCTGACGGCCACGGGCCGTTTTACATTCGACCCAGGCTTCATGTCGACCGCCTCATGCGAGTCGAAGATCACCTATATCGACGGTGATAACGGTATCCTGCTGCACCGCGGCTACCCGATCGAACAGCTTGCTGAACAGTCGGACTACCTGGAAACCTGCTACCTGCTGCTTAATGGCGAATTGCCAACAGCTGAGCAAAAGGCCCAGTTTGTCAGCACCGTGAAGAACCACACCATGGTTCACGAGCAGTTGAAGACCTTCTTCAACGGCTTCCGTCGCGACGCCCACCCGATGGCCGTCATGTGCGGCGTAGTCGGCGCCCTGTCGGCCTTCTATCACGACTCCCTGGACATCAATAACCCGCAGCATCGCGAAATCTCCGCGATCCGCCTGGTTGCCAAGATGCCGACCCTGGCCGCAATGGTTTACAAGTACTCCATGGGCCAACCCATGATGTACCCGCGCAACGACCTGACGTACGCGGAAAACTTCCTGCACATGATGTTCAACACCCCGTGCGAGATCAAACCGATCAGCCCGGTGCTGGCCGCCGCGATGGACAAGATCTTCATCCTCCACGCCGACCACGAACAGAACGCCTCGACCTCTACCGTGCGCCTGGCGGGCTCCTCGGGCGCCAACCCGTTCGCCTGTATCGCCGCCGGTATCGCCGCACTGTGGGGCCCTGCCCACGGCGGTGCGAACGAAGCCGTATTGACCATGCTCGATGAAATCGGCGATGTCTCGAACATCGACAAGTTCATCGCCAAGGCCAAGGACAAGAACGATCCGTTCAAGTTGATGGGCTTCGGTCACCGGGTCTACAAGAACCGCGACCCGCGCGCCACCGTAATGAAGAAGACCTGCGACGAAGTGTTGAAGGAACTGGGCATCAAGAACGATCCGCAACTCGAACTGGCCATGCGCCTGGAAGAGATCGCCCTGACCGACCCGTACTTCATCGAGCGCTCGCTGTACCCGAACGTCGACTTCTACTCGGGGATCATCCTCAAGGCGATCGGCATTCCAACCAGCATGTTCACCGTGATCTTCGCCCTGGCGCGGACCGTGGGCTGGATCTCCCACTGGAAAGAAATGCTCTCCAGCCCGTACAAGATTGGCCGTCCGCGCCAGCTGTACACCGGCTACGAGTCGCGTGACATCACCAAGCTGGAAGACCGCAAGTAAGCTGATCGCTACTTGGCTACACCGAAAACGGCCTCCTTTGATAGGGAGGCCGTTTTTATTTGTGCCGGATTTGAGAAACAGTTTTGTCGTATCTGTTACCAATAAAGGCAAAAAAAAGCCCCGATCTCACGACCGGGGCATTTTTTTTGTAACTGTTACAGGCTTAGTGGCTAACCGCCCCACTCGCCCCCAGGCCAGTCTGCGAACGCACAAACTGCGGGAAGTACAGCGCACGTTCCTTCTCTGCCGCCGCCGACTTGTCGGTGATGGAGAAGAACCAGATGCCGATGAACGCAATGATCATCGAGAACAGCGCCGGGTACTCGTAAGGGAAGATCGCCTTCTCATGGTGCAGGATCGAGACCCAGATGGTTGGACCGAGGATCATCAGGCCAACGGCACTGATCAAGCCCAGCCAGCCACCAATCATCGCACCGCGAGTGGTGAGGTTTTTCCAGTACATGGAAAGCAGCAGCACCGGGAAGTTACAGCTGGCCGCAATGGAGAACGCCAGGCCCACCATGAACGCGATGTTCTGGCTTTCAAACAGGATGCCCAAGCCAATCGCCAGTACTGCCAGGGCGATGGTGGTGATCTTCGATACGCGAATCTCATCCTTCTCGTTGGCCTTGCCTTTCTTGATCACGCTGGCGTACAGGTCATGGGACACCGCCGAAGCACCCGCGAGGGTCAAACCGGCAACCACTGCCAGGATGGTGGCAAACGCCACGGCCGAGATGAAGCCCAGGAAGATACTGCCGCCCACCGCGTTGGCCAGGTGCACCGCCGCCATGTTGTTACCGCCGAGCAAGGCACCTGCAGCATCCTTGAACGCCGGGTTGGTGCTGACCAGCAGGATCGCGCCGAAGCCGATGATGAAGGTCAGGATATAGAAGTAGCCGATGAAGCCAGTGGCATACAGCACGCTCTTGCGAGCTTCCTTTGCGTCACTCACGGTGAAGAAGCGCATCAGGATGTGCGGCAGGCCGGCGGTACCGAACATCAGTGCCAGGCCGAGGGAGAACGCCGAAATCGGGTCTTTCACCAGGCCGCCCGGGCTCATGATCGCTTCACCTTTAGGGTGAACCTTGATCGCCTCGGCAAACAGCATGTTGAAGTCGAAGTTGACGTGTTTCATCACCATCAGCGCCATGAACGAGGCACCGGACAGCAACAGCACTGCCTTGATGATCTGCACCCAGGTGGTCGCCAGCATGCCGCCGAACAACACATAGAGGCACATCAGGATGCCCACCAGGATCACCGCGACGTGATAATCCAGGCCGAACAGCAGCTGGATCAGCTTGCCCGCGCCAACCATCTGCGCGATCAGGTAGAACGCCACCACCACCAAAGAGCCACAGGCCGACAGGCTGCGGATCTGGGTTTGCCCCAGGCGATAGGACGCCACGTCGGCAAAGGTGTATTTGCCCAGGTTACGCAGGCGCTCGGCGATCAGGAACAGAATGATCGGCCAGCCCACCAGGAAGCCGATCGAGTAGATCAGGCCGTCGTAGCCGGAGGTGAACACCAGCGCGGAAATCCCCAGGAAGGAGGCTGCCGACATGTAGTCACCGGCAATCGCCAGACCGTTCTGGAACCCGGTGATCTTGCCGCCGGCCGCATAGTAGTCGGCCGCCGACTTGTTGCGCTTGGACGCCCAGTAGGTGATGCACAAGGTCGCGCCGACGAAGGCCACGAACATCAGGATCGCTGCGATATTCAGCGGTTGTTTATGCACTTCGCCGGTCAGTGCATCGGCCGCCCAAATGGCAGGTGCAAAGGCCGAAGCGCCGAGTACAGCCAATAGACGACGGATCATTGCGCAGCCTCCTTGAGAATCGCATTGTTCAAGTCGTCGAATTCGCCGTTGGCGCGTCGTACATAGATGCCGGTGAGGACGAAGGCCGACACAATCAGCCCGACCCCGATCGGGATCCCCCACGTAATGGACGAACCGGGGCTGATCTTGGCCCCCAGTATTTGCGGCCCATAGGCAATCAGAAGAATGAAAGCGGAGTAAAGCCCAAGCATGATTGCCGAGAGAATCCAGGCGAATCTTTCCCTTTTACTAACCAGCTCCTTGAAACGCGGGCTGTTTTGAATCGAGAGGTAAATGCTGTCGTTCATTGTTTTTATCCTCGCAGCACAGCTTTTTATTATTGGAACATATCCACTGTATGCGGCTGAGGAACAGGTTCCAGACGACCTTAGTAGTAGAAGGAGTGTAGCGAGGGATATTGAAGGTGCAGGAATAATTGCGGGGGCGAAATAATGTGGGAGCCGGGCTTGCCCGCGATGGGATCACCTCGATACATCAAGTGCACCGAGGCGTCTGCATCGCAGGCAAGCCAGCTCCCACAAGAGACTTACTTAGCAGTCCACTCGGCGACGCGCTCAGGGTGCTTGGCCACCCAGTCCTTGGCCGCCGCTTCAGGCTTGGCGCCCTCTTGGATCGCCAGCATGACTTCGCCGATTTCATCCTTGGAGGCCCACTGGAATTTCTTCAGGAACGCCACGACTTCCGGGGCTTTCTTTTCCAGGCCTTTGCTGCCGATGCTGTTGACGGTCTCAGCAGCACCATAAATTCCTTTTGGGTCGTCCAGGAAACGCAGTTTCCACTTGGCGAACATCCAGTGTGGCACCCAGCCGGTGACCGCAATGGATTCCTGTTTGTCTTCGGCACGGGTCAACTCGGCGATCATCGCCGCGCCCGAGCTGGCTTGCAGCTTGTAGTCCAGGCCATAGGCCTTGATTGCTTCGTCGGTCTTGAGCATCACACCTGAACCGGCGTCGATACCCACGATCTTGTTCTTGAAGGTGGTGTCGGTCTTGAGGTCTTCGATGGATTTGGCTTTCACGTACTCAGGCACGATCAGGCCGATCTTGGCGTCCTTGAAGTTGGGGCCGTAGTCGACCACCTTGTCCTTGTTCTTGGCCCAGTATTCACCGTGGGTCACCGGCAACCAGGCGGAGAGCATGGCGTCGAGTTTGCCGGTGGCCACGCCTTGCCACATGATCCCGGTGGCGACCGCTTGCAGTTTCACGTCATAACCGAGCTTTTGCTTGATCACTTCTGCCGCCACGTGGGTGGTGGCGACACTGTCCGACCAGCCATCCACATAGCCGATGCTCAGGGTTTTGCTGTCGGCGCTGGCCAGTGTGGAGCTCATCGCAACTACCAGAGTGGCAGCTGCGCCCAAGAGTCGTCGCATCTTCATAGTGCTTCCCCGAAAGTGCTGCGCCCGGCGGATGCCGAGCGACGTCAACCTGTTGTTATGTGGTGCACCGCGCCCCCTTCACGCGCATCGATCACGTGGTTGCCTCATCAGTGGAGGGCTGACACTTCGATCATCAACCTGCTGCCACAAGCGACCTGCTCTGACTGCGACCTCAGGTAAGCAAGAAACGACATCACATCGCCAGCAGGATGATTTGTAGGACATTCACCGACGATCCCGCCCGAACTTTGCATGTCAAAATTATGCGGCCCCACTGGGACGGCTCAAATCCGGGTAAGATGCGCGCCTTTGCCCCCAGACGGCCTGATCATGCCCGCGACTGCACGTTTCCCGCTCCTGCCCTATTTATTTGCCCTGATCCTCGGTGTGCTGGCCCTCGGCGGCTATTGGTACAGCCTTGGCCAACCGGTGGTGCTGCCGGACGTGGCCAGCGCCAGCCACAAGCTGCAATGTGCGTCCTACACGCCCTTCGACAAAGACCAGTCGCCGTTCGACCAGCCGTTCAAACTGCGCCCCGAGCGCATGGACGCCGACCTGGCGTTGCTGGCCACCCGCTTCGAATGCATTCGCACCTACTCCCAGACCGGCCTTGAAGACTTGCCGACACTGGCGCGCAAACACGGCCTGAAGCTGATGAGCGGCGCATGGGTAAGCAGTGATCCGGTGGCCACCGCCAAGGAAGTCGAGGCACTGATCGCTTCTGCCAATGCCAACCCCGACGTCGTCACCTCGGTGATCGTCGGCAACGAAACCCTGCTGCGCAAGGAAGTCACTGCCGCGCAGTTGGTCAAGTTGATCCATCACGTCAAGGACCATATCAAGCAACCGGTCACCTACGCCGATGTGTGGGAGTTCTGGCTGCAACACCCGGAAATCGCCCCGGCCGTGGACTTCCTGACCATCCACCTGCTGCCGTACTGGGAAGATGACCCCTCGGGCATCGACCAGGCGCTCAAGCACGTGGGCGATGTGCGCCAGACCTTCGGCAACAAGTTCGCCCCCAAGGACGTGATGATCGGCGAGACCGGCTGGCCGAGCGAAGGCCGCCAGCGGGAAACGGCGGTGCCGAGCCGGGTCAACGAAGCGAAATTCATGCGCGGGTTCGTGGCCATGGCCGAAGCCAATGGCTGGCACTACAACCTGATCGAAGCCTTTGACCAGCCGTGGAAACGTGCCAGTGAAGGGGCGGTGGGTGGTTACTGGGGCCTGTTTGATGCGGACCGCCAGGACAAGGGCGTGCTCGCCGGCCCGGTGACCAATGTGCCGTACTGGCCGCTGTGGCTGGGGGTTGGCGGGATTATCCTGCTGGGCACGCTGCTGCTGGGTGGCCGCGTGCGCACGGCCCGGGCTGCGTTGTTGTTGCCGTTGCTGGGCGCCGTGGCGGCCTGCTCGATCGGCACCTGGGCCGAGTTGAACCGGGTCACCGCGCGCTTCACGGATGAGTGGGTGTGGGCTGGATTGCTGGTGGCCTTGAACCTTGCGGTACTGGCTCACGCCGCCCTGGCGTTGAGTGCGCGAGAAGGTTGGCGCGAACGCGCCTTCAACTGGCTGGAGCAGCGCGCTGGCTGGCTGGTGGCAATCGCCGGGTTTGCCAGTGCGGTCATGATGCTGGCGCTGGTATTTGACCCGCGTTACCGCAGCTTCCCGAGTGCCGCGCTGGTGCTGCCGGCGCTGGTGTACCTGGTGCGTCCGGTGAGCGGGCTGCGGCGGGAGATTGCGTTGCTGGCGTTCATCATCGGTGCCGGCATTGCGCCGCAGTTGTTCCGTGAAGGGTTGATGAACCAGCAGGCGTGGGGTTGGGCGGTGGTGAGCCTGCTCATGGTTGCAGCCTTGTGGCGTTGCTTGCGGGTGCGCAAGGCTTAAGACCGCTTTCGCGAGCAAGCCCGCTCCCACACTCGACCGCATTCCAAGGGGATGTACTCGGTCAAATGTGGGAGCGGGCTTGCTCGCGAAGAGGCCCTGTCAGGCAACGCGAGGCTTACGGACCAACCGCAACCCCGCAATCACCACCGCAAACACCGCAAAGGTCGTGTTGTACAACGCCAACGCCGGAAACCCGAACACCAGCGCCAACACGGCCAATCCCCACCCGGCCCGGCCCGGCACGAAAAACGCCAGCACCGCCGTGACCAGCGCCGCCCAGCCCAGCACCTTGAAGTGAATCATCAACCCCAGGTTGGAACGCACCTGGCATTCCCAGCGGCTGGCTTCGTCGGCGCAAATGCCCACCCAACGGCCATCCTCCATGAATCCGTAACGCGCGCCATAACTGGCGGCCAGCCAAAGCGGCAGGGCAATAAGCAACAGGATCAGCGGAAAACGGCGGGACATGGGGCACTCCGATAGGCGAAAACGGCGCCCAGCTTAATCCCCCGGTGGCCGTTGGCAAGTTTTGCAAACAGATAAGTGTTCATTAAGGCGTGCCAAAGTGTATCGTCTCGCTACTATTACCCCGATTCCGACGTTTTTTCCGACTTTTAGTGCCGAAGGCTGGCACTTCGGCAGCAACGCGGTGGTCATAGCCTGCGAACTCCACTTCAGCACGTTTTCCTCTTAGGGATTTAGTCATGCTCCGTTCCTTGCGCTGTGCGGCCCTGTTGGGCAGCCTTTTTCTGAGTGCGTCAGCACTGGCGGTCGATATCGACCAGGCCAGCTATGGCTACCCTTTGACCAACCCGTTTGAAGCGACCATCGCCACCACCCCGCCGAACCTGCGGCCGGAACTGCCATCGGACGATCAAATCAATCAGTCCGACTACACCCTGACGATGCGTCCCGAGCGCGAGTTCAGCCTGCCTGACAACTTCTGGGCGGTGAAGAAACTCACCTACCGCATCGCCAAGCAGGACCGTGCCGCACCGCTGATCTTCCTGATCGCCGGCACCGGCGCACGCTTTGACAGCACCATCAACGAATACCTGAAAAAGCTCTACTACAAGGCCGGCTACCACGTCGTCCAGCTGTCGTCCCCCACCAGCTTCGACTTCATTGCCGCCGCCTCGCGCTTCGCCACTCCCGGCATCAGCCAGGAAGACGCCGAAGACATGTACCGCGTGATGCAGGCCGTACGCGCGCAAAACCCGACGCTGCCCGTGACCGACTTCTACCTCACCGGCTACAGCCTCGGCGCCCTCGACGCAGCCTTTGTCAGCAAGCTGGACGAAACCCGTCGCAGCTTCAATTTCAAGAAAGTCCTGCTGCTGAACCCGCCGGTCAACCTCTATACCTCGATCACCAACCTCGACAAGCTGGTGCAGACCGAGGTCAAGGGCATCAACAACAGCACCACCTTCTATGAACTGGTGTTGAACAAACTGACCCGCTACTTCCAGCAAAAGGGCTACATCGACCTCAACGATGCCCTGCTCTACGACTTCCAGAACTCCAAGGAACACCTGACCAACGAACAGATGGCGATGCTGATCGGCACTTCGTTCCGCTTCTCGGCGGCCGACATTGCCTTCACCTCGGACCTGATCAACCGTCGCGGCCTGATCATCCCGCCCAAGTACCCGATCAGCGAAGGCACCAGCCTCACGCCGTTCCTCAAGCGTGCGCTGCAGTGCGACTTCGACTGCTACCTCACCGAACAGGTGATCCCGATGTGGCGCGCCCGTTCCGACGGCGGCAGCCTGCTGCAACTGGTTGACCAGGTCAGCCTGTATGCCCTCAAGGACTACCTGCACGACAGCCCGAAAATCGCCGTCATGCACAACGCCGACGACGTGATCCTGGGCCCTGGCGACCTTGGCTTCCTGCGTAAAACCTTCGGCGATCGCTTGACCGTCTACCCCCTGGGCGGCCATTGCGGCAACCTCAACTACCGCGTCAACGCCGACGCCATGCTGGAGTTCTTCCGTGGCTAAATATCTTCTGCTGCTCGCCGCCCTGATGTGCGCGGGCGTGGCCAATGCCGACAACAGCAAGGCCCACACGCCAACCGTAGTGGACTCCGACGGCTTCAAGGAGCCCCTGAGCCACCTCAAGTTCAACCCTGGCCTGGACCAGCGTGAGTTCGAGCGCTCGTCGGTCAACGCGCTGAATGTCTACGACCCGCTGGAGTCGTGGAACCGCCGGGTCTACCACTTCAACTACCGCTTCGACCAGTGGGTGTTCCTGCCCGTGGTGGACGGTTACCGCTATGTCACCCCGAGCTTCCTGCGTACCGGCGTCAGCAACTTCTTCAACAACCTCGGGGATGTACCCAACCTGCTGAACAGCCTGCTGCAGCTCAAGGGCCATCGTTCCCTGGAAACCACCGGGCGCCTGCTGCTCAACACCACCATCGGCATCGCCGGCCTGTGGGACCCGGCCACCGCCATGGGCCTGCCGCGCCAGAGCGAAGACTTCGGCCAGACCCTGGGCTTCTACGGTGTACCGGGCGGCGCCTACCTGGTGCTGCCGCTGTTTGGTCCGTCGAACCTGCGGGATACCACCGGCCTGCTGGTGGACTACGGCGCCGAGACCGAGATCAACTTCCTGAACGTGTCCAAGGTCAGCGAAAACCACCCGGAAATCTGGGCCCTGCGCGCCGTCGACAAGCGCTACCAGACCAGCTTCCGCTACGGCCAGATGAACTCGCCGTTCGAGTATGAAAAGGTGCGCTACGTGTACACCGAGGCGCGCAAGTTGCAGATCGCCGAGTAATGCCCCGTGTAGGCGCTGGCTTGCCAGCGCCTACACCCCCCGCCGACACCACTTACGCCACGTAAACCGCAGTTGCAGCACGGCCGCCCTGGCCATTTCCCGATCCTGCTCCGCCAATCCCGAAGGCTGTTCAAGCGCTTCAAGCATCGCAACGCTGGCCGCATCCATCAGCGACTCATTCGCCACGCTCGGCCCCCCCTCCTCCAACACCGACTCCAATGCCCGCAAATAGCGATCGCGCTCAATCGCCAACGCACCCCGGCTGTCCGCCAGGCAGGCGCGCAACTCCAGCAACTCGTCCCCCAGGTCCAGCCCCAGCAATCCGTTATCCCAGTGGACACGGCGATCGGCAGGCAAGGTTTCGCTGTAGCGCGACAGGCGAATCAGCCGGTCCGCCATGCGCCCGCCAAACCAGCTTTCAGCCTGCTCCAGGGGACGGGAAGTCAATTGCGCCAGGTCGAACAATGAAGCCTTGAACATCCGCCGATAGTGATGCTCGCCGGGATTGAGCTGGATCAGCCGAAACACCACCACGGCAATCCCGACCCCCACCAGCGTCGCGATGGCCTTGTTGAGGAACGCGGCGAAGTCATAGGTCATCACATTGCTGGGCCCGACGTTGTTGACGAAAAAGATGCAGAACGCCGAGGCCGTGGCCGCCAGCTTGAGGCGGCTCATGCACAACGAGGCGAAAAACAGCGGCACTCCCAACGCCAGGCATAACAGGGGAAAGCCATCGAAGCCGGGCAACAGCACGAAGCACACAAAACCGGCCACCGGGATCGACAGCGCAATGCCCTTGAGGAAGTTCAGGCTGGAGGCCGACGGGTTTTCCCGCGCTGCAAACAGGCTCAACACCACGCCACAAATCGATACCGCGCCCAAACCCGAAGGCCATGCCGTAAAGATCCAGAACGCCGCGACCGCCAGAAACGCCAACGCACTGCGCAGCCCGCCAAGCACCCCCTGCTCGATATCCCGGTGCCAGGACATCGCCCCCGGTGCGCCGGGCGGCACCCTGCCCTGCTCGACCGCCGACAGCGTCAATGCACCCAGCTCAATCAAGCGCAACACCTGCGCCAGTTGCACCAGGCAAAAGTGCGCCTCCTGGCCAAGCTGCGGATCCTGCAACGCCAGGCCAAGCCGTTGTGACAACCCGGGCAGTTCATCAAGACGCTCCTGCTGCAACGCCAAAGCCACCGCTTCAATCAGTGGCCCGACCGCCGCCGTTTCATCGAGCATCATCCGCTGGCGCGCCACGCCCCGCGCCGCCCGCAGCAGGCTAAGCAGATCACGGCTGAGCACCCGCAAGGCCTGGGAGCGGCGCCGGCCCTTGGGCCCTTCAAACCAGGCATGGTCGCGCTGGCTGTCCACCGCCACCAGGCGGCTCAACGCTTCGAGCAAGCCTTTACGCTGGTCGTTACCCAGCAGCTCCGAAGCGGCAGCCCGCACCCCGGCCTGCCAGGCGGCGCGCGCCTGAACCGCCAGCACCTGCTCGACCCGGCGCGGCCACAGAATCGTACTGGCGATGGAGGCACAAAGGATCCCCAGGCTGATCTCCTGGCAGCGCGCCACCGCCTCATCGAACACTCCCAGCGGTGCCGCCGTAGCGGGCAGCGCAATAATCGCCGTGGTGTAACCCGCCAGCACAAACCCATAGGACGCGTGATTGCGCAGCAAGGATGCCCCGGTGGTACAGAACGCCAGCCACAGCGCCATGCACAGCAGGAACAACAACGGCGCCTGGCCAAACACGCCGATCATCGCAATGGAAACCATGGCCCCGACAAACGTACCCACCAGCCGATAGGCGCCTTTGGCCAGGACCATGCCGCTGGTGGACTGGCCCACGATAAATACGGTGGTCAGGGCCCATTGCGGTTGCTGCAAGTCAAAACAGAAGGCCAGGTACAACGCGACCCCGCCGGCGATCATGTTGCGCAAGGCAAACAGCAGATCGCTACGGGACGGGGTCAACGTCGCCTGCCAGAAATCAGGGAGCTGGAAGGTGGAGGATTTCATTAAACCCACATATAGATAGCAAGCTAATGATTAGCATCGTATCTATATTTGTGGCGAATGCCAATCTCAGGCTATTTGACCAGGCGCTTTTCCTTGGATGGCCTGTAGCCAAAGTAGGCGCTGTAGCACTTGCTGAAATGGCTCGGCGAGACAAACCCGCAGGCCACCAGCACGTCCACCTGGGACAGCTCGGTGTGTTGCAGCAGCCGACGGGCCTCGGTGATGCGCAGTTCCAGGTAATAACGCTGGGGCGTGGTGCCAAGCTGCTCCTTGAACAAACGCTCCAACTGGCGTCGGGAACGGCCCGCATAAACGGCCAGTTGCTCAAGCTCCAGAGGCTCTTCGAGGTTGGCGTCCATCAGGTTGACTACTTCGCGCAGGGGTGCGCTCAAGCACACGTTTTCCGTGGGTTTCACCCGCCGGTAGCGCGACTCCTCAAACGCCAGGATGTCCTCGATCCCCTCCACCAACGCTTTGCCGTACAGCCCCTTGATCCAGTCCAGCGCCATATGAAACGCACCGGAAGGGCTCGATGCCGTCAGCCGGTCGCGGTCAATCACATACGGCTCGCTGCTGACCTGCGTCGCCTTGCAGAACTCGGCCAGGGCCGGGCGATGTTCCGGGTGCACGGCGCAGCGGTAGCCGCCCAGCAACCCCGCACGCCCCAGGAACCACGCACCATTCCACAAACCGGCCAGGCTCACACCCTGCTCCGAGGCGCTTTTCAGCAGGTGGATAAACTCCTCCGCAGCCTTCAGTTCAGTGCGATAGCCACCGCATATCACCAACAGGTCCAACTCTTTAAGCACCGAAGACTCAAGCCGCGCATCGGGCCGGATCACCAGCCCCAGGTCGCTGGTCACCTCGCCTTCCCGCAAGCCGAAGGTCGACGTAGAAAAAGAAGCGGGCCGCAGCAGGTTGGCGGTGATCAGCGTATCCAGCGCCTGGGTAAACGCCGGCAGCGAGAAATGTTCGAGCAACACAAATCCCGCACGCACCGTCTGGCGGGCGTCACCGGGATTTTCATTCAGGTAACGGAGGTTCTTGCCTTTCATGCCCCCGCTGAATTGTCGTCGCTCGATCAAATGCCTATGCCCTCACCCGCTTCCAGAGGTTACCCACCACGCTGGCAACCGCCAACACCACGGCCCCGGCAATGATCCCCGCCACAGCATTGAGCAACGTCGGCATCAACCACGCCAGGCCGCCAGTACTCTGGCTCACGGTCTCGATCCAATGATGCACCACCGGCACACCATGGGTCAGGATGCCACCGCCCACCATGAACATCGCCGCCGTACCGATCACCGACAGGCTTTTCATCATGTACGGCGCCGCCCGCAGGATCGTCCCGCCAATGCTGCGCGCCGCCTGGCCGGGCTTCTGGGTGAGCCACAGGCCCAGGTCATCGAGTTTGACGATACCGGCCACCAGGCCGTAGACGCCGATGGTCATGACGATGGCGATACCCGACAGCACGATCACTTGCTGCATCAGCGGCGCATCGGCCACGGTGCCGAGGGTGATGGCGATGATTTCGGCGGAGAGGATGAAATCGGTACGGATCGCGCCCTTGATCTTGTCCTTCTCGAAAGCCACCAGGTCCGTGGCCGGATCCGCCACGGCTTCCACCAGGTGCGCCTGTTCTTCGGTGCGCTTGTGGAAGAAGCTATGGGCGAGTTTTTCGAAGCCCTCAAAACACAAATAAGCGCCGCCCAGCATCAACAGCGGCGTCACCGCCCACGGCGCAAATGCGCTGATCAGCAACGCAGCCGGCACCAAAATCAGCTTGTTGACGAACGAGCCCTTGGCCACCGCCCACACCACCGGAATTTCCCGCTCGGCGCGCACCCCGGAGACTTGCTGGGCATTCAGCGCCAGGTCGTCCCCCAGCACGCCGGCGGTTTTCTTCGCAGCCATCTTGGTCATCAACGCCACATCGTCGAGCACCGCGGCAATGTCGTCGATCAATACCAGCAAACTGCTTCCTGCCATGGCTCAGGCTTCCCGTGATTCAAAGTGTGCCGAGAATAACGCGGCGGACACCGGGTTAGCGAGCCGTTCAGTGCTGCGGCGCTAACCCACCGTTGCAACTGACGGGCACGGAACCCGGAGCACGGTCCGGACCACTCATAAGTGTTTTATGCCAATCCGCCCCCTTGAAACCGCACAACTTATTGGATGGAAGCCTGATGCTAATCACAAAACCCGTAATCACCCATATAGCACCCAATAGAGAAGAGCCAATAACAGGCAATAAAGGATCTTGCCGCAGCTCAGAGATGAAGCAAGAGCCGGCACTTACCCAGACGGAAAAAGACATCTTCTTCGCGCCTGACCAGGCAACCGGCCGACCACAGGGTGACCACAGGACAGCAGAGCAAATCATCACCGCGAATCGTATTTTTAATAACCTGCCGTCGTCGATCCCCAAGGAAAACCTTTACAAGCATCTGGGCGACTGGACGAGTAACAACCCCGACCCGCAAAAGCGCGCCGACGCGGCGTATAACGCCGCACGCGTGTTCAACTACATAGACGGAATCAACGTGAAGGAGTCCGCCCGGACCGACAACACGAAAGGTAACGGAAGAATAGAGGGCGAATATGAGTCTCCCCTACCGCCACCCTTTGATGAGGTCACGATAGATGAGAACTCGGAGGCAGCCCTGCTGAAAAAATTCAGCGAGGAAGGCTACGCGGTGCTCGATAACCACGGAACACCGCTCGCCTCAGATAATGAAAAGATCACAACAAACAAACCGGTTTACCCCACCGGTAGACCAAATGGGGATACACGAAGTGCAGAACAGATTTTTAACGCCAACCCTATCGTCAACCGCTTTGTCGAATCCCTTGCAGAACACCCCTACCGGGACAGCATCTTAAACAATCTCAAGGCACTTACCGGGGACTGGACAGAAGACAATAAAGACGACGATTCTCGTGCAGACGCGGCTTACAACATATCCTCAGTCGCCAATTACATAGACGCACACCCCGGCTTCCACAGGCTTGACGAGGGCTATGACAACATCGGCCCGGATCATCTGACGGGATTCTCGCGAACCGGAACCAATCCAAACACAGAAGCCAGCGCCCTTATCGATTTCAGTCAAAACGGCTATCGCGCATTGCCTGACTAAGTGAGTCAGTCAGTCGTCATTGACCTGCCAACCACCACCCAGGCTCTGGATCAACGCCACACTCCCCTGGCTGAGCTGGCCCTGGGTGTCGCGAAGATTCTGCTCGGCTTGCAGCAACACCAGTTGCTGGGTCAGCACGGCCTCCTGGCTGACAGTGCCGGCGCGCAGCTGCGCTTCCTGGCTGCCGAACAGTTGCTGGTTGCGCTGATAGACCTGCTGGAACGCATCGGCCTGGGTTTGCAGATGGTTGATCGCCGAGAGGTTGTCTTCGACGTTCTGCAAGGCGCTGAGCACGGTGCCCCGGTAGTTGGCGGCGATCTGGTCGTAGCTGGCCTCGGCCTGCCTGACCGCCGCTTCACGGGCGCCGCCGTCGAACAGGGTTTCCGCCAGGGCCGGGCCCAGGGTCCAGATGCGATTGGGCAGCGAGAATAGCCCGCCAAGGGCACTGCCCCGATAGCCGGCCTCAGCGGTGAGGTCCAGGGTCGGGAAGAATGCGGCTTCAGCCACGCCGATTTTCGCGTTGGCCGCCGCTGCTGAACGCTCCGCCGCGACCACATCGGGACGCCGTTGCAGCAAGGTTGAAGGCAAGGTCAAAGGGGGGCGCGGCAGGACGAAGTTGTAGTCCTCCCGCACAGCCACGGCAAACTCACTCGGCGCCACGCCCACCAGCACCGCCAGCGCATGTTCGTATTGCTCGCGGTCGCGCAGGGAGGTCTGCAAGTCGGCAATCGAGGTGGTCAACTGGTCCTGCGCCACCAGCAACTGGTCGTTGGTGGCGACGCCCTGGGTGAACTGCACCTGGATCATGTCCAGCAGTTGCTGGTTGATCTTCTGTTGTTGCTGCAACAGGCGCACGTCGATGTCCATCTGCCGCAGGGCGAGGTAGTTACTCGCCACGCTGGAACTGATGGACAGCCGCACCCCGGCCAGCAACGCATCCGATTGCTGGGCCGTCGCCTGGCTGGACTCTATCCCGCGCCGCACCAGGCCCCACAGGTCCGGCTCCCAACTGGCGGTCAAGGTTGCGCTGACGCTGTTCGCGACGCCGCCCGTCGTGGTGCCGGTGGTGGACGTACCGCTGCCGCTGCCCGCCGTTCCCCGCGAACCCGACAACCCTACGCCCACCGTCGGCCACAAACCGGCCCGGCTGGACGCCACCTGCGCCTGGGCCAGACGATAAGCCGCCTCCGCCGCGATGATCGACTGGTTGGCCTTGGCCGAGCGCGCCACCAAATCGTTCAGCACCGGGTCCTGATAAGCCAGCCACCACTGGCTGTCCATCGCCCCTTGGGGGTTAGCCGCCGCGCGCTGCCACTGCGCGCCTTCCTTGAACGACTGCGGCAGCTCCATGGCGGGCTTCTGGTAATCGGGCCCGACCATGCAGCCGCCGAGCAGCAGGCTGATGCAAAGCACGCTGTATTTCACGTTCATAACCTTGCTTCCTTACGCCGACCCAGGCGCTGTGACGCCCGGTCGAGCCACAGGTAGATCACCGGGGTGGTGTACAGCGTCAGCACCTGGCTGAACAGCAGGCCACCAATAATCGAAATCCCCAACGGCCGGCGCAGCTCCGAACCGTAGCCGGTGCCGAGCACCAGCGGCAGCGCGCCAAGGATCGCCGCCAGGGTGGTCATCATGATCGGCCGGAAACGGATCAGGCACGCCCGGCGAATCGCTTCCTTGGCCGTGAGGCCGAACTCCCGCCGCTCGGTGATCGCGAAGTCGATCATCATGATCGCGTTTTTCTTCACGATGCCAATCAACAGAATCACCCCCACCAGCGCAATGATCGACAGCTCGGTGCCGGTCAGCAGCAAGGCGATCAACGCACCGACGCCGGCCGAGGGCAAGGTCGAAAGAATGGTCAGCGGGTGCGTCAGGTTTTCGTAGAGGATGCCCAGCACGATATACACGCACAGCAACGCAGCGACGATCAGCAGCGGCTCACTGGCCACCGACGACTGGAACACCTGGGCCGTACCGGCAAACTGGCCGACCACACTGGCGGGCATGCGCAGTTGCTTCACCGCATCGTCCACCATCGCCGTGGCCTGGCCGATGGACGTGCCGGGCGCCAGGTTGAACGAGACTGTCACCGCCGGGAACGTGCCCTGGTGACTGATGGAAATTGCAGTGCGCGCCACCGTGTTATCCGCCAGTGCCGAGAGTGGCACCAGGGTCTGCCCGGTGGTCAGGTTGGGCGCCGCCGTGGTGCCCTTGGTGGTCGTGGCCTGGGTGCCCGTCGGCACATAAATGCCCTTGAGCGCGGAAGGGTCGGTCCAGTATTCCGGCGCGATTTCCATCACCACGTGGTACTGGTTGGCCGCGCGATACAGGGTCGCGACCTGGCGCTGGCCAAAGGCGTCGTACAGCGTCTGGTCGACCGCCGAGACACTCACCCCGAGGCGCGCCGCCGTATCCCGGTTGATTTGCACATTGGCCAGCAAGCTGTTGTCTTGCTGGTCGGTATTGAGGTCGGTGAGTTGCGGCAATTTGCGCAGCACCGCCACCACCTTGGGCACCCATTCGTCCAGCGACTCCTGGTCATCGGCGGTCAGGGTGTATTGGTATTGCGCGCCACTTTGCCGGCCACCCACGGTGATGTCCTGGGCCGACTGCAAATACAGCTTGGTGCCCGGCAAGTCGCCGAGGCTGCGGCGGATCTGGCCGATGATTTCGGTGGCGTTGTCCTTGCGCTCGCCCAAGGGCTTGAGCAATACAAACATCTGCGCGCTGTTGACCGCCCCGCCGCCCCCTCCGCCACCGCCGACAAACCCGGCGACGGTTTCGATGTTCGGGTTTTTCATCACCTTGCGGTTGATCTCGGTGAAGTCCTTCTGCATCGCCCCATAGGAAATGCTCTGGTTCGCCAGGATGCTACCCTGCAAGCGCCCGGTGTCTTCCTGGGGGAAAAAACCCTTGGGCACCAGCACGTACAACACGCCGGCGAGCACGATCACCAACACCGTCACAAAACCCATCAGCACCGTATGGTCGATCACCCAACCGAGGGTGCGATCGTAGAAGCGGTGAAAGCGCGAGTCCGGGTGTTCATTGCCTTCATGAATCGCTTTCGGCGCGCGCAGCAGCACGCTGGCGAGCATCGGTGTAACCGTCAGCGAGATCAGCATCGAGATCACAATGGCCACCGACAACGACACCGAAAACTCGCGGAACAGGCGCCCGACAATCCCGCCCATCAGCAGCAGCGGAATAAACACCGCCACCAGCGACACGCTGATAGTCAGTACCGTGAAGCCGACTTCCTGGGCACCGGCCAGCGCCGCTTCCACCCGGGTCTTGCCGCGCTCCAGGTGGCGCATGATGTTTTCCACCACCACAATCGCATCGTCCACCACAAAGCCGGTGGAAATCGTCAGCGCCATGAGTGACAGGTTGTTCAGGCTGTAGCCGAGGAAGTACATCGCGCCGAAGGTGCCGAGCAGCGACAGCGGCACCACAATCGCCGGCACCAGGGTGCTGCGCCAGTCGCGGAAGAAGCCGAAGGTCACCAGGGTCACCAGCAGGATCGACACCAGCAACGTGATTTCGACGTCATGCAACGAGGCGCGAATGGTGGTGGTGCGGTCCATCAGCAGGTTGAGCTTGATCGTCGCCGGAATCGAGCTTTGCAGGAACGGCAGCGAGGCCTTCACCGCGTCCACCGTTTCGATCACGTTGGCGCCCGGCTGCTTGAACACCACCAGCAATACTGCCGGCTTGCCGTTGGACAGGCCGAAGTTGCGCAGGTCCTGCACGTCTTCGCGCACGTAGCCCAGGTCGGCGATATGGATCAGGTCGCCGTTGTGGGCCTTGACCACCAGCGGCCCGTAGTCCTTTTCATCGAGCAACTGGTCATTCGCCGCAATGCCGTAGTTACGGTCGCCGATGGCCACGTTGCCCTTGGGCAAGTTGACGTTGGAGGCGTTGATCACCTGGCGCACCTGCTCCAGGCTGACGCCGTACTGGTTGAGCCGATCGGGGTTCAATTCCACCCGCACCGCCGGCAGCGCGCCGCCGCCCACCGTCACGTCACCGACCCCGGTGGTCTGCAACAACTTCTGCTCCAACAGGGTCGAGGCCACGTCATACATCTGCCCCGGCGTGGCGCTGTCGGAGGTCAGGCTGATGATCAGAATCGGCGAATCCGCCGGGTTGACCTTGCGGTACGTCGGGTTGCCGGACAGGTCGCTGGGCAGGTTGCTGCGGGCGGCATTGATCGCCGCCTGCACATCCCGCGCGGCGCCGTCGATGTCGCGATTCAGGTCGAACTGCAAAATGATCCGCGCCGAGCCCAAGCTGCTGGACGAGGTCATCTGCGTGACCCCGGCGATCTGCCCGAACTGGCGCTCCAGGGGCGTGGCCACTGAACTGGCGACGGTGGTCGGATCGGCGCCGGGCAACGAGGCGCTGACGCTGATGGTCGGGAAATCCACCTCCGGCAACGGCGCCACCGGCAACAGCATGAAGGCCAGCGCGCCAAACAGCGCGAGGCCGGCCGCCATCAAGGTGGTTGCAATCGGGCGGCGAACAAACGGCGCGCTGAGGTTCATTGCCATCAGACCGCTTCAGCCGGGCGGCGGCTGAAGCGCTGCCCCAGGCCGTGCATGGCGAGGAAGATCACCGGCGTGGAAAACAGCGTCAGCAACTGACTGAGCAACAACCCGCCGATAATCGCGATGCCCAGCGGGTGACGCAGCTCCGAACCAATCCCCGTACCGAGCGCCAGCGGCACCGCGCCGAACAGCGACGCCATGCTGGTCATCAGGATCGGCCGGAACCGCAACTCTGCCGCCTGGCGGATCGCGGCCGTGGGGCTCAGGCCGCCCTCGCGTAATAACTCCAGGGCAAAGTCGACCATCATGATGCCGTTTTTCATCACGATGCCGATCAGCAACACAATGCCAATCAAACCGATAATGTCGAACTGCGTGCCGGTCACCAGCAGCGCCAGCAAGGCCCCGAGCGCCGCCGAGAGCAGCGTCGAAAGGATCGTCACCGGGTGCACGAAGCTCTCGTACAGAATCCCCAGCATCAGGTACACCACCACAATCGCCGCCACCACCAGGAACACCTGGTTGGACAGCGACTGTTCGAACGTCGCCGCCGCACCTTCCAGGTTGGCCTGCACCGACAGCGGCAAGCCGACCTTGGCCTCGATGTCCTTGAGCCGCGTCACTGCCGTGCCAAGGGTCTGGCCCGGAGCAAGGTTGAACGACACGTCGGCATACGGAAACTGACCCAGGCGGTTGATGGTCACGGGCGTGCGCACCACCTGCATGGTCGCCATGCTCGACAGCGGCGCGACGCCGCCACCCGGAATGTCCACGTACAACCCCGTGAGCAGGTCAGGCAAGTTGCGCGGCGGATGGTCGGTGGCGATCACCACGTGGTACTGGTTGAGCTGGGTGTAGATCGTCGAGACCTGGCGCTGGCCGAAGGCGTCATACAGCACATCGTCAATCGCCTGGGGCGTGATACCGAGGCGCGAGGCGGTGGCGCGGTCAAAGGTCAGCTGGATCTGATTGCCGAATTGCATCGCCTGGCTTTGCACGTCGGTGAACATCGGGTCTTGCTTGATCGCCGCCAGCAGCTTGGTGGTCCACGTTTCCAGCTCGTCCGGATCGGTGGCTTGCAGGCCGAGGCGGTAGCTGGTGGTGGACACCGTGGCGTCGAGGGTCAGGTCCTGTACCGAGTGCAGGTACAGGCGGATCCCGGCGTCGTCGGCGTTGGCATCGGAGAGCCGGCGGATCACCTCGGTGGCACTGTCACGCTCGCCGCGGGGCTTGAGGTTGATCAGCAGGTTGCCCTGGTTGATGGTCGGGTTGGTCTGGTCGATCCCGACGAAGGACGACAGGCTTTGCACCGCCGGGTCCTTGAGGATTCGCGCGGCCAGGCGCTGTTGTTCGGTCTGCATCTGCTGGAACGAAACGGTCGGCGCGGCTTGGGAAATGCCCTGGATCAGGCCGGTGTCCTGGTCGGGGAAAAAGCCCTTGGGCATGATCACCAGAATCATCAGGGTCAGCGCGGCGGTGAGCGCTATCGAGATCAGGGTCAAGGTGCGGTGCGCCAACACCCAGTCAAGGCCACGCACGTAGTGGGTGTTGATGCGGTCGAAGAAATCCGCGCGGCGTTCCTGGTGCTTATTCTTGAGCATCCGCGCGCACATCATCGGCGTGAGGGTCAGGGAGATGAACGCCGAGATAACGATGGTCACGGCCACGGTCATGGCGAATTCGCGGAACAGCCGGCCGACCACATCGCCCATGAACAGCAGCGGGATCATCACTGCAATCAGCGCAATCGACAGCGAAATAATCGTGAAACCGATTTGCTCCGACCCCTTGAGCGCCGCCTCCAGCGGCGAGTCGCCCGCCTCGATATAGCGCGTGATGTTTTCGATCATCACGATGGCGTCGTCCACCACGAATCCGATGGCGATAGTCAGCGCCATCAGTGTCAGGTTGTTCAGGGAGAAGCCCAGCGCATAAGCCACCGCCAGGGTGCCCACCAGCGTCAGCGGCACGGTGACTGCCGGAATAACCGTCGCCGCAACGTCGCGCAGGAAAATGAAAATCACGATCACCACCAGCAGCACCGCCACCGCCAGTTCGTACTGCACATCGGTGACCGAGGCGCGGATGGTTTGCGTGCGGTCGGTCAGCACATCGACCTTCAAGGTACCCGGCAAACTGGCCCGCAGCTTGGGCAGCAATTGCTGCACGCGGTCGACCACCTGAATCACATTGGCGCCGGGCTGGCGCTGGATGTTCAGCACAATCGACGGCGTGCTGTTGGTCCACGCAGCCTGGCGCGGGTTCTCCGGGCCCTGGGTGGAAGTGGCGATCTGCGACAGGCGAATCGGCGCGCCATTTTTATAGGCGATCACCAGGTCGCGGTATTCCTCGGCCGATTGCAGCTGGTCGTTGGCACCAATCGAATACGCCTGGAACTTGCCGTCGATATTGCCCTTGGCCTGGTTGACGTTGGCCGTGCCGAGGGAGGTGCGCAGGTCATCGATGGACAGGCCGAGGCTGTTGAGCGCCGAGGTATTCGCCTCGACCCGCACCGCCGGGCGCTGACCGCCGCTGATGGTCACCAGGCCGACGCCGGTGATCTGCGAGATCTTCTGCGCCAGCCGTGTATCCGCCAGGTCCTCGACCTTGGTCAGTGGCAGCACATCGGAGGTCAGGGACAGGGTCAGCACCGGCGCATCCGCCGGATTGACCTTGCTGTATACCGGTGGGTACGGCAGGTTGGCCGGCAGGAAGGTGCCGGCGGCGTTGATCGCGGCCTGCACTTCCTGCTCTGCCACGTCCAGGGACAGCGACAGGTCGAATTGCAGGGTCACCACCGAAGCGCCGTCGGAGCTGGTGGAGTTCATGGACTTGAGGCCCGGCATCTCGCCGAGCTGGCGCTCCAGCGGCGCGGTGATCGAGGAGCTGACCACGTCCGGGCTGGCGCCGGGGTATTGGGTGAAGACCTGAATGGTCGGGTAGTCGACTTCAGGCAACGCCGACACCGACAACAGGTGATACCCCAACATGCCCAGCAACAGCACCGCGACCATCATCAAGGTGGTGGCGACGGGACGTTCGATAAAGGGCCGCGAAATGTTCATGCTCGGCAGCTCCTCACTGGGCGACGACCTTCACGGCCGAACCGTCATCCAGTTTGTCGGCGCCTTCGGTGATCACCTGCTCGCCTGGCTTGACGCCGTTCTCGAGCACCGCCGACACATCGCCCATCGATGGGCCGGTCTTGATGTTGCGCAGGCTGGCCTTGTCGCCATTCACCACGAACACAAAATCGCCCTTGCTGCCATGCTGGATCGCCCGGGTGGGCACCACGGTAACCTGGGCCAGGGTGTCGGCCTTCAGGCGCGCATTGACGAACTGGTTGGGGAACAGCGCACTGCCCGAATCATCGAACTGCGCCTTGACCTTGATGGTGCCGGTGGAGGTGTCTACCTGGTTGTCCAGGGCCAACAGGCTGCCGGTGGCCAGCAGGGCTTTCTTGTTGCGGTCGTAGGCCAGCACCGTCACGGCGCCACGGCCCAGGGCCTGGTTGATAGCGCCCAGGTCGTCCTCGGGGACCGCGAACACCACGGTGGCCGGGTTCATCTGGGTAATCACCACGATGCCGGTGGTGCTGGTGGTGGTGACGTAATTGCCGGGGTCGACCAGGCGCAGGCCCACCACACCGTCGACCGGCGAAGTGATGGTGCAGTAGCCGACCTGCACTTCAAGGTTCTGCACATTGCCCTGGTCGGCGGCCACGGTGCCCAGTTGTTGCTGGACCAAGGACGCCTGGGTGTCGACGGTTTGCTGGCTGGTAGAACCGGCCTTGACCAGTTCGCGGTAGCGCACCAGATCGCGCTGGGCATTGCTCAACACAGCCTGGTCGTGGGCCAGGGTACCCTTGGCCACGGCCAGTTGGGCCTTGAGAGCACGGTCATCGATCCGCGCAATCACCTGGCCCTTGCTGACGTGCTGGCCTTCCTTGAATTCCACGCTGCTGAGGATGCCATCGACCTGGGTGACCACGGTCACACTGCGGGTGGGGGTGACGGTGCCGAGGGCGTCGATATACACCGGCACGTCCTGCAACACCACCGGCACCACGGCTACCGGTTCGCCGGTGGCGGGAGGCCGGCCTTTGTGCCCGCCTGCAAAGAAGTGCAAACCCAGGGCAATCAACAACGCTACCAGTAACAACGTGCCAACGGCCCAGGCGAACGTACGTCGTCTGCTTTTCTCCACGGGTTTCTCTCTCGAACGCCGAAAACAGGAAGGGGCGGCCAGGCTAAATGGCCGCTCGCTGCCTGAACTCTAGCAGCGCGCTCGAGCTGTGCCTGTACGACCGTGAATGCGTTCAGCATCAAGACAGACAAAGTCAGCTGGGCGCCCCGCCATGCAAGGGCTGCGGCGGGATTCTTGAGCCCTGCGCAAAGCCGGTGCTACCATGCCAGACCGCCTGTCTTGGCAAGGAACCTCCTGGTCTATGAGCACCATTCGCGAGCGCAACAAAGAACTGATCCTGCGGGCTGCCAGTGAGGAGTTTGCCGACAAGGGCTTCGCCGCGACCAAAACCAGCGACATCGCCGCCAAGGCCGGGCTGCCCAAGCCCAACGTCTACTACTACTTCAAGTCCAAGGACAACCTCTATCGCGAGGTGCTCGAAAGCATTATCGAGCCGATCCTGGCGGCCTCCACACCGTTCAATCCTGATGGCGACCCTTCGGCCGTGCTGAGCGGGTACATCCGCTCGAAGATCTGCATCTCCCGGGATTTGCCGTTTGCCTCGAAAGTGTTTGCCAGTGAGATCATGCACGGCGCCCCGCATTTGAGCCCCGAGCAGGTGGAACAGCTGAATGCCCAGGCCAAGCACAACATCGACTGCATCCAGAGCTGGGTGGACCGTGGGCTGATTGCGCCGATTGATCCGCATCACCTGATGTTCAGCATTTGGGCGGCGACGCAGACGTATGCGGATTTTGACTGGCAGATTTCGGCGGTGACCGGGAAGGCGAAGTTGGATGAAGCGGATTATGAGGCGGCGGCGCAGACGATTATTCGGTTGGTGCTTAAGGGGTGTGAGCGGGACTGATAGACCGCAGCGTCTTCAAGATTCGCGAGCAAGCCCGCTCCCACATTTGAATTTGTGCCAGACATAAATTGTTTAAACGCCGCAGATCCAATGTGGGAGCGGGCTTGCTCGCGAAAGCGCCCTCCCAGACACATCCTGCACAAAGCCAAACCATCATCTCCAGATTCCCCGATCTAGCCTCTCAGAACCCCACCTGAAGAGAGGCAAAGGAATGCCTGATCCAGCTGCTTCACATCGCCTGCGCATCGGGCGATTCAGCGAATCCAACCGTATTTACCTGATCACCACCAATACCCACGAACGTGTGCCAATCTTCAGTGACTTTTACCTGGGTCGGCTGGTGGTCTGGCAATTCCGGCTCGCCCAATACCAAGGACTGGCGAACTCCCTGGCCTGGGTGATCATGCCCGACCACTTTCACTGGTTGATTGAGCTGCAAAAAGGCTCATTGGGAGACCTGATGTGCCAGGTGAAGTCCAAAAGCACTCGAACCGTTAATGGCGTTACGGGCCGCAAAGGGCGGCTATGGCAAACCAGCTTTCATGATCGTGCGCTGCGCAAGGACGATGACCTGGTGAAGATGGCTCGGTATGTCGTGGCCAACCCATTAAGAGCAGGGTTGGTGGAGCGGATTGGCGACTATCCGCTGTGGGATGCGGTTTGGGTTTAGGTCCGGGACCAAGTCGCCCCTTTCGCGAGCAAGCCCGCTCCCACATTTGACCGAGTTCCAGCCTTGGAATGCAGTCAAATGTGGGAGCGGGCTTGCTCGCGAAGAGGCCCGACCAGTCACCTCACATCAAGCAGTAACCCCCGCATCCGCCAACAACCCCAACCCCTCGATCGCACTGATCGCACACTGCTCGTCAATATCCGACGTATCCCCGCTGATCCCGATCGCGCCCAGCACCACACCCGCCTGATCCCGGATCAACACCCCGCCCGGCGCCGGCACCACGCTGCCCTGCCCCAGGCTGTTCAACGCGGCAATAAACGCCGGCCGTTGCTGTGCGTCCAGCGCCAGCAAGCGCGAGCCCTTGCCCAGGGCTATCGCACCCCAGGCCTTGCCAATCGCGATCTGCGGGCGCAGCAGGCTCGCGCCATCCTCGCGCTGCAACGTTATCAAATGCCCGCCGCTGTCGAGTACCGCAACGGTCAGCGGTGCCGCCGAAATGGTGCGGCCTGCCGCGATGGCGTGGCTGGCCAGGTTGACTGCGACTTTCAAGGTTAAAGCGCTCATGGGTGCCGTCCTTATCTTGTTATGGGAAAGCCGTGGGGCTCTGTCTGATCAGAAGCTCGATCAAACAAATAGAACACAATAGATTTATTTTTTGTATACAATATTTCGAAACATACGCACCACACGTCGAAATATTCCCGTCCATAAGCCTTCCGACGAACGTAAAGGCCACCCAAGAAAATGGATTGACCTGCCCCGCTCGCCGTGAATACACTTCGGACCAACACCACTTGTATACAATTACAAAACGCAAGAGGCACCAAAACCATGAGCAAAATGAGAGCAATCGAAGCCGCTGTCCTGGTGATGCGCCGTGAAGGGGTCGACACCGCCTTCGGTATCCCGGGCGCCGCGATCAACCCGCTGTATTCGGCCTTGCAGAAGGTCGGTGGCATCGATCACGTCCTTGCTCGCCACGTTGAAGGCGCCTCGCACATGGCCGAGGGCTACACCCGCACCAAGGCCGGCAATATCGGCGTGTGCATCGGCACCTCGGGCCCGGCGGGCACCGACATGGTTACCGGCCTGTACAGCGCCTCGGCGGACTCGATCCCGATCCTGTGCATCACCGGCCAGGCGCCACGGGCACGCATGCACAAGGAAGACTTCCAGGCTGTCGACATCACCAGCATCGTCAAGCCGGTGACCAAGTGGGCGACCACCGTCCTGGAACCCGGCCAGGTGCCGTATGCCTTCCAGAAGGCCTTCTATGAAATGCGCTCCGGTCGCCCCGGCCCGGTGCTGATCGACCTGCCATTCGACGTACAAATGGCCGAGATCGAATTTGACATCGACGCCTACCAACCACTGCCCCTGGCCAAGCCTTTGGCGACCCGCATCCAGGTGGAAAAAGCCCTGGCCCTGCTGGACCAGGCCGAGCGCCCATTGCTGGTGAGCGGTGGTGGCGTGATCAACGCCGACGCCAGCGAACTGCTGGTGGAATTCGCCGAGTTGACCGGCATCCCGGTGATCCCGACCCTGATGGGCTGGGGCACGATCCCGGACGATCACCCGCAGATGGTGGGCATGGTCGGCCTGCAAACGTCCCACCGCTATGGCAACGCCACGATGTTGAAATCGGACGTGGTGCTGGGCATCGGTAACCGCTGGGCCAACCGTCACACCGGTTCGGTGGAGGTGTACACCGAGGGCCGAAAATTCATTCACGTGGACATCGAGCCGACGCAAATCGGCCGCGTGTTCACCCCGGACCTGGGCATCGTTTCCGACGCCGGCTCTGCATTGACCATGTTCATTGAAGTGGCCCGCGAGTGGAAAGCCGCCGGCAAGCTCAAGGACCGCAGCGCCTGGCTCCACGATTGCCAGCAGCGCAAGGCCACCCTGCACCGCAAGACCCACTTCGACAACGTGCCGGTCAAGCCGCAACGGGTGTACGAAGAGATGAACCAGGTGTTCGGCAAAGACACCTGCTACGTCAGCACCATCGGCCTGTCGCAGATTGCCGGCGCGCAGTTCCTGCACGTCTACAAGCCACGCCACTGGATCAACTGCGGCCAGGCCGGCCCGCTCGGCTGGACCATTCCGGCGGCACTGGGTGTGGTCAAGGCGGACCCGACCCGCAAAGTCGTGGCACTGTCCGGCGACTATGACTTCCAGTTCATGATCGAAGAGCTGGCCGTGGGCGCACAGTTCAAGCTGCCGTACATCCACGTGGTGGTGAACAACTCCTACCTGGGGCTGATCCGCCAGGCCCAGCGCGGGTTTGAAATGGACTACTGCGTGCAGCTGTCCTTCGACAACCTCAACGCACCGGAACTCAACGGTTACGGCGTCGACCACGTGGCCGTCGCCGAAGGCCTGGGTTGCAAGGCCCTGCGGGTGTTCGAGCCGGGCCAGATCCAGCCGGCACTGCGCAAGGCTCAGGAAATGATCGAAGAATTCAAGGTTCCGGTGATCGTTGAGATTATTCTGGAGCGGGTGACCAATATTTCCATGGGCACCGAGATCAACGCCGTCAACGAATTCGAAGATCTGGCACTGGTGGGCAACGACGCGCCGACTGCCATTTCACTGCTCGATTAAGGAGAACCCCATGCCGCGTTTTGCCGCCAACCTGTCCATGCTGTTTACCGAACAGGACTTTCTTGCCCGTTTCAAAGCCGCCGCCGACGCGGGGTTCAGTGGTGTGGAATACCTGTTTCCCTATGAATTCAGCTCAGCTGAAATCAAGGCGCAACTCGATGCCCACGGCCTGACCCAAGTGCTGTTCAACCTGCCGGCCGGTGACTGGGCCAAGGGCGAACGCGGCCTGGCCTGCCACCCGGACCGGGTCGAGGAGTTCCGTGCCGGGGTCAACCTGGCCATCGCCTACGCCCAGGTACTGGGCAATACCCAGGTCAACTGCCTGGCGGGGATTCGTCCTGCCGGCGTGGATGACGCGACGCTTGAAAAAACCTTCGTCGCCAACCTCAAGTACGCCGCCGACAAGTTGCAGGCGGTGGGCATCAAGCTTGTGATGGAGATGATCAACACCCGCGACATTCCGGGTTTCTACCTGAACAACACGGCGCAGGCCCTGTCGATTCGCGAGCAGGTAGGCAGTGCCAACCTGTTCCTGCAATACGACATCTATCACATGCAAATCATGGAAGGCGACCTGGCCCGCACCATGGCTGCGCACCTGGGTGAGATCAACCACATCCAGCTGGCGGACAACCCGGGGCGCAACGAGCCGGGGACCGGTGAGATCAACTACCGCTTCCTGTTCGAACATTTGGACCGCATCGGTTATCAGGGTTGGGTCGGCTGTGAGTACAAACCGTTGACCACCACCGAAGCGGGTTTGGGTTGGCTCAAAAGCCACAACGCGATCTAACTGAACAAACACAGCACCCAATGTGGGAGCGGGCTTGCTCGCGAAAGCGGTGGATCAGTCGACATCAATGCTGAATGTCGGCCCCCATTCGCGAGCAAGCCCGCTCCCACAGTGGATCTCCTGTGTTTAGCAGGCCGCGCCAGGCCTGCACACCTAACAATAAGAGGATTTTCGTCATGGCTAAAATCGGATTTATCGGCACCGGCATCATGGGCCAACCCATGGCTGCCAACCTGCAAAAGGCCGGTCACCAACTGTTTCTTTCCGAGCATCACGGCAAGGCGCCGGCTGAACTGATCAGCGCTGGTGCGGTGGCCCTGGCCAACCCGCAGCAAGTGGCCCAGGAAGCCGAATTCATCATCGTCATGGTGCCCGACACTCCGCAGGTCGATGATGTGCTGTTCCGCGCCGACGGCGTTGCCGCAGGCCTTGGGCCGAACAAAGTGGTGATCGACATGAGTTCGATCTCGCCCACCGCCACCAAGGCCTTCGCCGCGAAGATCAACGAGACCGGCGCACGTTACCTCGACGCCCCGGTGTCCGGTGGTGAAGTCGGTGCCAAGGCCGGCACCCTGAGCATCATGATCGGCGGCGACCCGCACACCTTCGAACGCGCCCTGCCGCTGTTCCAGGCCATGGGCAAGAACATCACCCTGGTGGGCGGCAATGGCGATGGCCAGACCGCCAAGGTGGCCAACCAGATCATCGTTGCGTTGAACATCCAGGCGGTGGCGGAAGCGCTGCTGTTCGCCTCGAAGAACGGCGCCGACCCGGCCAAGGTGCGTGAAGCACTGATGGGGGGGTTTGCTTCGTCGAAAATCCTCGAAGTGCATGGCGAGCGCATGATCAAGGGCACCTTCGATCCGGGCTTCCGCATCAACCTGCACCAGAAGGATCTGAACCTGGCCCTGGCCGGTGCCAAGGAGCTGGGGATCAACCTGCCGAACACCGCCGGCACGCAGCAGGTGTTCAGCACCTGCACCGCCATCGGTGGCGGCAACTGGGACCACTCGGCGCTGATCAAGGGCCTGGAACATATGGCGAATTTTTCGATTCGCGATAAATAACCCCCGTTGAAATGCGATCGAATGTGGGAGCGGGCTTGCTCGCGAAAGCGGTGTATCAGTCAGCATGGATGTCGAATGGTAGACCGCTTTCGCGAGCAAGCCCGCTCCCACATTTTTGACCGCATTTCACATCGAATTTGATGCACCCCTAATAACAAGAATCCCCGGGAGCCCGCTTATGTCGGTCGATCCGCAACACCTGCTTCGCGAGCTGTTTGCCACAGCCATCGACGCCGCCCACCCCCGGCAAGTCCTCGAACCCTATCTGCCCGCCGACCGCAGCGGCCGTGTCATCGTGATCGGCGCCGGCAAAGCCGCCGCCGCCATGGCGCTGGTGGTGGAAAACTGCTGGCAAGGCGAAGTCTCGGGCCTGGTGGTCACCCGCTACGGCCACGGCGCACCCTGCAAGAAAATCGAGGTGGTCGAAGCCGCGCACCCGGTGCCGGACGCCGCAGGCCAGGCCGTGGCCAAGCGTGTGCTGGAGCTGATCAGCAACCTGGGCGAAGACGACCGCGTGATCTTCCTGCTCTCCGGCGGCGGCTCTGCACTGCTCGCCCTTCCGGCCGCCGGCATCACCCTGGCGGACAAGCAAGCGATCAACAAGGCCCTGCTCAAATCCGGCGCCACCATTGGCGAGATGAACTGCGTGCGCAAGCACCTCTCGGCGATCAAGGGCGGGCGCCTGGCCAAGGCAAGCTGGCCTGCCACCGTCTACACCTACGCGATTTCCGATGTACCGGGCGACCAGGCCACGGTCATCGCTTCCGGCCCCACTGTTGGCGACCCCAGTACCTCGCAACAGGCGCTGGCGATTCTCAAGCGCTACCAGATTGAAATCCCGGCGTCGGTGCGCACCTGGCTGCAAAGCCCGGAGTCGGAAACCGTCAAGCCCGGGGACCCGGTGCTGGCCCGCAGCCATTTCCAACTGATCGCCCGTCCGCAGCAATCCCTGGAAGCGGTGGCGGTGAAAGTCCGCCAGGCCGGTTTCAGCCCGCTGATCCTCGGCGACCTGGAAGGCGAAGCGCGGGACGTGGCCAAGGTGCACGCCGGTATCGCCCGGCAAATCATCCAGCACGGCCAACCCCTGGCGGCGCCTTGCGTGATCCTCTCCGGCGGCGAAACCACCGTCACCGTACGCGGCAATGGCCGTGGCGGACGCAACGCCGAATTCCTGCTGAGCCTCACCGACAGCCTCAAGGGCCTGCCCGGCGTCTACGCCCTGGCGGGTGACACCGACGGCATCGACGGCTCGGAAGACAACGCCGGCGCGATCATGACGCCCACCAGCTACGCCCGCGCCGAAGCCCTGGGCTTGAGCGCCAGTGACGAGCTGGACAACAACAATGGCTACGGCTACTTCGCGGCCCTCGACGGCTTGATCATCACCGAGCCGACCCGCACCAACGTCAACGATTTCCGCGCCATTCTGATTCTTGAAAGTCCTGAAAGAGAGTCCCCTGAACATGACGCCTGACAAGAAGGTCAAGATCCTCGCCACGCTGGGCCCGGCCACCGACAGCATCGACGACATCCGCGAGCTGGTGGAAGCCGGGGTGAATATCTTTCGCCTGAACTTCAGCCATGGCGATCATGCCGACCACGCCCAACGCTACCAGTGGATTCGCCAGGTGGAGCGCCAGCTCAATTATCCCCTCGGCATCCTGATGGACCTGCAAGGGCCGAAGCTGCGGGTGGGGCGTTTTGCCGAAGGAAAAGTGCAACTGATTCGCGGCCAGGCCCTGCGCCTGGACCTGGACCCGACACCCGGTGATCAGCGGCGAGTCAACCTGCCCCACCCGGAAATCATCGCGGCCCTGCAGCCCGGCATGGACCTGCTGCTGGACGACGGCAAGCTGCGCCTGCGGGTGATCACCAAGCACGCCGATGCCATCGACACCACCGTGCTCAATGGCGGCGAACTGTCGGACCGCAAAGGCGTGAACGTACCCCAGGCATTGCTGGAGCTCAGCCCGCTGACCGCCAAGGACCGCCGCGACCTGAACTTCGGCCTGGAACTGGGGGTGGACTGGGTGGCGCTGTCGTTTGTGCAACGCCCGGAAGACATCCGCGAAGCCCGCGAGTTGATCGGCGACAAGGCGTTCCTGATGGCCAAGATCGAGAAGCCCTCGGCGGTGCAGCGCCTGCAGGAAATCGCCGAGCTGAGCGACGCGATCATGGTTGCCAGAGGCGACCTGGGGGTGGAAGTGCCGGCGGAAAGCGTGCCGCAAATCCAGAAGGACATCATTGGTGTGTGCCGCCAGTTGGGTAAACCGGTGGTGGTGGCCACGCAGATGCTTGAATCCATGCGCTTCTCCCCGGCGCCGACCCGTGCCGAGGTCACCGACGTGGCCAACGCAGTGGCGGAAGGGGCGGACGCGGTGATGCTGTCGGCGGAAACCGCTTCCGGTGAATACCCGTTGGAGGCCGTGCTGATGATGAGCAAGATCATTCGCCAGGTGGAAAACGGCCCGGACTACCAGACCCAGCTGGATGTCAGCCGGCCCAAGGCGGATGCCACGGTGTCGGACGCCATCAGCTGTGCGATCCGCCGTATCAGCAGCATCCTGCCGGTGGCAGTGCTGGTGAACTACAGCGAGTCGGGCACCTCCACCCTGCGGGCGGCGCGGGAACGGCCGGCGGTGCCGATTCTGAACCTGACACCGAACCTGTCGACGGCGCGACGCTTGAGCGTGGCGTGGGGCGTGCATTCGGTGGTGAACGATCGGCTGCGGCAGGTGGATGAGGTGTGTTCCACGGCGTTGGAGATTGCCCAGGCACAGGGTATGGCGGAGCGTGGGGATACGTTGGTGATTACTGCTGGGGTGCCATTCGGGCAGCCAGGGTCGACCAATTCGTTGCGGATCGAGACATTGATCTAATCCCTGTGGCGAGGAAGCTTGCTCCCGCTGGACTGCGCAGCAGGCCCATCTTTTGGGGCCGCTGCGCGCCCCAGCGGGAGCAAGCTCCCTCGCCACAAGATTCGGTGCTTTCCTGCAGATTATTGATCATGCCCAACCAACCCTGCCCCGACTGGGCCGAAGCCCTGCTCAACGGCTTCAGCCAGATATTCCTGCAGCGCCACCCGCTGTGTGGCCTGCTCTGCCTGCTGGCGATCCTGATCGGCGCCCCGGCCCTGCTCGGCGGCGCGCTGCTGGGCGGCGTCGCCGGCTTGCTGACCGCCCAACGCCGCGGCTATCCCAAGGCCGAACGCCAGGCCGGTCTGTATAGCTACAACGGCGTGCTGCTCGGCTTGCTGATCAGCCAGCACTTCAGCTGGTCGGCACTGCTGCCGCCGTTGATTCTCGCCTGCGGTGGCCTCAGCGCAATCCTCACCCGCCAGTGGCTCAAACGCGCCGCCAACCCCGATGACCTGCCCGCCTACACCGCACCGTTTGTGGTACTCGGCTGGCTGCTGCTGGGCACCACCGCGCCCGCCGCATTTGCCGCCAGCGAACCCGGCACCTGGGCGCTACTCTGCGCGCCGTTCACAGGTCTGGCCCAAGTCATCCTGATGGACCAACCCCTCGCCGGCCTGCTGATCGCCCTCGGCCTTTTAATAGCCAGCCGCCGCGCGGCCTTGTGGGCGCTGACCGGCGCGAGCCTCGGCGTGTTGATCGCCCTGTCGATGGACGAGCCCGCCAGCGCCCTGCTCGGCCTGCACAGCTATAACCCGGCGCTGGCCGCCCTGGCCCTCAGCCAGCATCGTCGCCAACCCTGGCTGCCGCTGATCGGCATCCTGCTGGCGATCATCCTCACGCCCGGCTTCACCGGCCTCAATCTGCCCGCGCTGACCGCGCCGTTTATCCTCGCCACCTGGCTGGTGCGCGCCAGTCAGCGGGTGATGCAGAAAACCCGCATGGACAGCCCCTTCGAATCCCCCTAGGCTTCGCTGATCTTCGATTCAGGCGACTTCCATGGACAGCAACAAGCACTGGCGTGAGCGTCTCTACGTCATGGTTTTCCAAAGTGACACCCCGGCCGGCCGACGCTTCGACAGCACCCTGTTGCTGATCATCCTGGCCAGCCTGGTGATCGTGATCCTCGACAGCATCCAGGCAGTCCACGACAACTACGCCAACGTGCTGGCCTATATCGAGTGGGGCTTCACCATCATCTTCGCCATCGAGTACGGCCTGCGGCTGTATTGCTCGCCCAAGCCGTTGCGCTATGCCTTCAGCTTTTATGGGCTGGTGGATTTGCTGGCGATCGTGCCCGGGATCCTCGCGCTGTACTACAGCGACGCGCAGTACCTGCTGATTATCCGAATCATCCGGATGCTGCGGATTTTCCGCGTGCTCAAGCTCGGCCCGTACCTCAAGCAGGCCAACTACCTGATGTCGGCGCTGCGGGGCAGCAAGCAGAAAATCGTGGTGTTCCTGGTCAGCGTCTGCACCCTGGTCACGGTGTTCGGCACCTTGATGTACGTGATCGAAGGCCCGGAGCACGGCTTTACCAGCATTCCCAAGGGCATCTACTGGGCAATCGTGACGCTGACCACCGTGGGCTTTGGCGATATCGTGCCGAAGACCCCGCTGGGCCAGGTGATTTCGTCGCTGGTGATGATCACCGGTTATTCGATCATCGCGGTGCCCACCGGGATCTTCACCGCCGAACTGGCCAACGCCATGCGCGGTGAGCAATTGCAAACGGATTGCCCGGTGTGCAAGAAAAACAGCCATGAGCCCAATGCAGCGTTTTGCTCAAGGTGTGGCAGCGCGCTTTTCAAGAAACTGGAATAAGCAAAGTTCTTTTTAATCTTTAAGCGACTATGCGCCCCCCCGTTATAGTCGCTGGCATATTGCCCCCATGCGTTTCAAAAACCTTCTCGAACAACAAGGAATGAGCAGTGAAAAAACTCGTTAGTGCCTCTCTCCTGGCTGCCGGCCTCGCACTGGCTGGCGTCGTCCAGGCCGCCCCGGTCACCCTGCTCAACGTCTCCTACGACGTGATGCGCGACTTCTACAAGGACTACAACGCCGCCTTCCAGAAGCATTGGGCCGCCGAGCATCCGGACGACAAGCTGACCCTGCAGATGTCCTTCGGAGGTTCGAGCAAACAGGCGCGCTCGGTAATCGACGGCCTGCCGGCTGACGTGATCACCATGAACATGGCCACCGACATCAACGCCCTGGCCGACAACGGCAAACTGGTGCCGGACAACTGGGTTACCCGCCTGCCGAACAACAGTGCGCCGTTCACTTCGGCCACGGTGTTCATCGTGCGCAAAGGCAACCCGAAAGCCCTGAAAGACTGGCCGGACCTGCTCAAGGATGGTGTGCAAGTCATCGTGCCGAATCCGAAGACCTCCGGTAACGGCCGCTACACCTACCTCTCGGCCTGGGGTTATGTGCTGAAGAATGGCGGTGACGAAGAGAAAGCCAAGAAGTTTGTCGGTGACCTGTTCAAGCACGCACCCGTGCTGGACACCGGTGGCCGTGCCGCTACCACCACGTTCATGACCAACCAGATCGGCGACGTGCTGGTGACCTTTGAGAACGAAGCAGAAATGATCGCCCGTGAATTCGGCCGTGATCAGTTCGAAGTGATCTACCCGAGCGTTTCCGCAGAAGCTGAGCCGCCAGTGTCGATCGTCGACAAAGTGGTCGAGAAAAAAGGCACCAAAGTGGCTGCCGAAGAATACCTGAAGTACCTGTGGTCGCCGGAAGGCCAGGAAATTGCCGCCAACAACTACCTGCGTCCACGTGACCCGAAAGTGCTGGCCAAGTACACCGACCGTTTCCCGAAAGTCGACTTCCTGTCGGTAGAGAAGACCTTTGGCGACTGGCGCACCGTGCAGAAGACCCACTTCAATGATGGCGGGGTTTTTGACCAGATCTACTCCGGGCAGTAAACAGCTCTAACTGAAAAAATGCAGTCCAGTGTGGGAGCTGGCTTGCCTGCGATAGCGGTGTATCAGCCAGTACATCTGGCACTGAAACACCGCTATCGCAGGCAAGCCAGCTCCCACATTTGCTATGTATTGGGCCGTTACATCGGCGGCGTCACGCCATCCTTACCCGCAGAAATCGCCTGGGCCGTCACGCTCCCATCCTCACCCTTCGCCGCAAACATCACCACCTTCACCCCAGGCTTCAGCAAGCTGCGATCACCCGGCTCCAGGTTGACGATCGGCACATCATCCGGCACCACGATCTTCTGCTCGCCGCCCTTGTACTTGACGGTCAACGTGCGGCCATCGCTCACCACCAGGTCACCCACGGTGCCGTTGGTCATGCTGCTGCCTTCCTTCAGGTCGAACGCACGGTGCCCATCGCCTGTACCGGCCATCGCCGGTGGGAATACATGCACTTCCAGCGCCGTCAGGGTGCCATCCGCGTTGGGCATGGCCGCCGAACCGATGTAACTGCCGGGCTTGATGTCTTCGATTTTTGCCAGGGTGACCGCACGCACCTGCGTGTCCTTGGTCAGGTGCACGGTGACGTCTTCACCGCTGTTGACCTTGACGTGCATCGCGTCGCCGTCCATCGCGGTAATCGCACCCCGCACGCCGACACGCGGGGCATCTGCGGCCTGGGCAACGCCCACGGTCATCAGCGCGGCCAGGCTGGAGGCCAGGAGCATCTTGTTGAATGTCGTCTTCATGGCAGTCGATTTCCTGTTTATGCAGTTGTGACTGAATGTATCATCGACCTTCAGCGCGAAAGTTAACGTTTCAGTCATTAATTCCCGGCATGAGTGTTATCACCACAGACAGGCTACTCGCGCCCGGGGCCAGTCTTTATCCTCGCTCGCCACAATCCTTCGCTTTTATGAGAACGCCATGAACGCCACGCCCCCCGCTACAAGCACGATGACCCGAGGCATGGTGATGCTGTTTGCGTTCTGTTGCGGCGCCATCGTCGCCAACATCTACTACGCGCAACCGATCATCGAGCTGATCGCCCCGGACATCGGCCTCACGCCGGCCATGGCCAGCCTGATCGTGTCCCTGACCCAGATCGGCTATGCCCTGGGCCTGTTCTTCCTGGTGCCGTTGGGCGACCTGCTGGAAAACCGCCGGCTGATGATCATCACCACCGTGGTGGCCATCGCCAGCCTGCTGGGTGCGGCGTTCACCGAACAGCCGAACCTGTTCCTGCTGGTGTCGCTGCTGATCGGCTTCAGCTCGGTGTCGGTACAGATCCTGATTCCGCTGGCGGCGCACCTGGCGCCGGCTGAATCCCGTGGCCGGGTGGTCGGCAGCATCATGGGCGGCTTGCTGCTGGGTATCCTGCTGGCGCGACCGGTGTCCAGCGTGGTGGCCGACCACTTCGGCTGGCGCGCCATGTTCATGGCCGCCGCGGCACTGATGGCGTTTATCAGCGTGGTGCTGATGCTGACCATCCCCAAGCGCCAACCGGATCACGCGGCCAGCTATGGCCAGTTGCTCGCCTCGCTGCGCACCCTGCTGCGCCGCCAGCCGGTGCTGCGCCAGCGCGCGTTTTACCAGGGCTGCATGTTCGCCACCTTCAGCCTGTTCTGGACCGCCGCCCCGCTGGAACTGTCCCGCAACCACGGCCTGAGCCAAAGCCAGATCGCCCTGTTTGCCCTGGTCGGCGCCCTGGGCGCCATCGCTGCACCCATCGCCGGGCGCCTGGCGGATGCCGGCCACACCCACCGCGCTTCGCTGCTGGCGATGCTGTTTGCCGCACTGAGCTTCCTGCCGGCCTTCGTGCACCCGCTGTACAGCGTGATCGGCCTGGCGGTGACCGGCGTGGTCCTGGACTTCTGCGTGCAGATGAACATGGTCCTTGGCCAGCGCGCCATCTACGCCCTCGACGCCAACAGCCGTAGCCGACTGAACGCGCTGTACATGACCAGCATCTTCATCGGCGGCGCCTTCGGCTCGGCGATTGCCAGCAGCGTGTACGAACACGGCGGCTGGCTGGGGGTGATGCTGGTGGGCAGCGCATTCCCGCTGGTGGCGTTGCTGCGATTCCTGAGCGCCTCGCGGCAAGGGGCGGTGGCGACTGCCTGACCCACCTTACAATCGCATCAACGGCTCCAACGCCGCATCCGCCAGAAATGACGAGTGACGAGGTCAAGGGCTTGCTGACTGATTGGGAATTACCGCCCAGGGATTTATGGGCGGTATCCGCTCCAGGAGGATGGCGAGCGCCCTGGCGCGTTGCTTTTCAGCGCAGGTGAGTAGACAGACCGATCACGTCCTCTGGCCGGATCAAGCGTGTGCTTTTAATCAGGAAGTTTGTCTGACGCCGTCCCAGTAAGTCGATGCCCACAAAGTAACGCCCGCTCTGCTGGTTGTATTTGACGACGGTATCTCCAATACGGCCCGTGTAGCTATCCACCAGCCGCAAGGGCGTTCCGACTTCTGTCATTAAACCCGTCAGATCAATTGTGTCTTGGCCACTGGTGAAATCCATGATCAGGTCAGCGTCGTCATAGGCCGAGTCGCTGGCCTTCTCATACCTGAACGTGTTTCTACCGCCCACACCCCAGAGCGTATCTCCACCTGCCCCGCCGGTGAGAACGTTATCCACCGTATTGCCTATGAGCGTGTCACGGCCTGAGCCGCCAATCGCATTCTCCACGGTGACACCTTTGGCTATACCAACGTTATTGCGCAAGCCGCCTACGCTGGAGGCTGCGCCCTCGCGCAAGTCGATGGTCTGGTTCTGCCGGAAGCCCGAAAAGTCCAGGGTGTCGTCGCCACCTTTGTCCCTCACCAGGAACCTGGGAGCGCCACTCTGGGAGTGCAGGCTAAGGAAGGGATCACCGGTGTTGGAGTTGAAGCCATAGACAGTATCGTGCGGAGCAGGAAAAGGTTCCGGGTTCGGTTGAGGTTCTGGCTTGGGCTCTGGTTGGGGCTCCGGCTTGGAAACTCCAGGTTCGTATGCCCCGCCAGTGACTATGTCACTTGCCTGAATGCCACCCACGCTTTTAATCAGAAAATCCGCTTTGCCCCTGCCAGTGGTGTCGAGACCCAGACTACCGTTTCCGCTGCGCGGGTCATGGCTCAGGACAATATCGCCAGCACGCCCCGTAAACCGCTCAACAATGTTGAAATGCTTGATTGAGGTATTTTTCAATAAGCCCGAAAGGTCAATCTTGTCTGTGCCGCTGGTGAAATCCAGGATTTCGTCAGGCCTGGTGAGTGTCGAGTCACTCGCTCTATCGTAAGCAAACACGTCCGCGCCTGCGCCGCCTGTCAACCTGTCTGAACCCGCTCCACCCTTGAGCCGGTTGCCGGCCTCATTCCCTATGAGCTCATCGTCACCTGAGCCACCTGTGGCATTTTCAATGACAACGCCCTTGGCGATAGACACATTACCCTTCAAGCCACCCACATTGGAAAACGACTCCGCATTCAGGTTGATCTTCTGGTTCTGGGAAAATAGCGAAAAGTTCAGCGTGTCATTCCCGCCCCCGTCCCATACCGAAAATATCGGGGCGTCCTTCGAGGACTCAAGGCTGAAGTGGTCACGGTCAGTATTGGACTCAAAGCCATAAGTAGTATCGGTATTGCGCGTATTGAGATTGGCCCCGTAGAGTTTCTGTGCGGCAGCAATATCATCTTTCATCGGCGTTGAAGGTTCGCGCGATTTGAAGTCATGGCCCGTATGATTGGTTTCCCGCCAGTAGCTCATTACGCTGTGGGCTCTGGTGTCCTGCGTGTACAGGGCATCCGCATAAGAGTGCACAGTTTCACCATAGTCCCCAGGGTGGCCAAGCCCCAGGGCATGTCCCAACTCATGTATGGCCGTTGATAAAAAAACATCGCCATGCCGTGGGGCATCAGAAGCGCCTTTCGTTCCAACCGTAGTGCTCATATCACCGTACCAGCGATTAGGCAGCTCCGACACCCCGCCATTGTCATCGGGATTGGCCTTGATGGTTATTGAACCATCCGGACCTGTCGCCCCCTCCTTGAAGACAATATTTGTCACGTCCTGCCAAGATGTCAGGGCTTTGCGCAAGGACGCTTTCTGTTGCACGGAGAATTGATCGTCAAGGGTGAAGGAAAGCTCGATTTTGTTATCGCCATTACGATCGTAATGCCTCGAACCCTCTCGCAGAATCTGCTTTGCAGCATCATCCGTGGTGAAGGTTTTTTTTGAGGTTGCGCCATCACTGGTAGTGGCCGCATTCAACGTAGATAGCTCATGACTTGATACAGGCGGATTAACAAAAGAAGCAGTGACTCGCATACAAACAACATCCTTTTAGTTGAGACTTTCATTCATCAGGAAACAGACTTTCAACGCGACTGCTTCACTTAACAGCCGCCTTAAAATCTCACATGAAAAAATCGAATGTCACCCCTATGAACGTTTCAATTTAAATATCCAAACAGCCAGAAACACAACGCCAAGTTTTTCAAGCGCACTATATTTATATTCAGAAGTTTCAGATCAGGCCAGCTCTGCATTCAATAGGCGACACGAAGAAAACCGGAGACATATAAACCTACAATGATCCATCGCCTTAACCAGGGCACGAAGACAATCTTCTACACATCCGGCAGCTGCACCACGTGGTGCTGATGGCTGAGAGCCAGGCACTGGAAACAGTGCCAGACTCTGCCTTCACTCTGGCGGTTACCCAGGGGCGCCCGGCTGTTGAAGCAGACCTTTCAATAGCTGCAGCAACGTCGACAATGTCTTGGCGATCATCTCGTTTAACAATGCAAGCGTGGTCGTTTTCGAATCAGGCGCAGGGGGCGGCGCCGGGGACGGCACTACATTTGGCATGGGTAATGGCACCGGCTTGAACCCAGGCGTAGCTCCCGACCACTGCACATCCGTCGACTTGATCTGGCCAACACTGTTGATCAACAACCCCGCTTTGCCACTGCCGTTCAGGTCAACTTCAAGGCTTGACCGGCCCGTGGCGGCGTCGTACTTGAGCAAGGCCTCGCCAGCGCGCCCCGTGAATCGGTCCGTGAACACCAGGGTGCCCACGCCGGCTTCTTTCAATGCGCCCGACAGGTCGATCTTGTCGGTACCGCTGGTAAAGTCCTCGATCAAGTCAGGATCCTGGGGCGTGGAATCACTGGCCTTGTCGTAGACAAACATGTCCGCTCCGCCGCCACCGCGCAACGTATCAGCCCCTGCTCCACCTTTGAGTCGATTGCCCGCCTCGTTACCGATCAGGGTGTCGCGACCGGCCCCACCTGTTGCGTTTTCAATTGTGCACCCCTTGGCAATCGAGACATTGCCCTTCAAGCCGCCCACGTCAGAGAACGACTCGGCATTGAGGTTGATCTTCTGGTTCTGTGAGAACCCTGAAAAGTCCAACGTATCGTCACCACCGCCGTCCCATACGCAAAAAACGGGTTTGTCCGTGGCGCTCTTGAGCGTCATCGCCTCCCGCTCGGTGTTGGAGTTGAAACCATACGTGGTGTCGGTATTGCGGGTTTGGTGATTGGCCCCATACAACCGCTGCGCTGCCGCGATGTCGTCCATCATTGGCGCGGATGGATTCAAAGACTGAAAGTCGTGGCCAGCCTGGTTTTTCTCCGACCAGTAACTCATGACGCTGCGCGCCTTGGTATCCCCGGCATAGACCGCGCCACTGTTGTAGGTAGAGCCGCCACCATTGTAGTTGCCTGGATGCTGCAAGCCGATGGCGTGCCCGATTTCATGTACCGCGGTCACCGAAAAGTGGCTGCCCAGGCCAGGTGTGCTCCCTGCTCTCAGCGTGCCTATCGTCGCGGTCGTGCTGGTGGTGGAGCGCGTGGGTGATGTGGCAACACCACGGTCACCGCGAGGGTTGTTTTTAATGTTTACCGTGCCGTCTGCCCCATCTGCCCGCTCCTTGAGGTTAATGTTGGCAACATCCTGCCAGGACTGCACCGCTTGACGAACACGTTGTTGCTGCTGCGCGGTGAAACTGGGGTCGACGGTGTAGGACAGATCAACTTTCTTGTCGCCGTTACGGTCGTGAAACCGCAGGTTGTCCCGCGAGATCTGCTTGCCGGCCTGATCCGTGGTGTAGGTCGGCTTGGCGGTGGCGCCGAAACCAGTCGGACCGGGGTCAGACTCCGGCAAGTTTTGAAGCATGGGCCTGATGGAGATCGCGTCAAAAACGTTCATGAGAAAGAGCACTCTTTTTTAATTAATAGACGAGCCGGAACATTCGGCATCAGCCATTAAGCTCCCATGCATGGAAAGCACGGGACAGCGCTTATTTAGTTCTCACCGAAACACTTAAAAGCGATGAAACACCCACTAAGAAACTCAATAAATTACTTGCAATTTAAACAACCGAACACACACCAGCCGGTGCAGCAGCGCCTTGGTTTATCAGAAAAAAAACAAAAACCTACACAATGCCGCCAATATGAATACTCCAAACCGGCATCAACAAAGATACATCCACTCAAACTTTTCATCCAAATCCACCAGCGATCAGGACTTCACCGCTTGACATAACTTCCCACGCTAAATCACCCGCCCGTCCCAGCCCACCGTCACATGCCGCGGCAGCTCCCGCCGATGCTGCAACAACCACGCATCCAGCGTATGCCCCACATGGGTCAGCACCCCCAACTGCGCACCCACCTCCTCAATACACTGCAATGCCAGCGTCAGGTCATTGTGATTGCGCGGTGCCTGCGGTTGCGGCGGCATGGAGCAATCGAGTACCAGCACATCCAGCGGCTCGCGTTGCAGCCAATCGCGGGTGGCGGGTGGCAGGCCGACGGTGTCGGTAAGGTAGGCAATGCGCCGCCCTTCACCTTCCAGCAGATACCCCAGGGTGGGCTTGGAATGCAGCAGCGGTAACGCGGTGACGCTCAGTTCACCCAACCGGCGGGTTTCAAACTCGGCAAACGGCTGGCTGAAATCGAGGATGCCGGGGTGCTTGTACAGGTCGGACAACCCTTCCGGATCCACCGGACCATGCACCGGAATCACCAGCCCCTGGCCCCAACGCAAATGCAGCAGGCCTTGGGCATGATCGGCGTGGTAGTGGGTCTGGAGAATCCCGTTGAAACTGCGGGGTGGGAAGCGTTCGGTGAGGTCGGGCAACCCGCTGTCGATCAACCAGCGCTGGTCGCCACACTCGATCAATGCGCTGCATGGGCGGCGGCGCAGGCTCTGGTCATGGCGGGCCAGGCCACAGGCGGCGCACTCACAGCCATACACCGGGACTTGCCGCGCATCGCCGGTGCCCAGCAGTGTCAGGCGCATGCGGGTTGCCCGTCGAGGCAGCCCAGCAAGCGCTCGACCGTGTGTTCCAGTTGGCCGGAATTGTCGAGCAGGAACACATCTGCAGCAGCGCTCAAACCCTCGGCGAATCGCGCATTGCGCGCCAGGCGCAGATCAATATCCGCCAGGGATTCGCGACCCCGCGCCAGCAAGCGCTGGCGCAACACCCCTTGGTCTACCGTCAGCAGCACCACCAGCAGGTTCGGGTAACGCAGCCGGGTTTGCGCCAGATGGCCGCGGGAGCCGTTGACCAGCACATCGTGCCCCGCCGCCAGCCACTCATCGATTTCCCGCGCGATGCCATAGGACAACCCGTTGGCGTGCCAGCTGAGGGCAAATGCGCCCTCGGCCTCCATTGCGGCAAACTGCGCCGGGCTCACCCCCTGTGCCGCTTCGCCCACCGCTTCCGCCGAGCGGGTGATGACCCGCCGCACAATGCGGCAGCCACGCTCGGCCAGACGCGGTCGTGCGGCATCCAGCAGGCTGTCCTTGCCCGAACCCGATGGTCCGATGAGATAGATCAACCTGCCTGCCATCAAAACACCCTCTTCGCTTGTCGCCACACTTGTTGGACCACGGGCAGTCCGTCGCGGCTCCTGGCTTGCACCAGGTCGGCCCGCAGACCCGTGGCGATTTCGCCGCGATCGCTGAGGCCCGCCGCCTGCGCGGGCGCCAGGCTGATCATCCTGACCGCCCGAGAAAGATCGCCGCCGTCCTGTTGATCGGCCAGCACGAACGCCGCCTGCAACAGGCTGGCCGGGTAGTAGTCACTGGAAAGTATATCCAGCAATCCTTCGGCGGCCAGGCCGGCGGCGGCCACATTACCCGAGTGGGACCCGCCACGCACCACGTTCGGCGCGCCCATCAGAACTTTCATGTTCAGTTGCCGGCAGCCACGGGCCGCCTCCAGGGTGGTGGGGAATTCGGCGATGGTCATGCCATAGCGCGCCGACTCCTCCACATGCGCCAACGTCGCATCGTCATGGCTGGCCACCGACAGGCCGCGTTCCAGGCAATGCTCGACGATCGCGGCGCGGTAGCGGTCGCTGTACTCCCTGGAGTTGGCCATTTGCAGCTTGATGAACGCGTCCATGGTCTCGTCGTTCAGGTGGTACTTGCCCATGTAGTACTCACGGTACTTGGATTCAAGCACGAACTGGCGCTGGCCCGGCGAGTGGTCCATCACTGACACCAACTGCACCAACGGGTTTTCCACCAGGTCGCGGAACACGCTCAGGGTGTCGGGGTGGCACAGCTCGCAGCGCAGGTGCAGGTGGTGTTCGGCGCGGGTCAGGCCGGCGCTTTCTGCTGCCGCGATGGCGTTGAGCATCGCCGGCAGTTTCTGCATGCGGTTGCCCTTGGGGTTCACATCGCCGATGGACACCGCGTCGAACACCGTGGTGATGCCGGCCGCGATGATCTGCGCATCATGGCTGAGCACCGCCGAGGTCGACGGCCAGTCCACACCGGGGCGCGGGGTCATGTGTTTTTCCAGGTTGTCGGTGTGCAGTTCCACCAGGCCCGGCAACAGGAAATCCCCGTCAAGGTCCTGGGCCTGGGGCAGTTGGCTGCGGCCTTCGGCGATGTCGACGATCAGCCCATCACGCAGCACGACGCTGCCAAGGAACATGCGATCAGCCGTCACCAGCCGGGCATTACTGAGGATCTGTTCAGCGGGCATGGGCGTATTCCTCTTGGGCAACAGGCGCGGGGGTCATGTCGAAATGGCGGTCTGCGACCGCTTCACGGGCGGCGCGGTCGTGGAAGATGCCGATCAAGGCCGCGCCGGCAGCCTTGGCTTCGTTCATCAGTTCCAGCACCACCTGGCGGTTGCTGTCGTCGAGGGACGCGGTGGGTTCGTCCAGCAGCATCACCGGCCAATCCACCATGAAGCCGCGGGCGATGTTGACCCGCTGTTGCTCGCCGCCGGAGAACGTACCGGGTGCCAGCTGCCACAGGCGTTGCGGGATATTCAGGCGGGTCAGCAGATGCTCGGCGCGCGACTGTGCATTGGCCTTCGACCAACCACGGGCCAGGGCGGGCTCCATCACCACATCCAGGCAGGCCACCCGCGGGATCACCCGCAGAAACTGGCTGACGTAGCCGAGGGTCTGCTGGCGCACCTGCAACACCTCACGCGGTTCGGCACCGACCAGCTCCAGCCATTCGCCAAGGTGCTGTACCCGGATGCTGCCGCCCGCCGGCAGATAGTTACCGTACAGGGTGCGCAGCAACGTGCTTTTACCGGCGCCAGACTGGCCATGCAGCACCAGGCACTCACCGCCTTTCACGCTGAACTCCACCCCGCGCAGCACGTTCAGCACCACGCCGTTCTGCTGGTGCAAGGTGAAGGTTTTCGAGAGGTCACGGACCTCGATCAAGGCATTCATCATGGCTGCAATACCGAAGACACCAGCAGTTGAGAGTAAGGGTGCTGTGGATCGTCGAGGATCTGGTCCGTCAGCCCGGTTTCCACCACGCGCGAGCGGCGCATCACCATCAGGCGGTCGGCCAGCAGGCGCGCCACGGCGAGGTCGTGGGTGACGATCACCACCGCCAGGTCCAGCTCGCGAACGAGGCCGCGCAACAGGTCGAGCAAGCGCGCCTGTACCGACACGTCCAGGCCGCCGGTGGGTTCGTCCATAAACACAAGGCGCGGGCTGGAGACCAGGTTGCGGGCGATTTGCAAGCGTTGTTGCATGCCGCCGGAGAAGGTCCGGGGCAAGTCGTCGATGCGCTGCGGGTCGATTTCCACCTGGCCCAGCCAGTCGAGGCCGGCGCCACGCAGTTGCTCATAGTTGCGCACGCCCTGGGCCATCAGGCGCTCGCCGATATTGGCGCCGGCCGACACGCCCATGCGCAAACCGTCCCGAGGGTTTTGCTCGACAAAGCCCCATTCGGTGCGCAGCAAGGTGCGACGTTCGGCTTCGCTGGCGCTGTACAGATCCAGCCATTCACCGTCCTTGCCGCGATAGCCGATGTGGCCGGCCTGCGGTGGCAGACGCCCGCTGAGCAGCGAGAGCAAGGTGGACTTGCCCGAGCCCGACTCACCAACAATCCCCAACACTTCACCGGGGTACAAATCGAAGCTGACGTCCTGGCAGCCCTTCTCTTCCCCGTACAACAACGACAGGTCACGCACTTGCAAAAGAGGCTGGCTCACTGGTTGTTCTCCTTGACCCGTTGGGCGCAATACCAGGTGTCGGAACACACAAAACTCTGGGTACCGGCGTCGTCGAGAATCAGCTCATCGAGGAACGATTCATGGCTGCCGCAGATCGCGCAGGTGTGTTCCCACTTCTGCACTTCGAACGGATGGTCTTCAAAGTCGAGGCTGGTGACCTGGGTGTACGGCGGCAACGCGTACAGGCGCTTTTCGCGACCGGCACCGAACAGCATCAGCGCCGGGCTCATGTCGAGTTTCGGGTTGTCGAATTTCGGGATTGGCGAGGGGTCCATCACGTAGCGCTCATCCACCATCACCGGGTAGGCGTAGCTGGTGGCGATATGGCCGAAGGTGGCGATGTCCTCGTAGAGCTTGACGTGCATCACCCCGTAGTCATTCAGGGCGTGCATGGTGCGGGTCTCGGTTTCCGACGGTTCGATAAAACGCAGCGGCTCCGGGATCGGCACCTGGTAGACCATGATCTGGTCGGCCTGCAACGGAGTTTCCGGGATGCGGTGGCGGGTCTGGATCACCGTCGCGTCCGGGGTGCTTTCGGTGGTGGCGACGCCCGCCGTACGGGCGAAGAAGCGGCGGATCGACACGGCGTTGGTGGTGTCGTCGGCGCCCTGGTCGATCACCTTGAGCACGTCGTCAGCCCCCAGGATCGCGGCGGTCAGTTGCATGCCGCCGGTGCCCCAACCGTAAGGCAGCGGCATCTCGCGGCCACCGAACGGCACCTGGTAACCGGGGATCGCCACGGCCTTGAGCAAGGCGCGGCGGATCATGCGTTTGGTCTGCTCGTCGAGGTAGGCGAAGTTGTACGCCGGGTCACGCGCAGGCGCTTGAGTCAGGTCATTCATGGCGGGTGCCCTCGGCCGGTTGGCGCAGTTTGCGGATCAGTTCCAGCTCGGACTGGAAGTCCACGTAGTGAGGCAATTTGAGGTGGGAAACAAAGCCCGCCGCCTCGACGTTGTCGCAGTGGGACAGCACGAATTCTTCCTGCTGGGCCGGCGAGACGATCTCTTCGTTGAACTCATTGGCCCGCAGCGAGCGGTCCACCAGGGCCATGCCCATCGCCTTGCGTTCGGCATGCCCGAATGCCAGGCCGTAGCCCCGGGTGAACTGCGCCAGCTCGGTGGCCGAGCCGACGAATTGGTTGACCATCTCGCACTCGGTGACTTCGATGCTGCCCAGGCAGACCGGGAAACCCAGCTCCTCCGGGTCGATCCACACCTCGACGTCGCCGATGCGAATCTCACCGGCAAACGGGTGGTTGCGACCGTAGCCTCGCTGGGTCGAGTAACCCAGTGCCAGCAGGAAACCTTCATCGCCACGGGCCAGGGCTTGCAGGCGCTGGGCGCGGTTGGCCGGGTATTCCAGCGGGTCGCGGGTGATGTCGGCGACGCTGCCGGTGTCGTCGGATTCGTTCTTGATCAGCCCTTCCTTGGCCAGCAGGCCGAGTACCCGAGGGCACGGTTCCAGAGTCGCATCCGGCGTGGTTTGCGGGCCCGGGTATTCACCTTCGGCCAGCAGTGCGAAGTCCAGCAGGCGGTGGGTGTAATCGAAGGTCGGGCCCAGCAGTTGCCCGCCCGGCACGTCCTTGAAAGTCGCCGACAAACGCCGACTCAGTGACATCTGCGCGGTATCGATCGGCAGGCTCGGGCTGAAGCGCGGCAACGTGGTGCGGTAGGCCCGCAGCAGGAAGATCGCTTCCACCAGATCCCCCGCCGCTTGCTTGATCGCCAGTGCGGCCAACTCCGTGTCGTACAGCGAGCCTTCGCTCATCACTCGCGCGACCGCCAGCGGCAGTTGCTCGCGGATCTGCTCCACGCTCAGTTCCGCAATGGAAGTATCGCCCCGGCGCTTTTTCGCCAGCAGGCGGTGGGCATTGTCGATGGCCTGTTCGCCACCCTTGACGGCTACGTACATCAGGCATGCTCCTGTGCAATTCGGGTGCTGCGTGGCAGGCCGATCAGGTGATGGCCGGCGGCGAACAACACGTCCAGGCCACGGGGAAAGGTTTCCCGGCGTTGGCGTTCGAGCCAGAATGCTTGAGGCACCGGCAGGTTGACCTGACGCTGGGTCTTGATCCCCGGACCGCGCCAGTTCAAGGCGCGACCGGCTTCCAGGTCGGTCAACTGGACCAGCAAGGTGCAGGACTGATCGGGGTAACGGTCGTTGCCGTGGTTGAAGCCGCTGAGGTCGAGCAAGTCCTGTTCACCGAGCAAGGCGAACGCGGCCTCTTCCCGGTTGGCGGTCAGCGGGCAGCCGCAGTGGAAGGCCAGGTTGGCACGGATCAGCGGCGTGTCGAAGCACGGCGCCAGCCAGAGCGGGGTGTCCATATCCAGCAGCGCCAGGCACAGCGCATAGGTAGCCGGGGCCAGGCCTTCAAGGCTGGGGGCCGCGGGCAAGGACTGGATCAGGCCGGGCTCGGCGAGGGCCTTGAGGGCCCCGCGAAAACCGCGCTGGGCGTCCAGCACCGGGTCTACAAAGGCCGGTTGCAAGCGTTGGGCATTCATCAGTTTTCTCCTCGAACCAGGGTGAAGAACTCGACCTTGGTGGCGGCGGTGTCGGTCTCTTTTTGCGCCCGGCGCTCGGCCTGGGCGTTGGCCAGTGCGCCGATCAGGTCGCTGAGCCAGGGGCTCGGGTGCGCGCCCTGCAAATGCGCATCCGCCAGGGCCGCCAGTTCGGCGTGGACCTTGTCGCGCCCGGCCAGGTAGCTGTAGCCGGTGCGCCCGTCAGCCAGGCGCACCACGCAGCGGGTCACGCTCATTTCGCCGAGGTTGAACGGCGCGCCATTGCCGCCCATGCGGCCACGCACCAGGGTCATGCCGATTTCCGGGGCGCGGATCAGTTGGTAATCCACGTCGCGCAGGGCGTCTTCATGGGGCAGCAATTCACTGCGAAAGGCGCGGGCGAGCACGCCGATCCAGTGTTGACGCGGGGACAGGTTCATCGGGGTCTCCATCAGGTCACCACTTGGTACTGGAAGCGATCCGAACGGCTGGTGGACTGCGCCAGCTCCACCGGGCGGCCGTCGCGATCGCGGGAAAGGGTGAATACGGTGAGCGCCGGCAAGTGCCGGGGCATCATCAGCAGTGCGGCTTCGTCGCGGTTGGGCAAACGCGCGCCGATCAGGCTTTGGGTGCGGGTCAACGGCAGGTCGCGTTCACGCAGGTACTGGCGCAGGGAGCCGCCGTTGTAGTCCGCCAGCAGCGGCGCATGGCTGGCGCAGTAACGGTGGCGGATCAGGCTGACCGGCTGGTGGTCGAGCTTGCGCAGGGTTTGCAACTCGATCATCGGCGCCATCTCGGCGATGCCCAGTTGCTGGGCCTCTTCGCGGCTGGCAAAGCAGTAGCGGCGCTTGAGCAGCATCGCTTCCACGCCCACGCCTTGGGCCGACAAGGACTGGCTGTAGGAGGTCTCGGCGCCCATCGGGTAAATCAGCGGGCGGTCCAGCACCTGGGTGCCTTTGCCCTGGCGGCGCAACAGGCTGCCTTCGAACACCAGCTCGTCGATGGCGCGGCGCAGGGTGTGGCGGTTGACGCCGAAGCGTTCAGCCAGTTGCACCTCGCCCGGCAGGAATTCACCGGCCTGGTAGCTGCTCAGTTCGCGGCGCAGGATGTCGGCGAGTTCGCGGTACACCGGCTCATCTTGTCTAGACAACTGCATGCTTAAAAAAAGCGCCCTGGGGCACCCCTCCGACGTCAGATGAACTGCTTGCGCAGGCGTTGGGACAGCACGTCGATACAGCTCACCACCACGATGATCACCAGCAGCACCGCGCAGGTCTGCACGAACTGGAACGCGCGGATGTTCTCCCAGAGGATCACGCCGATCCCGCCGGCACCGACCATCCCCACCACCGTCGCCGAACGCACGTTGGCCTCGAAGCGGTAGAGCGCGTAGGACACCCACAGCGGCATCACTTGCGGGATCACGCCGTAGATCACTTCCTGCAAGGCACTGGCACCGGTGGCTCGCACACCTTCAACGGGGCCCGGGTCGATGGCTTCGACGGCTTCGGCAAACAGCTTGGCGAGGACCCCGGTGGTGCTGATCCACAAGGCCAGGACACCGGCAAAAGGACCGAGGCCGACGGCGACCACGAACAACATCGCGAACACCATTTCGTTGATCGAACGGAAGGCGTCCATCACCCGGCGCAGCGGCTGGTGAATCCACCATGGGGTGATGTTGTCGGCGCACAGGATGCCCAGGGGCACCGAGCAGACGATCGCCAGCACCGTGCCCCAGAGGGCGATTTGCACGGTGACGATCATCTCCTTGAGGTAGGAGCGCCATTCGTGGAAGTCCGGCGGGAAGAAGTCGGCGGCGAAGGTCGCCATGTTTCCGGAATCGCGGTACAGCGCCAGCGGGTTCATCTCGGCGCCGTGCCAGGCCCAGGCCAGCAGGATCAGGAACAGGCCCCAGCCCAGGTATTGCGGCCAAGTCCTTTTGCCCACTGCTTCAGCATGCAAGGTAGTCATGGGTCACTCTCGGTGTAGGGTTGGAACTGGGCTTAATGTGGGAGCGGGCTTGCTCGCGAATGCGGTGACTCAGTCGCCGGATGCGTTGAATGACACACCGTATTCGCGAGCAAGCCCGCTCCCACATGAACCCGATTCCTACAGGGGGTTAGCCATTGGCGGCAGTCTTCTTGTCCAGTTCGGTGATGCGCTCTTGCAGCTTGGCCAGGTCGGCGTCGATGTCGGCGAGCTTCCTGGCCTTGTCAGCCGCTTCCAGCTTGTCGTCGGCGCTGATGGTGGTGCGCTGCTTGAACAGCTCCAGTTGGCGGATCGGCAACAACTGGTCGTCGCTGGACTTGAGGAACTTGCCCAGTTGCATGTTCTTCAGCACGGCCTTCTCTTCGTCGGTGTCACCGTAGTTGGCGAAGAAGTCGCGGATCTTGGTCTTCTCGCTGTCGCTCAGGGCCTTGCTCCACACCATCGGGTCAGCCGGGATCAGCGGCGACTTCCAGATCACCTTGAGCATGGCGGCCTTGTCCGGTTGGGTGACTTCCAGGCGGTCCCAGCTTTCGGTGTTGAAGGTGGCGACGTCCAACTGCCCCTTGGCCACGCTCAATGCGTTGACTTCATGGCTGGAGTTGAGGGTGCGCTTGAAGGCGGTGGCAGCGTCGACGTGGTTCTTGGCGAACACGTAGTAGCCGGGTACCAGGTAGCCCGAAGTGGAGTTCGGGTCACCGTTGCCGAAGGTCAGGTTCTTGGCGTTCTTGAGCATGTCATCGACGTTGTTGATCGGGCTGTCCTTGCGCACGATCAGCACGCTCCAGTAACCGGCAGCCCCGTTGGCGGCGGCGGTCTGGGCGAAGATTTCGCCGTTGGAACGGTCCACCGCTTCCATCGCGGCCTTGTTGCCCAGCCAGGCCACGTCGACCTTGTTGAAGCGCATGCCCTGGATCAGGCCGGCGTAGTCGGAAGCGAAGGTGGCGTTGATGGTGAGGCCGGTCTTCTTGTGCATGTCATCCAGGAAGGGCTGCCAGATGCTCTTGAGGTTCTGCGAAGACTCGGTGGACATGATGCCGAAATTAATCGCCTTGTCGGCGGCCTGGGCAGTGCCCATGGCCACGCTGGCAAGCAGCACGGCAGACAGAAACACATGACCGATACGGTTCAACATGGAGAGGATTCCTGTGGGTCGTTAGTAAGGTTTCAAGCGCGGGCCAGGGCCAACCGTGCGGGGACGACGGGTGTGCGGGTCTGGTCGGAAAACATCAGGCTGGTGTCGACATCGGCACCGTACAAATCGTTGAGGAACTGGCTGCTCAGCTCGCTGGCCTGGCCGTCGAAGTGAATCCGCCCGCCCTTGAGCGCCACGGCTCGCGGGCAATAACGCATGGCGTAATCGACCTGGTGCAGGGTGACCACCACGGTCTTGCCGTCGCGGCCGTTGATGTCGGCGAGGATCTCCATGACCTTGCGCGCCGACTCTGGGTCCAGGGAGGCGATGGGTTCATCCGCCAGGATCACTTCGGCGCGTTGCGTCAAAGCGCGGGCGATTGCCACGCGTTGCTGCTGGCCGCCGGACAAGGTGGAGGCGCGCTGGCTGGCCAGGTCTGCCAGGCCGACGCGGGCCAGGGATTCCATGGCGAACTGTTTTTCCTCGGCATTGAACAAACCGAGGTTGCCGCGCCAGCGCGGCATGCGACCCAGGCAACCGAGCAGTACGTTGTCGAGCACGCTCAGGCGGTTGACCAGGTTGAACTGCTGGAAGATGTAGCCGATGTCGGCGCGCAGGCGCCGCACCTTGCCATTCAACCGCCCGCTGGCCTGCACTTCCCGGCCCAGCACCTTGACGCTGCCGCCGTTGCTCTTGTCGCAACAGGCCAGGCCCGCGAGGTGGCGCAGCAAGGTGGACTTGCCGGAGCCGGAAGCGCCAATCAGCGCGACCATCTCACCGGTGGCAACGGTGAGTTCGAGGTCGACCAGCGCGGATTTCTTCGCAAAGGTCTTGTTCAGATGATCGACATGGATAGCTGGAGTCATGGGCTTCTCTGTCTGGTTGAACAGCCATCCGTGGCTGCGTTTGAGTTCAAACGACAGTAGGCGCGGGCTGTGTCAGCCCTATGACTTGCACATGACTGGAGTAAAACCGTTTGATGAAGGTTTGATGAAAGGTTGGAAGTAGCTGTAGGACGTTGATCGTTCCCACGCTCTGCGTGGGAATGCCGCCTCGGACGCTCTGCGTCCATTGAAGTCTTGCGCAGTGGTGACGCGGAGCGTCACGGGATGCATTCCCACGCAGAGCGTGGGAACGATCCATACCTAACCTGTGGCGAGGGAGCTTGCTCCCTCGCCACAAGGTCTTCGCCCGGCATTGGAAATGTGCCGGACTGTGGTGCAATAGCTGGCCGCCAATATGTGCAAAAGGACAACGTGATGGGAAAAGACAAGGCATGTCCGGTCATCCTACGAACCCGCCAATCCCTGGAAATCCTCGCCTTCAAACACCCACTGGCAGGTCTTCAACTGGTCAAGGGCAGCGTGGAGCCTGGCGAAAGTACCGAGGCTGCGGCAGTTAGAGAGCTGCTTGAAGAGGCCGGGATAACCGGCAAGGTGATACGTGACCTCGGCACTTGGCACTCAGCGTCCACGGGGCATACATGGGCCTTTCATCAATGCCTGATCCCTGAAGACCTGCCAGATACCTGGACCCATTTTGCAGAGGATGATGGCGGCCACGAGTTCCAGTTCTTCTGGCACCCGCTGGCGAGCGAACCGTCAGAAGAGTGGCATCAGGTGTTTAAAGATGCCCTGGAGTTTCTAAAGCCGCGCCTTGCCGAAGTATCGCTTCAGGAATAATCAAGATCCCGGTAAATCGGTGATTTTTCCTACGATCTCTATGGCTTGCAGCAGCCTTAACTCGCCGCTAGCCTCTCCAAGTCGCTGCTCATCAGCGATCGGGTTTGGTCGCCCGGGTTAGAATGGCGCACAGTGCCGCGCAAGCGGCATTATCGTGTTCGCTTTATGGCGAGCTGTGCGTGGGAGGGCCCTGGCCCTGCCGGGTTTCCATTCCCTGGTCGACCAACCTGCGTACAGCTCGCCACCCACCTGCTTGGTCGCAGATGTGGTGAGCTCCAACTGAATGGAGAGTCATTACATTTACAAGGTCACGCCTAATCCGCCAGAAACGTCTGGCTCCAAGTCTGAAAAAAACAAGCTTCAGGACGTCGCCCAGCGGGCCATCGATCACTACCTGAAACCCGCCGAAACCAAAGCGTCCACCAATGAAAAAAACCACTTCAGTCTGTTCACCGTATCAGCCAACGTTGAAACGGAAGCACTGCTGAGCAACGCCTACGAAACACTCCAGTCTGCCAATGCAATGGCGTTGGACCTTTCCGAAAACATTGATGGCAAAGACCGCAGCCTGGTATTGGCGATGCAACAACTGCTGGAGTTGGGATTGTTGTTGGTGGATAGAGCGCTGGATCGAGAGTGCCCAGTGGCCTGATCAAAACCGAAATCCAACTGGCAACATAAATCCAATGTGGGAGCGGGCTTGCTCGCGAATGCAGAGGGTCAGTCAATACATCGGGTGACTGATCCACCGCTTTCGCGAGCAAGCCCGCTCCCACATTTTGATTTTCATCAGGTTCAAACTGCCCGGTGTTATTGAGCGATGCGGGCGCGCAACCGCGGCATTACAAAATCCAGAAACGCCCGCAGCTTCAGCGGCAACGGCGACTGGCCTTTGTGCACCAAACTGATGGGCAGCGGCGCCGACTCGAACGCCTCAAGCATCACCGCCAACGCCTCCTCCCGCACCGCATCCGCCACTTGATACGAGAGTACCCGAATCACCCCAACCCCCAACGTCGCCGCCGCAATCGCCGCTTCTGCGGTGTTCACCGACAACCGCGAATGCACCGGTACCGAGAGCCCGGCTTTGCCCGCGCCAAATCCCCACGCCCCTTGGGACGCCAGCACTTCGAAGGTGATGCAGTCATGCCCCGCCAAGTCCTGGGGCTCAGCGGGTATGCCGCGAGCGGCCAGGTATGCCGGGCTGGCGCACACCACCCGCCGCACCGCGCCCACCTGCATGGCCTTGAGCGAGCTGTCGGGCAACTCGCCAATGCGCACCGCGACGTCGCAGTGTTCTTCCATCAGGTGCACGACGCGGTCGGTAAGGATCAGGTTGATGTCGATCTCCGGGTACTGCGCGAGGAATTCCGCCACCACCGGCACGATGTGCAGCCGCCCGAAGACCACGGGCGCGGTGACCACCAGTTCGCCCCGGGGCTGGGAATATTCGCCAGTGGCCGCGCGCTCGGCCTCGCTGATGTCTTCAAGAATGCGCCGGCACGCGTCGAGGTAAGAGGCGCCGGCATCGGTCAACGACAGCTGGCGCGTGGTGCGGTGCAGCAGGCGGGTTTTCAGGTGCGTCTCAAGTTCAGCCACCTTGCGGCTGACGCTGGCCAGCGGCATGTCGAGGCGCCGCGCCGCAGCGGTCAGGCTGCCTGCATCAACCACGGCAACGAAGATGGACATGGATTCAAGACGGTTCATGGCAACCTATCAAATTCTGGAAGGATGATTCCAAATCCTAGGGGATTATCCTGATAAGCGCGAGTGCGTAACGTTGGCTACTCATCTCCTTCCCGGAGATCTGCATTGAAGGAGAGCGCCGTGAGTGGCCTGCCGATGACATCCCAACCTTCCACAGCGCCTGCGGTCGCGCCGCGCGGCAAGATCATCATGATGGCGGTGATCGCCGGCGCGGTGATTACCAATATTTACTGCACCCAGCCGATCCTGCCGCTGATCGCTTCGGACATGGGCGTGGACGTGACCACCGTGGATCTGGTGGCCGGTTCCGCCCTGCTGGGTTTTGCTACCGGGCTGGCGTTGCTGCTGCCGATGGGCGACCGTTTTGACCGCCGCAAGCTGGTGCTGGGGCAGATCGCCCTGGCGTTCTGTTTCGCCCTGGCGGCGGCGTTTTCACCGGGCATCTGGGCGCTGATCGGGGCGTCTTTCGGCTTGGGGATTGTGAGCTGTGTACCGCAGCAACTGGTGCCATTCGCGGCGGTGATGTCGCAGCCCCACGAACGCGGGCGCAATGTGGGCACGGTGGTCAGCGGGATCATGGTGGGCATCCTGCTCGGGCGCACGATCGCCGGCGTAGTCGGTGAGGCTTATGGCTGGCGGGCGGTGTACGCGATGGAGGCGGCCTTCATGATCCCGGTGTGGATCGGTGCCGCCAGGCTGCTGCCACAGGGCGTGCCGAGCACCAACCTGTCCTACCCTCGCCTGCTGGCTTCGCTGTGGCCGCTGATGCGCGACAACAGCCCGATTCGCCAATCAATGATGGTGCAGGCGTTGTTGTGGGCTTGCTTCAATGCGTTTTGGGTGAATCTGGCAGCACTGTTGGCTCATGGGCCATGGCAATTGGGCAGTGCCTGGGCCGGTGGCTTCGGGATTATCGGTGCGGCGGGTGCGTTGGCGGCGTCGCTCGGTGGGCGGGCTTCCGACAGGCTGGGTTCGCGCAAGGTGATTGGGGCGAGTATCGGGATTGTGACCTTGGCGTTCCTGCTGCTGGCGGGTGCCGAGACTTCGATTATCTTGCTGGTACTGGGGGTGATCGTGCTGGATATCGGCGTGCAGTCGGGCTTGGTTTCCAACCAGACCCGGGCGTTTGCGGTGGACCCGAAAGCCCAGGGCCGCATCAATAGTTTGTACATGACGGCGACGTTTTTTGGCGGTGCGGTGGGGGCGACAGTCAGCGGCTGGTTGATGGCGCGGTTGGGCTGGATGGGGATTGTGGAGTTTGGGGTGATGCTGGGGGTGATTGCCGGGGTGGTCCATTGGATCAGTGGCGCAGGCCAGGCCGAATATCAAAAACAGTAGAAATCCTGTGGGAGCCGGGCTTGCCCGCGATGGCGGTGTATCAGCCACAACTTCATAACCTGGTACACCGCTATCGCAGGCAAGCCAGCTCCCACAGTTGATTGCATTTCACGCTCACAAAAAAGGCGACCCGAAGGTCGCCTTTTTTCATTGTGCGTACTGCTTGCTCAACCCCGGCGGTACGCCATGGACATCGGTCTCTTCCCAAGGCCCGTTCGGGCTGATGGAGCGGCTCCAGCCGTTGCTCCAGCGGTAGTAGGTGCGCTGGCGGTAGAACGTATCCGGCTGTTCGTCCAGCACGTACACCTGCATCTTCCCGTCCCAGTGGCTGGCCGCACCCGGTGGCGGTGCGAAGGTCGGCGAGGAGCTCGGCACCGGTTTCGACGGTTTGATCACTGGGCCCGAGGGCTGGGTGCTCGGCTGGGTCGACGGCCCTGTCGGTGGAATAGTCGGCCCGGTAGGCGACGGAGGCCGATGGACCGCACAAGCACTCAACCCCAGTACCAGGCTGAGCAGGGTGATACGTGCGATAGCGGTCATGGGCATTTCCTCGAATTATTGGTCCGGACTGTCGATGGTCAGCTGCTGCAGCGCAGTGGTGCTGCTGGCCAGGGGTTGGCTGCGGCCGATCCACTCGCCAGCTGTGGGAACACCTGCCCGGGATATGCGCGCAACCAGTTGGACTTCGGGAAAGTTGGACAGTTTCAACTGCGGCATCATCGCGTCGCTGTCGCCCAGCTCGACGGTGATCGGCAGGTCGGCCACGGTCACGCGCTTGGCCGCCAATGGCGCAGGCGGGCCTTTGACGGCACGGGCGAAGATGAACACGCTGTCGGTCGGCAAGGCCTTGGCCTTCACATCGGCGGCCAGGTCCACCCGCACTTGCATCTGTTTTTCTGCCTTCACGGGCGCCACGCTGCCGCCGCTCTCCTTGAGCTTCTCGGCGGCCCGGTCGATCCCGCCTTGCAGCGCGGCACGGGAATTGTCGTCCGGTGGCAGTTGCGCCAGCAGGCGGTTCCAGTAGTCGATCGCTTCCTGGTAACGCTGGCCTTCAAAGGCGGCGATGCCCAGCAGGCCGAGGCTGGTGACTTCCTTCGGGTCGAGTTTCAGTGCTTCGTCGGTCAGGGCCTGGACCTTGGGCGACCACTGTTTGTTGTCGGCAAAGTACTGGGCCTGGGCCCACTGGCCGAGCAACTCGGGCTGGCGACCGGCCAGGGCCACGGTGCGCTCGAAGATTTTCGCCGCATCGGCGGAACGGTCCTGGGCCATGTAGGCACGACCGAGGAAGTACAGGCCTTCCGGCGAGTCCGGCTGGGCCGCTGCAGCGCGCTCCAGGCGGCGGGTCATGTCTTCCATGGACACCGGCGGCTGGGAGAATTCGCGGGTCAGTTCGACCTTGTCGCTGGCACCGTAATGCAGGTACAGCGCCACGCCCAGCACCGGCACCAGAAACGCCGCGAGCAACGGCAACGGTTTGCCGAGGCGCGATTCCCGGGGCTTTTCCACACCCTCGGTATCCGCCAGCAACTCACGGGCCGCTTCAGCGCGACCGCTGTCCAGCTGGGCCGCATCCAGCACGCCTTCGGTCTGCTGGGTTTGCAGTTCCGCCACGCGTTCCTGGTACAGCGCCACGTTCAATGCAGTGCGATCCTCTTCACGCTGGGCACGGCGGCCGCGTAACACCGGGATCAGCAGGAAACTCAAGGCAATCAGAAGCAGCAGACCTGCTGCGAGCCAGAAATCAATCATCAGTTTTTTTGTCCAGCAGTTGGTCGAGGCGTTGACGCTCGTCGACGGAAAGCGAGTCCGAGCCATCGGCCGGGGCGACACGACGGCGGCGCACAATCACCGCCATAACGACTAAGCCTGTGAGCAACAACCCGGCAGGGCCGAACCACAGCAGCGCAGTCTTGCCGGTGAGCGCCGGCTTGTAGCGCACGAAGTCACCGTAGCGGTCGACCATGAAGTCGATGATCTGCTGATTGTCCTTGCCCTCGCCGAGCATGCGGAAAATCTCTTTGCGCAGGTCGGCGGCGATCGGTGCGTTGGAGTCGGCGATGTCCTGGTTCTGGCACTTGGGGCAGCGCAGCTCCTTGGTCAGTTCGCGAAAACGCTCGCGGTCACCGTCCTTGGCAAATTCGTAGGTGTCGATGGCGGCGTGGGCCACGCCGACCATGCTCAAGCCCAATACCGCGGCGGCTAACCAACGCTTCATGGCTTGGCCTCATCCACCAGCGCCTGGTACTTGGCGGCCAGTTGCTCGCGCCACACCACTTCGTCGATCACGCCCACGTACTTGTCGCGGATCACGCCCTTGGCGTCGATGAAGAAGGTTTCCGGAGCGCCGTACACACCAAGGTTCAGCCCGAGGTTGCCGTCTTCGTCGCGGATATCCAGTTGGTACGGGTTGTGGAATTCCGCCAGCCACTTCAGGGCGGCAGCATTGTCGTCCTTGTAGTTGATGCCGTAGATCACCACGCCCTTCTCCGCCAGCTTGTTCAGCACCGGATGCTCCACGCGGCAGGAAATGCACCAGGTGCCCCACACGTTGACCAGTGCCGGCTTGCCCAGCAAGTCAGCCTGGGTCAGGGTTTTGTCGCCCTGCACCGTCGGCAGCGAGAACGCCGGAAATGGCTTGCCGATCATGGCCGACGGCAGCTCGGCCGGGTCCAGGTACAGCCCGCGATACAGGAACACCGCCACCACCAGGAACGCCGCCAGCGGTAACACCATCAACCAACGCTTCATACCGCCGCTCCTTGCAGACCGAGGGCTTCACGCACCCGGCTCTTGACCTTGACCCGGTAGCGCCGGTCCATCGCTGCCAGCAAACCACCGAAGCCGGTGAGCAGGCCGCCGAACCAGATCCAGCGCACAAACGGTTTGACGTGGACCCGCACGGCCCACGCGCCATCGCCCAACGGTTCACCCAGGGCGACGTAGAGGTCGCGGGTGAAACCGGCGTCGATCCCGGCTTCGGTCATCATCGAGCTTTGCACGGTGTACAGGCGTTTTTCCGGGTGCAGCACGGCGATTTCCTTACCGTTGCGCACAACGCGTACGGTGCCTTTGTCGGAGGTGAAATTCGGGCCTTCGAAGTGCTTGGCGCCTTCGAAAATGAAGTGGTAACCGGCCAGGTCCATGGACTCGCCGGGGGCCAGGCGCAGGTCGCGCTCGGCGCTGTTCTGGCTGGACAACACCACACCCAGGGCGCACACGGCGATGCCGATGTGGGCGACCTGCATGCCCCAGTAACTGCGAGTCATGGTCGGCAGGCCTTTGATCAAACCTTTGTGGCGGGTCTTGTCGATCAGGTCGCGTACACCGGCCAGCAATACCCAGGCCGCGAGCATGAAGGTGGCAAGCACGGCCCAGTTGAAGTCGCCGTAGGCAATACCGGCGATCACGGCCAGCGCGGCGCTGCCGAGCAGTACCGGGGTGAGCATGCCCACCAGCCATTTCACCGGGGTGTCTTTCCAGCGCACCAGTACGCCGACCGCCATCACCACCATCAGCAGCGCCATCAACGGGATGAACAGCGCGTTGAAGTACGGCGGGCCGACGGACAGCTTGGCGCCGCTCAGGGCATCCAGCACCAGCGGGTACAGGGTACCGAGCAGAATCATCGAGGCCGCCACCACCAGCACCAGGTTATTACCCAGCAGCAGGGTTTCCCGGGACCAGAGGTTGAAGCCCACGTGGCTCTTGACCACTGGCGCACGTAGGGCGAACAGCGTCAGCGAACCGCCGACCACGAACAGCAGGAAGATCAGGATGAACACGCCGCGCTCCGGGTCGGAGGCAAACGCGTGCACCGAGGTCAGTACGCCGGAACGCACCAGGAACGTACCCAGCAGGCTCAGGGAAAACGCGGCGATGGCCAGCAACACGGTCCAGCTTTTGAACACGCCGCGTTTTTCCGTGACTGCCAGCGAGTGAATCAGCGCGGTGCCCACCAGCCAGGGCATGAAGGAGGCGTTTTCCACCGGGTCCCAGAACCACCAGCCGCCCCAGCCGAGTTCGTAGTAGGCCCACCACGAGCCCAGGGTGATGCCGATGCCGAGGAATGCCCAGGCGACGATGGTCCACGGCCGTGACCAGCGCGCCCAGGCCGCATCGAGACGCCCGCCGAGCAAGGCGGCGATGGCGAAGGCGAAGGCGACCGAGAAACCGACGTAGCCCATGTAGAGCATCGGCGGGTGCACGATAAGGCCGATGTCTTGCAGCAGCGGGTTGAGGTCGTGCCCGTCAACCGGGATCTGCGGCAGGATGCGGGTGAACGGGTTGGAGGTCATGATCAGGAACAGCAGGAAGCCGATGCTGATCATGCCCATCACCGCCAGCACCCGGGCCAGCATCACTTGCGGCAGTTGGCGGGAGAAGATCGAGACGGCAAAGGTCCAGCCGCCGAGGATCAATGCCCACAGCAGCAACGAACCTTCGTGGGCGCCCCACACGGCGCTGAACTTGTAGTACCAGGGCAAGGCGCTGTTGGAGTTGTTGGCGACATACGCGACAGAAAAGTCGTCGGTCATGAAGGCGTAGGTCAGGCAACCGAAAGCGAACACCAGAAAGGCGAACTGGCCCCAGGCAGCCGGCTGGGCCAGGCTCATCCACAAACGGTCACCGCGCCAGGCGCCCAGCAACGGGACCACGGCCTGGACGATGGCAAAGCACAGGGCGAGAATCATCGCCAACTGGCCCAACTCCGGAATAAACAGTGCGGACGTCATGACTTAGCCCTCCTTGGCGGGGGTCGGGGCGGATTGGCCGCTGTCTTTGAGGGCCTTGGTGACTTCCGGCGGCATGTATTTTTCATCGTGCTTGGCCAGCACTTCATCGGCCACCACCACGCCGTCGGCGTTGAGCTTGCCGAGGGCAACGATGCCCTGCCCTTCGCGGAACAGGTCCGGGAGGATGCCGCGGTAGGTGATGGTCACGGACTTGTTGAAGTCGGTGACGATGAACTTGACGTCCAGGGAGTCGCCGGAGCGTTGCAACGAGCCTTTCTCGACCATGCCACCGGCACGGATTCGGGTATCCAGCGGCGCTTCGCCGTTGGCGATCTGGGTCGGGGTGTAGAACAGGTTGATGTTCTCCCGCAGGGCGCTCAGGGCCAGGGTCACGGCAATGCCGACACCGGCCATGATGGCCAGGATGATCAACAGACGCTTTCTACGCAGCGGATTCACTTTTCGGTCTCCCGGCGCAAACGACGCGCCTCTTGTTGCAGGTAACGCTTGCGGGCCAGGATCGGCGCGGCGACGTTGAGGGCCAGCACCGCCAGGCAAATGCCATAGGCCGTCCAGACGTACAGGGCGTGATGGCCCATGGCGAGAAAATCACTGAAAGAGTTGAAGCTCATCCACGGGCTCCCAGGCTGTTTTGCACTTCGGCCTTGACCCAACTGGTGCGGGCTTCACGCTTGAGCACTTCGAGGCGCATGCGCAGCAGCAGCACGGCGCCGAAGAAGCAGTAGAACCCCAGCACCATCAGCAGCAGCGGCGCCCACATTTCCACGGGCATTGCCGGCTTTTCGGTGAGGGTGAAGGTGGCGCCCTGGTGCAGGGTGTTCCACCACTCCACCGAGTATTTGATGATCGGGATGTTGATCACGCCGACGATCGCCAGCACCGCGCAGGCCTTGGCGGCGCTGTCACGGTTGCTGATGGCGTTGCCCAGGGCAATCAGGCCGAAGTACAGGAACAGCAGGATCAGCATCGAGGTGAGTCGCGCATCCCATACCCACCACGAACCCCAGGTCGGTTTGCCCCAGATCGCGCCGGTGACCAGCGCCACGGCGGTCATCCAGGCACCGATGGGCGCGGCGCATTGCAGGGCGACGTCCGCCAGCTTCATCTTCCACACCAGGCCGACGATGCCGCACACCGCCAGCATCACGTAGCAGGACTGGGCCAGCATCGCGGCAGGCACGTGGATGTAGATGATGCGAAAGCTGTTGCCTTGCTGGTAGTCCGGCGGCGCAAAGGCCAGGCCCCAGACCAGGCCGATGCCGATCAGCAATACCGCGGCGATGCTCAACCACGGCAGCAGTTTGCCACTGATGCCGTAAAACCATTTGGGCGAGCCGAGCTTGTGAAACCAGGTCCAGTTCATGCTGTTTCCATCACGGTTGCTTCTCGTCGTTGCGAGAAGCTTAGGGTCTTTACTGGTTAAGGTTCTATCGCTTAACCAGACCTCATTATTCGCCGACGCTGATCTTCAGGCCAGCCGCTATAGCAAAGGGTGTCAGGGTTACCGCCAGGGCGGCCAGGCTGCCAAGCCACAGGAGGTAACCGGTCGCCGGCATGCCCTGGAGCGCGGCTTGCAACGCGCCGCTGCCCAGGATCAACACCGGGATATACAAAGGCAAGATCAGCAGGGCCAACAACAGGCCACCGCGTTTCAAACCGACGGTCAGTGCCGCACCTACGGCGCCCAGTAGACTGAGAACCGGCGTGCCAAGCAACAAGGAAAGGAGCAACACCGGCAGGCATTCGGTGGGCAACCCCAGCATCATCGCCAGCAGCGGCGCGAGCAGTACCAGCGCCAGGCCGGAAAACGCCCAGTGTGCCAGTACCTTGGCCAATACCAGAAGTGGCAGGGGGTGCGACGAAAGGACCCACTGTTCGAGGGAACCGTCTTCAAAATCACTGCGAAACAGCCCGTCCAGCGAGAGCAGGACCGACAAAAGCGCCGCCACCCAGACCAGTCCAGGAGACAAGGTTTGCAACAGTTTAGTCTCGGGGCCCACCGCCAACGGGAACAGCGCGATCACAATCGCGAAGAACACCAGCGGGTTGGCCAATTCGGCCGGACGGCGACAGAGTAACCGCGCTTCGCGGGCGACCAACAGGGCAAAAACACTCATACCGCCCACCGGCCCAGGTCGAGGTCGCGGTAACCGGCAGGCATGCGCGTCAAGGTGTGGTGAGTGGTCAGGACAACCATGCCGCCCTGCTCGCAGTGCGCGGCAAGGTGTTCTTCCAATTGGGCAACGCCTTGTTTGTCGAGGGCGGTGAAGGGTTCGTCGAGAATCCATAGCGGCGGGCCGTCGAGATACAAACGGGCCAGGGCCACGCGGCGCTGCTGGCCGGCGGACAGGGTGTGGCAGGGAACGTCTTCGAAACCCTTGAGGCCAACCGCGGCCAGCGCCTGCCAGATCGCGTCGCGGCTGGCGGGATGATGCAGGGCGCTGAGCCAACTGAGGTTTTCTTCAGCGGTAAGCACATCCTTGATTCCGGCGGCGTGGCCGATCCAGATCAGGTTGCGCGCCAGCTCGGTGCGCTGCTCGTGCAACGGTTTGCCGTTGAGCCGTACTTCGCCCGCCGTCGGCTGCATCAGCCCGGCCAGCAGGCGCAACAGGCTGGTCTTGCCGCTGCCGTTGGGGCCGCTGACCTGCACCATGTCGCCGCCCGCCAGACGCAGTTCGAGGTGTTCGAACAGCATCCGCAGGTCACGTTCACAGGCGAGCGCTACGGCTTCTAGAAGAGGGCTGGTCAAGAGATCGCGGGCCTTTACGGTTCAAGTCGGCGGTGGAACGGCCGTTAAAGAGATGCACATTAACTGCTTTGGCGACCGTTTTTAGAGAGCTGGATCAATCAGTTGTGTTGTTTTTAACGCTCTCTTTGAAGACGGGCGGCATTATACATGTGATGCCCTACTCTAAAGAGGGCAATTTCCCCTGAGACGGCGCGCACGATGACCGGTGAGATCAATCTTCCCACGCTCCCCCCGACGCTTCCGGCCGGGCCTGCGCCCGCGCCTGCAGCGGGCGAGTTGCTGAAACTGCTGGAGCCGCAGACCGGCCTGATCGACCCCGGAAAAACCGTAAATGCCGAGGTGCTGGCACTGAAACAAGGCGGCGATGCCTTTCAGTTGCTGCTCAAGCTGACCCTGGAAGGCGGCCGGCAAACCCTGGTGCAGGCCAGCAGCAGCCAGCCGCTGCCGCTGGGTACCCAGGTGGAAGTCAGCCAGACGCCGTCGGGCAATTTGTCCATCAGCCTGCAGCAGGCCCTGAGTTCCAGCGTCGCTGCGCTGACGCGTATCGACACCAGCCAGTTACCGGTGGGCACCCTGCTGCAAGGCAAGGTGCTGACCACCCAGGCGCTGCCACAGGGCGCCAACCAGCCGGTGGTGTATCGCTCACTGGTGTCGGTGCTCAATAACGTCCTCAGCGGCGCGACCCTGACCGTCGAAAGCCCGCAGCCCTTGCGCGTCGGCAGCCTGCTCAGCGCCGTGGTGCAAGGTGCGCAGACCTTGAGCTTTGTACCGCTGAGCGGGCGCCAGGACCAATTGGCCGTGGCCCAGCAACTCTCCACCCAGCAAAGCCGCCAGGGCTCGCTGGACGTGGTGTTCACCGCGCTGCAAAGCCTGCCGGCGACCAGCAGCGACAGCACCGGGGCCGACCTGCGCGCCGCCGCCGAGCGTTTGCTCGCCGGCCTGCCCGACCTGGCCCAGGCCAGCAACCCCAAGGTGCTGGCGCAACTGATCCAGAACAGCGGGACCTTCCTCGAAGCCAAGTTGCTGGTCGGGCAAAACCCGCAGATACCGCCGCTGGACATGAAAGGCGCGCTGCTGCGCTTCGTCGCCGACCTGCTGCCATCCCTGCCCGCCAGCACCAATCTGAATGCGATCCTCGCTGCCAACACCCTGGCGCAATTGCTGCCCAGCTTCGTACGCAGCCCGCTGGGTACCCTCGGCCAGGTCGGCGCCAGGCAGGCGCCCGCGGGCTTTCCGCTGCCCGATCGGCTGATGCAACGCCTGGAAGGTGAAAGTGACCTGGAAAACCTGCTGCGCCTGGCCGCCGGGGCCATCTCCCGCCTGCAAAGCCATCAGCTGTCGAGCCTGGAGCAGACCGGTACCACCGCCGACGGCAAGCTCTTGACCACCTGGCAGCTGGAAATCCCCATGCGCACCTTGCAGGACATCGTGCCGTTGCAGGTCAAGTTCCAGCGGGAAGAACCGGCGCCCGACAAGGAACAGCCGGAACGCAAGGACAGCAAGGATCCCAAGCAAATGCTCTGGCGCGTGGAAATGGCGCTCGACATGGAGCCGCTCGGCCCGTTGCAGGTCCAGGCGCAACTGAGCCAGGGCAAACTGTCGAGCCAGTTGTGGGCGACCCGGCCCTTCACCGCCAGCCTGATCGAAAGCCACCTGGGCAGCCTGCGCGAGCGCCTGGTGTCGTCGGGACTCAACGTCGGCGACCTCGACTGCCACCTCGGCACCCCGCCACGGGGCCCGAAAACCGGGCTTGAACAACGCTGGGTGGATGAAACCGCATGAAAAACCCCAACCCGCCCCGCCAGGCCATCGCCCTCAAATACGACGGGCAACAAGCGCCGACCCTGACCGCCAAGGGCGACGATGCCCTGGCCGAAGCCATCCTCAAGCTGGCCCGGGAGAACGAAGTCCCGATTTACGAAAATGCCGAGCTGGTCAAATTACTGGCACGCATGGAGTTGGGCGACAGTATCCCGGAAGAGTTGTACCGCACCGTCGCCGAGATCATCGCGTTTGCCTGGACGCTGAAGGGCAAGTTCCCGGTGGGCTACGACCCGGACGCGGGGCCGGTGGAGCGGGATGTGACGGAAAGAGGCGACGATTATTAAGGTGGGAGCCGGCTGATCGTTCCCACGCTCTGCGTGGGAACGCCGCCTCGGACGCTCCGCGTCCAACTGGCGCTGCAACGTTCAAGTCTTGCGCAGGGGTGACGCGGAGCGTCACGGGATGCATTCCCACGCAGAGCGTGGGAATGATCAGTTGCGGTGGGTGGTGTATAGCAATTATATCTTTCGAGGTATAGATTATCCCGAACCCGATAGTTCAGGATAAACCCATGAGCCCTACCCGCCCGATTCTCAGTCGAAAGCTACTCGCCGAAGCGCTCGCCCGTGATCTGGCAGGCGAGTCATTTGCCGACTACAGCTCCGGCATGTTCCTCGCGGCTCCGCGCCGTACCGGCAAGAGTACGTTCCTGCGCAACGACCTTATCCCCGAGTGCAAGGCCCGGGGCTGGCTGCCGGTGTACGTGGACCTGTGGATGAACCGCGAAGTCGACCCCGCCGAACTGATCTCCGGCGCTATCGGCAAAGCCCTGGGCGAGTTCGAAAGCGCAGTGAGCAAGGCGGCCAAGAAAGCCGGTATCGACAAGATCAGCCTGTTGCGCACCTTGAGTTGGGACTTCACCAAACCGCAACTGCCCGCCGGCACCACGCTCAGCCACGCCCTGGACGTGCTGCACCAGGTCTCGGGGCAAATGATCGTGCTGATCGTGGACGAGGCCCAGCACGCTCTCAACAGCGAAGGTGGGGTGAACGCCATGTTCGCCCTCAAGGCGGCACGGGATCATCTCAACGGCAGCAGCACGGCAGATGGCCTGCGCCTGGTCTTCACCGGCTCCAGCCGGGACAAACTGGCCAACCTGGTACTCAAGAGCAAACAACCGTTCTTCGGCGCCCATATCACGCCGTTCCCGCTGTTGAGCCGGGATTTCGTCGAGTTCGTGACGGACCTCTGGAACCAGCGCCTGGCCGCGACCAACCAGTTCAACCTGGAGGACATGGACTATGCCTTCCAGCTCGTTGGCCGGCGCCCGGAAATGCTCAACAAACTACTGACCGAAGTGAGCGTGGGTCTTGGCGAAGCCAGCAACCTTGGCGAGTTGCTGAGGACCGGGGCACTCAATCACCAGGCCGGCATCTGGAGCGATTACGAGAGCGCCTACAACGACCTCTCGCCGCTGCAACAGGCGGTACTTGAAGTGATGGGCGAACGAACCCTGGGCAAGCAGGCGTTCTCGCCTTTTGCGGAGAAAACCTTCCAGGATGTGAACCGCAAGCTGGAACAGGCCCAGGTCGAGCCGAACGCCAGCACACCAAACGTGCAGAAAGCACTGGAAGTGCTGCGGGAGAAGGAGTTGGTCTGGAAAGCCAACCGTGGTGAATATGCTTTGGAGGACTCGACCATGGCCGAATGGCTGAGCAACCGGCACCGGCTATAAGCTGCAAGCAATACCGCTTGCAGCTCGTAACCTTCAGTTGTCCTTGTGCAACCGGCTCATCAACTGCGCTTCAGCCTGGGTCAACCCGCAGGACTGCGTCAGCTCATCCACCGTGGCGCCCATGCCCACCAGCTTCGCCGCCTGGGCGAATGAGAGGCTCGACGGGTCACGCTGCTCGAGTGCCGACAGCTTGTCCGGCAACGGCGCCAGCACCGAACGCAGCTCGTGCACTTCATCACCCACACGCACCGCACTTTGCTGGAAGTGGTCGACCCGCTTGGCCAGCTCCAGGATCCGCCGGTCGCGCACAGCGTCGCGCTCGACTTGTCGAGTGGCCAATTCCCGTTGCTGGCGAACATAACGCAGCAGGAAGCCCAGGGTCCCGGCCCAAAGGATGGCCAGGACGATCACCGCTACCTCAAGAAACAATCAGATATTCTCCAGGTCCTGCCACTCTTCTTCGCTCATCATCTTGTCCAGCTCAACCAGAATCAGCAGTTCGCCGTTCTTGTTGCAGACACCCTGGATGAACTTGGCCGATTCTTCGTTGCCGACGTTCGGCGCAGTCTCGACTTCGGATTGGCGCAGGTAAACCACTTCCGCCACGCTGTCGACCATGATCCCGACCACTTGCTTGTCGGCTTCGATGATCACGATGCGGGTGTTGTCGTTGACTTCGGTCGGCACCAGGCCAAAACGCTGGCGGGTGTCGATCACGGTCACCACGTTGCCGCGCAGGTTGATGATGCCCAGCACATAGCTTGGGGCACCCGGAACCGGAGCGATTTCGGTGTAGCGCAGCACTTCCTGCACACGCATCACGTTGATGCCGTAGGACTCGTTGTCCAGCTTGAAGGTGACCCATTGCAGGATTGGATCATCCACCAGACCTTGTGCGGACACTGACTTGTTCATACTCCAGACCCCTTCAAATACCGTTGGTTACGGTGTGTGTTCTTGGGCAGCGCCGTAGCGCTGCTGCTTGTTATCAAGTGCGTTTGTTCAGCGGCATGGCTTTTACCGCGCCGCTGGCAATCAACTCCGCCAGTTCGGCGACATCCAGCAACGCGCACATGTGCTCGATCACAGTGCCCGCCAGCCATGGCCGCTGGCCACGGTGGCTGCGCCATTTGATTTCGTTCGGGTCCAGGCGCAATGAGCGGCTGACCTGATGCACCGCCAGCCCCCACTCGTAGCCCTGGACCGAAATAACGTATTGCAGGCCCTGGCGGAAGTCATCGCGGTAGCGGTCGGGCATCACCCAACGCGCGGTGTCCAATACCTTCAAGTTGCCCTGCTGGCTCGGCAGGATCCCGAGGAACCAATCCGGCTGGCCGAACAACGGCGTCAACTCCTGGCCTTCCAGGGAGTAGATCGACCCCAGGCACACCAGCGGCACCGCCAGGGTCAGCCCGGCGACATCGAACAGCAAACATTCGAACGGCTCCGCAGCCCACACCGGGCGACCGTCGCCCTGTACCGGCGGCGGCGTGATGCTCGGCGGGAGGTGAACCTCAACCACCGGCTCCACCACTACAGGCGCAATCACCACAGGCTCGACGGGCACAGCAACCGGTACAGGAACGGCTACGGGAACCACCAACGCATCACGGGCCTGCTCTTCCAGGACCGCCAGCTGAAACTCGTCCAGGGCAGCAGGTTCAGGCTCGATGACTTCATCGAGGATCAGAATCGGCTCCGGCATGTCCTCGGTGGCGTCCTGGAGCAAAGCGTCCAGGTAGGACTCCAGCGCCAGTTGCGGCCGGGTCTTGAAATCAACGGGACGGTTCATCTGTATGCCCACGCGCAAGCCCCATCAACCCTGTATTCAGAGGTTATCGGCCTGTGAGTGTCCGGACTTGAATCGAGAGCCGGTTTGGTCAGGAAAACCGCGGCGTCTGCATCGCTGGCAAGCCAGGCCCCTACAGGGCTGTTTATGACCATCACGCCACCTGCGCCACAAGTTGCTGGGACAACAGGTGCTTGAGCAACGCCCGATACGCCAGCACCCCACGGCTCTTGCCGTCGAACTGCGACGGCGTCAGCCCTGCCCGGCTCGCATCCCGCAGGCGCGTGTCCACCGGGATGTAGCCTTGCCAGATGGTGTCCGGATAAGCATCGCGCAATACCCGCAAGGTGCCGAGGGACGCCTGGGTACGGCGGTCAAACAGGGTCGGCACGATGCTGAACGGCAGCGCTTGCTTGCGCGAGCGGTTGATCATCGCCAGGGTGCTGACCATGCGCTCCAGGCCCTTGACGGCCAGGTGCTCGGTCTGCACCGGGATCACCAGCTGTTGGCTGGCGGCCAGGGCGTTGACCATCAGCACGCCGAGCAACGGCGGGCTGTCGATGATCGCGTAGTCGAAGTCCTGCCACAGCTGCGCCAGGGTCTTGGCGATCACCAGGCCCAGGCCGCTCTGCCCCGGCGACTGGCGCTCAAGGGTGGCCAGGGCGGTGCTGGACGGCAACAGCGAGATCTTTTCATTGCTGGTAGGCAGCAACAGTTGCCCCGGCAAGTCGGCCGGCACGCTGCCCTTGTGCAGGAACAGGTCGTAGCAACTGTGTTCCAGGGCATCCGGGTCATAGCCGAAATAGCTGGTCATGGAGCCGTGGGGGTCCAGGTCGACCACGACCACACGCTTGCCGGCCTCGGCCAGCAAGCCGGCCAAGGCGATGGACGTGGTGGTTTTACCGACACCACCCTTTTGATTGGCAACTGCCCAGACTCTCATTCGGATTGTTCCTCCCGGCAGGCACAGGCTCGACCGAGAAATTGCATGGGGTTATAGAGCCGGTGACGGAGAATTGACGGCACTCCCGCGAACCGGCGCCTTTACGGGCGCTGGTGCAGTTTGTGTGCCAGCCCGCTTCAAGGCGGCATCCGGTGTTGCATTGGCAGTGCCGGTACCGGTCAGGCTGCGGCGCACGTCCAGGTTGCGCGACACCACCAGCACCACCCGACGGTTGCGCGCACGGCCTTCCGCCGTGGCGTTATTGGCCACCGGCTGGAACTCGCCGTAACCCACCGACGCCAGGCGCCCGGGGTTCACACCCTGCATCGCGAGCATTCGTACAATACTCGCCGCCCGGGCCGAAGACAGCTCCCAGTTGGTCGGGTACTGCGCGGTACTGATCGGCAGGTTATCGGTAAAGCCTTCAACGTGGACCGGGTTTTCAAACGGCTTCAGGATCGCCGCCACCTTGTCGATGATGGTAAACGCCTGGTCGCTGGGCATTGCATCGGCACTGGCGAACAGCAGGCTGGAATTGAGCTCGATCTCGACCCACAACTCATTGCCGCGCACGGTCATCTGGTTGGAGCTGATCAGGTCGCCAAAGGCCGCGCTGATGTTATCGGCGATGCTTTTCAGCGGGTCGCTGGTGCCACCGATGCCGGCGGCGGTTTCATCGCTGTCGTTGACCAGCGGCTTGGCCGGGGTCACGGTCTTGGGGCGTTCTTCGCCAATGGGTATCGGCTTGAGGGCGCGGTCAGCGTCGTTGAATACGCCAATCAGCGCCTGGGAAATGACTTTGTACTTGCCTTCGTTGATCGAGGAAATGGAGTACATCACCACAAAAAACGCGAACAGCAACGTAATGAAGTCGGCGTAGGACACCAGCCAGCGTTCATGGTTGACGTGTTCTTCAGGCTCGCGGCGGCGACGGCTCACAACAAATACCTCCCATCAATCCATGAAGCCCTGGAGCTTCAATTCGATGGAGCGCGGGTTTTCACCCTCGGCAATCGAGAGGATGCCTTCGAGCAACATCTCGCGATAACGCGACTGGCGCAGGGCGATCGACTTGAGCTTGCTGGCCACCGGCAACAACACCAGGTTGGCACTGGCCACGCCGTAGATGGTGGCGACGAACGCCACGGCAATCCCGCTGCCCAGTTGCGACGGATCGGCCAGGTTGCCCATCACGTGGATCAAGCCCATCACCGCACCGATGATGCCGATGGTCGGCGCGTAGCCGCCCATGCTTTCAAAGACTTTGGCAGCGTTGATGTCGCGGCTTTCCTGGGTGTAGAAGTCCACTTCGAGGATGCTGCGAATCGCTTCCGGCTCGGCGCCGTCCACCAGCAGTTGCAGGCCTTTGCGTGCGTAGCTGTCGGGCTCGGCATCGGCCACGCCTTCCAGCCCGAGCAGGCCTTCCTTGCGCGCCGTGAGGCTCCAGTTGACCACGCGGTCGATGCCGCCCGGCAAGTCGACACGCGGCGGAAAAATAATCCAGATGAGGATCTGCATCGCGCGCTTGAACGAACTCATGGGCGACTGCAACAACGCCGCGCCCACGGTGCCGCCGATCACGATCAACGCCGCCGGGCCGTTGGCCAGGGCGCCCAGGTGGCCGCCTTCGAGGTAGTTGCCGCCGATAATCGCGACAAACGCCATGATGATGCCAATCAGGCTCAATACATCCATCAGAGGCAAGCCTCCACCAGGTGCTTGCCGATGTCGTCCAGGCTGTAGACGGCGTCGGCCAGGTCGGCCTTGACGATGGCCATGGGCATGCCATAGATCACGCAGCTGGCTTCATCCTGGGCCCAGATCGCGCTGCCGCCCTGCTTGAGCAGGCGCGCGCCTTCACGGCCGTCGGCGCCCATGCCGGTCAACACCACCGCCAAAACTTTGTCGCCGTAGGATTTGGCCGCAGACCCGAAGGTGATATCCACACACGGCTTGTAGTTTAGGCGTTCGTCACCCGGCAGGATTTTGATCGCACCACGGCCATCGACCATCATTTGCTTGCCACCGGGGGCCAGCAGCGCCAGACCCGGACGCAGGATGTCGCCATCCTCGGCTTCCTTGACGCTGATGCGGCACAGCTTGTCCAGGCGCTCGGCGAACGCCTTGGTGAACGCGGCCGGCATGTGCTGGATCAACACGATCGGCGCCGGGAAGTTCGCCGGCAATTGGGTCAACACCCGCTGCAAGGCCACCGGGCCGCCGGTGGACGTACCGATGGCCACCAGTTTGTAGGCCTTGCGCTTGGGCGCAGGTGAATGTGCGGCGGGCGCAGCCGTACGCACCGGGGCGGCGGCCGGGCGCGCAACCGGTGCCGGCGCCGGGCGACCAAAGGTGCTCGGGGCGGCCGGTGGCGGCGTAACGGGTGCGGGCGCCGGCGCACTGAACAGGCTGCGACGGTTACTGCGGGAGATGCTGTGCACCTTCTCGCAGAGCATCTGCTTGACCTTCTCGGGGTTGCGCGAGATGTCTTCGAAATTCTTCGGCAGGAAGTCCACCGCGCCGGCATCCAGCGCATCCAGGGTGACCCGGGCGCCTTCGTGGGTCAGCGAGGAGAACATCAACACCGGCGTCGGGCAGCGCTGCATGATGTGCCGCACCGCCGTGATGCCGTCCATCATCGGCATCTCGTAGTCCATGGTGATCACGTCCGGCTTGAGGGCCAGGGCCTGATCGATCGCCTCTTTGCCGTTGGTGGCCGTGCCGACCACCTGGATATTGGAATCCGATGAAAGAATTTCCGAGACGCGGCGGCGGAAGAAACCCGAATCGTCCACCACCAGGACCTTGACTACCATAAACACTCCGTTAGGCCGGGCGAGGGACAACCGCCCTGCCCGGGCCGAATCAAATACGCCGTGCGGCGTAACGCTTGAGCATGCTCGGAACATCCAGAATCAGCGCGATCCGACCGTCACCGGTAATGGTCGCACCCGACATGCCCGGGGTTCCCTGCAGCATTTTGCCCAAAGGCTTGATGACCACTTCTTCCTGGCCCACCAGTTGATCGACCACGAAGCCGATACGCTGGGTGCCCACGGAAAGAATCACCACATGGCCTTCGCGCTGCTCTTCATGCTTGGCCGAAGCCACCAGCCAGCGCTTGAGGTAGAACAGCGGCAACGCCTTGTCGCGCACGATCACCACTTCCTGGCCGTCCACCACGTTGGTGCGCGACAGGTCGAGGTGGAAGATTTCGTTGACGTTGACCAGCGGGAAGGCGAACGCCTGGTTGCCCAGCATCACCATCAGGGTCGGCATGATCGCCAGGGTCAACGGCACCTTGATGACGATCTTCGAGCCCTGGCCCTTGGTCGAGTAGATGTTGATCGAGCCGTTGAGCTGGCTGATCTTGGTCTTCACCACATCCATGCCCACGCCACGGCCCGACACGTCGGAAATCTCGGTCTTGGTGGAGAAGCCCGGGGCGAAGATCAGGTTGTAGCACTCGGTGTCGGTGAGGCGGTCGGCGGCGTCCTTGTCCATCACCCCACGCTTGACTGCAATGTTGCGCAGTACCGTGGGGTCCATGCCTTTGCCGTCATCGGTGATCGACAGCAGGATATGGTCGCCTTCCTGTTCGGCCGCCAGGATCACTTTGCCCTGGCGGTTCTTGCCCGAGGCTTCGCGCTCTTCCGGCGTCTCGACACCGTGGTCGACCGCGTTGCGCACCAAGTGGACCAGCGGGTCGGCCAGGGCCTCGACAAGGTTCTTGTCGAGGTCGGTTTCTTCACCCACCAGTTCCAGGTTGATCTCTTTCTTGAGCTGGCGTGCCAGGTCGCGAACCAGGCGCGGGAAACGGCCGAAGACTTTCTTGATCGGCTGCATCCGGGTCTTCATGACGGCGGTCTGCAGGTCTGCGGTGACCACGTCGAGGTTCGACACGGCCTTTTGCATGGCCTCGTCGCCACTGTTCAGGCCCAGGCGCACCAGGCGGTTACGCACCAGCACCAGTTCGCCGACCATGTTCATGATGTCGTCCAGGCGCGCGGTATCAACCCGCACGGTGGTTTCGGCTTCACTGGCCGGTTGCTTGTCCGGGGCCGGGGCAGCCGCGGCAGCCCGGGCCGGTGCTGGAGCCGGAGCCGGAGCCGCTTTCGCTGCGACAGGCGCGGCAGCCTTGGCGGCAGGAGCCGGTGTTGCGACAGCTGCGGCAGCAGCCGGTGCAGCAGCGCCGACCACTTCGGTGAACTTGCCCTTGCCGTGCAGTTCATCCAGCAGGGCTTCGAATTCGTGATCGGAGATCAGTCCATCGGCGGCCGGCGCAGCAGCGGGTGCCGCAGGCGCGGCGGCCGTTGCGGCGACTTCCGGCAGAGCCTCGGCGGCAAACGAGCCTTTGCCGTGCAACTGGTCCAGCAGCGCTTCAAATTCGTCGTCGGTGATTTCATTGCTGACGGGCGCCGCGGCTTCCGTTGGCGCTGGCGCTGCGGCCACCGCGTCCGGGGCAAACTGGCCCTTGCCGTGCAACTGGTCGAGCAACGACTCGAACTCGGCGTCGGTAATGTCTTCGGTGGTCGGCACCATGGCCGGCGCACTGGCTGCCGGCGCTTCGGCTTCGGCCTTGACGGCGTTCAGCGAGTCCAGCAGTTGTTCAAATTCGCTGTCGGTCACGTCGCCCGCAGGCTCGGCAACCGGCTCAGCCACTGCTTCCACCACGGGAGCGTTGGCCGCAGGTTCCGCCAGGCGCGCCAGGGCGGCCAGCAGTTCCGGCGTGGCGGCAGTGATCGGTGCGCGCTCGCGCACTTCACTGAACATGCCGTTGACCGCGTCCAGTGCTTCCAGGATCACGTCCATCAGTTCCGAGTCGACGTGCCGCTCACCCTTGCGCAGGATGTCGAACACGTTCTCGGCGATGTGACAGCACTCCACCAGCTCGTGGAGCTGGAGGAAGCCGGCGCCCCCTTTTACAGTATGAAAACCGCGAAAAATTGCATTGAGCAGGTTCGCATCATCCGGTCGGCTTTCCAGCTCGACCAGTTGTTCGGACAGTTGCTCTAAAATTTCGCCGGCCTCTACAAGGAAATCCTGAAGGATTTCTTCATCGGCGCCGAAGCTCATGGGTGTGCTCCTTAGAAGCCTAAACTGGACAGCAAATCGTCTACGTCGTCTTGCCCGGATACAACGTCTTCACGTTTATCGGCATGAATCTGCGGACCTTCACCCTTGGCGAGGTGTTTTTGTGGATCTTTTTCAGAAAGGATCGCTGCGCGGTCATGTTCGATGCCGGCAAACCGGTCGACCTGGCCCGCCATCAACACCAGTTTGAGCAGGTTGCTTTCCACTTCGGTGACCAGTTGGGTCACACGCTTGATCACCTGACCGGTGAGGTCCTGGTAATCCTGGGCCAGCAGAATGTCATTGAGGTTGCTGGAAACCGTGCGGTTTTCCTGCTCGCTGCGGGACAAAAAGCCCTCGACCCGACGCGCCAGCTCACGAAACTCCTCAGCGCCCACTTCCCGACGCATGAACCGGCCCCAGTCAGTGCTCAGGGCCTTGGCTTCACTGGCCATACCGTTGACCAAAGGCGTGGCGTTTTCCACCAGGTCCATGGTGCGGTTGGCCGCCGCCTCAGTCAGCCTGACCACGTAGGACAGGCGTTCGGTGGCATCCGTGATCTGCGAGATTTCCTCGGCCTGGGGCATGTGCGGGTCAATCTGAAAATTGACTATCGCACTGTGCAACTCACGGGTGAGCTTGCCCACTTCCTGGTACAGGCCGCGGTCACGGGTCTGGTTGAGCTCATGGATCAACTGCACCGCGTCGCCGAACTGGCCTCTTTCAAGGCTTTCGACGAGTTGATGAGCATGTTTTTTCAGGGTCGACTCAAAGTCGGCCTGCGATGATTCTTTATGCTCCATAGCTCCCCCGTGGCAGCATCAATGACCGATGCGTTCGAAGATCTTTTCGATCTTCTCTTTCAAGGCCAGTGCAGTGAATGGCTTGACCACGTAGCCGTTGACCCCGGCCTGGGCGGCTTCGATGATCTGTTCACGCTTGGCTTCAGCGGTCACCATCAGCACAGGCAGGCTGCGCAGTTTTTCATCAGCGCGCACGTGGCGCAGCAGATCGATACCGGTCATGCCCGGCATGTTCCAGTCCGTTACCAGAAAGTCGATGCTCCCGCTGTTGAGGATCGGAATCGCCGTAATACCGTCATCCGCCTCGACCGTGTTAGTGAACCCAAGGTCACGCAACAGGTTTTTTATGATCCGCCGCATCGTTGAGAAGTCATCAACGATGAGGATTTTCATGTTCTTGTCCAATTCGACCTCCAAGCAGTCTTAAACGCGCCCAGCACCTGGGCGCGCCATATCAATCAACAGGCGTTACACAAAAAGGACTACCGGGGGCGCACCACGGGCCAAGCCCGTCCGGGCGCAGGGCCTGGACGGTATCGTTCGCAGTGTCCCCACACTGCCTGTCAGCGCGCTCGCCACTCTCCCAAACGCCCCCGCAAGCGGGCCGCGCACTGGCTGTGTAACTGGCTGACCCGCGATTCGCTGACCCCCAGGACCTCACCGATTTCCTTGAGGTTCAGCTCTTCGTCGTAGTACAGCGCCAACACCAGTCGCTCACGCTCCGGCAAATTGGCTATCGCGTCCGCCAGCGCGCTCTGGAAGCGTTCATCTTCCAGGTCCCGTGACGGTTCGAGATGGGCACTCGCGCCGTCCTCGTGCAGCCCTTCATGTTCGCCGTCCTGTAAAAGGTCGTCGAAACTGAACAGCCGGCTGCCCAAGGTATCGTTCAAAATCCCGTAGTAATCGTCGAGACTCAATTGGAGTTCGGCCGCAACTTCATGATCTTTAGCGTCGCGACCGGTTTTTGCTTCAATTGAGCGAATTGCGTCACTCACCATCCGTGTATTGCGGTGCACTGATCGCGGCGCCCAATCACCTTTACGCACTTCATCGAGCATGGCCCCACGGATACGGATACCCGCGTATGTCTCGAAACTCGCGCCCTTGCTCGCGTCGTACTTGGTCGACACTTCAAGCAGGCCGATCATCCCGGCCTGGATCAAGTCCTCGACCTGCACGCTGGCAGGCAAGCGCGCCAGCAGGTGATAGGCAATGCGCTTGACCAGGGGCGCATAGCGCTCGATCAATTCGACTTGACTGTCACGTGCCGACTTCTTGTAAAGGTTGTAACCGCTGGCTGTCATAGCACCGGTCCTGCGCTCGTCTGATGCACCAATCGCTCGACGAAAAACTCCAGATGCCCCCGGGGATTGGCGGGCAACGGCCAGGTATCGACCTTCTGGGCAATAGCCTTGAACGCCAATGCGCACTTCGAACGAGGGAACGCTTCATAGACCGCACGCTGCTTTTGCACGGCCTTGCGCACACACTCGTCGTAAGGAACTGCGCCAACGTATTGTAAGGCGACATCGAGGAAGCGATCCGTGACCTTGGTCAACTTGGCGAACAGATTCCGCCCTTCCTGCGGGCTTTGGGCCATGTTGGCCAGCACGCGGAAGCGGTTCATGCCGTAGTCGCGGTTGAGCAGTTTGATCAGGGCGTAGGCGTCGGTGATCGAGGTGGGTTCGTCGCACACCACCAGCAACACTTCCTGGGCTGCGCGCACGAAACTGACCACCGACTCGCCGATCCCGGCGGCGGTGTCGATCACCAGTACGTCGAGGTTGTCGCCAATGTCGCTGAACGCCTGAATGAGGCCGGCATGTTGCGCCGGACTCAGGTGCACCATGCTCTGGGTGCCGGAAGCCGCCGGCACGATGCGAATCCCGCCGGGGCCTTGCAACAGTACGTCGCGCAGCTCACAGCGGCCTTCGATGACATCGGCCAGGGTATGTTTGGGCGTCAGTCCCAGCAGAACGTCGACGTTCGCCAGCCCCAGGTCAGCATCCAGCAGCATGACGCGACGGCCAAGCTCTGCCAGGGCCAGGGACAAATTCACTGACACGTTAGTTTTTCCGACGCCACCTTTGCCGCCGGTCACCGCGATCACCTGTACGGGATGCATGCTGCCCATTTTATTTCTTTACCTTGTCTTGCTTAGACGCAGGCTACATAAGTTGGCCGCGCGAACTGCTGGCAGGCCATCGATGTAGATACTTTTCACTGTCATTTTTAAATAGAAAGCCATGATGCCTCAGCCAACTCGCTTGTTCGGGCTGTGGTAGAGGTCAGCAAACATGTCAGCCATCGCTTCCTCACTGGGTTCTTCCTGCATTTGCACGCTGACAGCCCGGCTGACCAACTGATGACGGCGCGGCAGATGCAGATCATCCGGGATCCGCGGCCCGTCGGTCAGGTAGGCGACCGGTAATTCATGACTGATTGCCAGGCTCAATACTTCGCCCAGGCTTGCCGTCTCATCCAGTTTAGTCAGGATGCAACCCGCCAGCCCGCAGCGCTTGTAGCTGTGGTAGGCGGCGGTCAATACCTGCTTCTGGCTGGTAGTGGCAAGCACCAAATAGTTTCTGGATTTGATCCCGCGCCCGGCCAGGCTTTCCAGCTGCATGCGCAGGGCCGGGTCGCTGGCTTGCAGGCCGGCGGTGTCGATCAGCACCACGCGCTTGCGCAGCAATGGGTCGAGGGCGTTGGCCAGGGACTGGCCCGGGTCGACGTGGGTCACCGGCACATTGAGGATGCGGCCCAGGGTCTTGAGTTGTTCCTGGGCGCCGATGCGGTAGCTGTCCATGCTCACCAGCGCGATGTTCTGGGCGCCGTACTTGAGCACGTAACGTGCGGCCAGCTTGGCCAGGGTGGTGGTCTTGCCCATGCCGGCCGGGCCGACCATGGCAATCACACCGCCTTCTTCCAGGGGTTCGATTTCCGGGGTGACGATCATCCGCGCCAGGTGGGCCAGGAGCATGCGCCAGGCCTGGCGAGGCTCTTCAATTTGCGTGGTCAGTTGCAGCAGGTCGCGGGACAACGGGCCGGACAGGCCAATGCGTTGCAGGCGACGCCACAGGTTGGCCTGTTGTGGCTGGCTGCCCTGCAACTGGTTCCAGGCCAGCGAACCCAACTGCACTTCCAGCAGTTCACGCAGGCCGTTGAGTTCGAAACGCATCGAGTCGAACACCCGCTGGTCTACCGCCGGCGCCGGGGCTGGCGCAGCAGGACGCGGTGGTTCAACAAAAGTCGGCTCTACCAGCGGCTCGGACGCGGTCAACGGCAGCCCGGCAAACAGCTGGCGATTGGTCGAGGCGTCGCTGTCGCCACGCATGCTCAGTTCAGCCTGGGCCGAGACAATGCGCGAAGCGGTCTTGCGCAGCTCGTCTTCCAGTTCCATGTTCGGCACGCGCGGCGCCAGGGCCGAGGGTTTGTAATCCAGGGCAGCCGTCAGCTCCACACCGCCTGCAATACGACGGTTACCGATAATCGCAGCGTCGGCGCCCAACTCATCACGTACCAGTTTCATGGCCTGACGCATATCGGCGGCGAAAAAACGCTTCACTTGCATATCCCACTACCTCAGCCGTTGGGCCCTACTGTCGCGACGATAGTCACTTGCTTATTGTCAGGAATTTCCTGGTAAGCCAATACGTGCAAATTCGGTATAGCCAGGCGTCCAAACCGCGACAACATCGCCCGGACGGGGCCAGCCACCAGCAGGATCACCGGATGGCCTTCCATTTCCTGGCGCTGCGCGGCCTCGATCAACGAACGCTGCAGCTTCTCTGCCATGCTTGGCTCCAGCAACACGCCCTCATCAGCGCCCTGCCCAGCCTTCTGAATACTATTGAGCAATATTTGTTCCAACCTTGGTTCCAAGGTGATAACAGGCAGCTCGGAGTCAAGCCCTACAATGCTTTGGACGATTGCACGCGACAATCCGACGCGCACTGCGGCCACCAGGGCGGCAGTATCTTGACTCTTGGCGGCATTGTTGGCGATAGCTTCGGCAATGCTGCGAATGTCCCGCACCGGCACCTGCTCGGCCAACAGCGCTTGCAGCACCTTGAGCAGTTGCGAGGTGGACAGCACACCCGGTACCAGCTCTTCGGCGAGTTTTGGCGAGGCCTTGGCCAGCAATTGCAAGAGTTGCTGGACTTCTTCGTGGCCAATCAGCTCGTGGGAGTGCTTGTACAGAATCTGGTTGAGGTGGGTGGCGACCACAGTGCTGGCGTCGACCACGGTGTAGCCCAGCGACTGCGCCTGGCTGCGCTGGCTGATTTCGATCCATACCGCTTCCAGGCCAAAAGCCGGATCTTTGGCGGTAATCCCGTTGAGGCTGCCAAACACCTGGCCCGGGTTGATCGCCAGTTCGCGGTCCGGGTAGATCTCGGCCTCGGCCAGAATCACCCCCATCAGGGTCAGGCGGTAGGCGCTCGGGGCCAGGTCGAGGTTGTCGCGAATGTGCACGGTGGGCATCAGGAAGCCCAGGTCCTGGGACAACTTCTTGCGCACACCCTTGATCCGCGCCAGCAATTGCCCGCCCTGGTTGCGATCCACCAGGGGAATCAGGCGGTAGCCGACTTCCAGGCCGATCATGTCGATCGGGGTCACGTCGTCCCAGCCCAGCTCCTTGGTTTCCAGGGCGCGGGCCGGCGATGGCAGCAGTTCCTGCTGGCGCGCCACTTCCTGCTGGGCAATCACCTTGATGTTGTTTTGTTTTTTCCAGAACAGGTAGGCACCGCCGGCGGCCATGGCGGCCATGCTCAGGAACGAGACATGGGGCATGCCCGGCACGATGCCCATGATCGCCATGATGCCTGCCGCCACCGCCAGCGCCTTGGGCGAGGCAAACATCTGCCGGCTGATCTGCTTGCCCATGTCTTCGGAGCCCGAAGCACGGGTCACCATGATCGCCGCAGCTGTAGATAACAACAGTGATGGCAATTGCGCCACTAAACCGTCACCGATGGTCAGCAGGGCGTAAACCTTGCCGGCGTCGCCGAAGGTCATGCCGTGCTGGAAGATGCCGACCGCCATGCCGCCGATCAGGTTGATAAACAGAATCAACAGGCCGGCGATGGCGTCGCCGCGCACGAATTTGCTGGCACCGTCCATGGAACCGTAGAACTCGGCTTCCTGGGCGACTTCAAGGCGACGGGCCTTGGCCTGGTTCTGGTCGATCAGGCCGGCGTTGAGGTCGGCGTCGATCGCCATCTGCTTGCCGGGCATCGCGTCGAGGGTAAAACGCGCGCTCACCTCGGAAATCCGCCCGGCGCCCTTGGTCACGACCACGAAGTTGATGATCATCAAGATCGCAAAAACCACGATACCGACCACGTAGTTACCGCCGATCACCACCTCGCCGAAGGCCTGGATCACCTTGCCCGCGGCGGCGTGGCCGTCCTGGCCGTGGAGCATCACCACCCGGGTGGAAGCCACGTTAAGCGCCAGCCGCAGCAGGGTGGCGATCAGCAGGATGGTCGGGAATACCGCGAAATCCAGCGGCCGCAGGGCGTATACGCACACCAGCAACACGACGACCGACAGCGCAATGTTGAAGGTGAAGAACACATCCAGCAGGAACGGCGGCATCGGCAACATCATCATTGCCAGCATCACCAGCAACAACAACGGCACACCCAGATTGCCTCGCGAGAGGTCAGTCAGGGTGCCACGGGCCGTGCTGAGCATTTGAGAGCGATCCACCGGTATTCCTCGTTTCCTTGAAGCAAACTTTTGACGCCGGGAAGCGTCCTGGAGGCGGTATTGCAAGAAGCCTTCCAACTTTTGCTTGAGGAAGCAGATCGGTCTCACGAACAGCGAAGGGCTACCGCCGTACACACATCACCTGTGGCGAGGGAGCTTGCTCCCGTTGGGCTGCGCAGCAGCCCCGGAACGGCTTGCGCGTTTACCTGAATCACCGCGCTAGCTTTATTGGGGGCGCTTCGCACCCCAGCGGGAGCAAGCTCCCTCGCCACACAAGCTCGTTCGCGGGAGATGGCGAAACGTCCGACAGGTATTTAGGGTTGCATTGCCGTCAAAGGCTGATCGCTCCCTGCGCGGAAACGATCAGTCCCTGCCTAGACCAGACGAACCTTTTCCGCTTGCAGTCCTTTTGGACCTTGCACCACCTCGAACTCAACGGCCTGGCCTTCTTCAAGCGTCTTGAAACCGTCGCTCTGAATGGCCGAGAAGTGGACAAAAAGATCTTCGCCGCCTTCTTGCTTGATAAAGCCAAAGCCCTTTTCTGTGTTGAACCATTTGACCGTGCCTGTAACCCTTGCCATTGCCGTTCTCCCGACATCTCGTGCGCAGACTGCATAGCGCAGCCAGCCTCATCACCTCAATCAAACCGCTAAAGGCAGGGGCATGGCTACTGTCAAAGTTGACAGGTAGAGGGGTTTGGCTGGAGGGATAAGGTGGCTGTCAGGACGCCTTCGCGAGCAAGCCCGCTCCCACATTTGACCGTGTACAGCCTGTAGAAACGCGGTCGAATGTGGGAGCGGGCTTGCTCGCGAAGAGGCCAGCAGAGGCACTACAAAACTCAGGAATCCCGACGCAAATCCGGCGGAATCGGCAGGTCTTTGAGCGGATCCGGCCGCTTGCCCTTGCCCGCGCGGTATAGGCGGATCTGATACACGTCGCGCGCGAACTCCAGACCACCACTTGCACGCAGTGGATGATTGCTCGCGAAAAACTCAAGGGCGCCGCGTTTACCCAGCAAGCACGCGTTATCGTTAACGAACTTCGCGAGCAAGCTCGCTCCTACAGTGTGGGGGTATCAAGCATCTTTGAAGCCCGGCAAACCCTGAGCAGCACGCCACGCCTTCACTGTCAGAGCAACTCCTTCGGCAGAGCTATCGTCACTTGGTTCAGGGTAGAAAATTAAGTCAGAACCATCCGGGTGCCCAGAGATCTGCCGAAATTGCTCAATCAATCCACCCAGGTCGGCATCAGTCCCACCCTTGTTGGCGATTAGTATTTGATTGATAAGGCTTACAAATTCTTCTTCTGTGTAATCAGTAATATTTGCCATATCTACTTACGACCTCCTGTGAAGATCAATATGATTTTTCGGGGTGTTTACCCTTAGATTGTCCACGTCATAAACGGCACCGCCATCAGCAATGCGCTCGATATGATGTATTTCGTAAGTGCTTCTTTGGCCCACAGAATCCTTGTCCCGAACAACAGGAGCGTTTCCGGTCGATAAACGATCCCGAGCACTCTGACTTAGCTGACCCAACAACTCAGGATCATTGCTTATAGCCATCCAGAACGCCTTCCGAAACGAATCAAAACTGCTGAAGTTCTTTCCCCGCAATTGATCAGCGATTCGTGTCGGAATGGGCGCTCCGAGCCCCGCACCAGCACCCGCTAACCAGGGACCTGCTACATCCTGCCCCCGCCCCGTCACAACCCCTGGCTGAAGGCGCACATTCATCACGATATACAGCGGCTTCACACCCGAATCCGCCGGAAACACGAGAATAAAATCCTTGTATTCAGGCGGGTAAATCGGGTTGACGATGATGTTATCCGCTTGCTCGGTCGGCGGGTAAATCCAGATGTTCGGAGCCTGCGGTGCGCCCTCCAATGGCGGAATACCCAAGGTGCTGGACGGATCAACCGCCGGCGTCCAGATCAGGGTCACCCCATCACCAAAGTCGGCCACTTGTTGGGCGCCCCGCGCCTGAAACTGCACAACCGGTATCATTTCCCAGTCAGGGCGTTTCTGGGTGTTGTATCCATACCCCTTCAAGGCCCCATCAGCTTGTTGCTCTACATACAACCGAAGCCGCGTACGGCCATTTTTCATCGAATGGAGCTGTTCGTCAGTGTACAAGCTACTGTCGCCAAGGCTCGAAGGCCAAAGCAACGCAACCAGACCGGCCAATGCGCTGCTGGCAACACCCGTCGTTACAGCACCGGCTGCCGCAGTACAAAGACCTCCACAGGAGGCTCCTGTAGTCGTCGCCGCCCCACCCAATCGCAGCGTTCCGAGCGCTGCCGGCAACTGGTTGCCCCTGATTTTCTTGAGAACGATGGTGCCCGCAGCGTCCGCCTCACGCCCACCCAGCAGGGCGAAGGTGCCGTAGTCGCCGACGGCCAAGGTGGGAATCGCCCCACTGAGATTCGTGTAGTCAATTGCACCATCAGGCAACGTACAGGGTTTGGTAAAAGTACAGGCCAATTGCTTTTCAATAGGAATAGGCCTTGGCAGGGCCCCGATTGGCTCAGCAGGTGGCGACTCTGACCTCTCTTGCGCACGTGCCGGGTGGTAGCCACTTTCCAGCCCCCTCCACCACCGGCCGCTTGTGTCTTGGCTCAATGGACTGAACGGCTCATCCAGCACCAGGAACCAGTTCCCATCCTCTACCGCCTCTAGCATCTGGCGCAATTTAAACTCAGATAACCTATTACGATAAACGCCGTAGCAACCAAAGGCGGTTTTCAATTCATCCAGCCCCGTCATGTGCAGGTCTCTCTCCAAAGACCAACGGACGTGACCCACTGCAAAAAATGGAGACTCGATCTTTTCAAAACCAATCCCTAATCGCTCACGATCTTGCCAGCGAATGAGTCGCTCCCACAACGCCCCCGTCGTGCTATTCAGCGTAATCGACGGCCTCAGCACCGAAGACCTGCTGGTCAACCTCACCGAAACACTGGCTTCAGCCCATGCGCTGACCTGCGACTTTGCCTTTGAACTGGAAGGATCGCGGCGGGAAGGCGCGCTGGGGATTGCACAGTTAATCGAGGTGGGGCGGTTGTTGGCTGATCGAGTGCTGGATGACATAGCGCCCTTGCCGGCGACTTAAACGTTGCCATAGGCAATTGCGAGATTTTTTGTTGCCTGGGCGGACGCCTTCGCGAGCAAGCCCGCTCCCACATTTGACCGCGTTTATACGGGATATACACGGTCAAATGTGGGAGCGGGCTTGCTCGCGAAGAGGCCAGGAGGGACGCTACAAAATCAGGAATCCCGACGCAAATCCGGCGGAATCGGCAGGTCTTTGAGCGGATCCGGCCGCTTGCCCTTGCCCGCCCGGTACTGGCGGATCTGATACACGTACGCCAACACCTGAGCCACCGCCAGATACAACCCGGCCGGAATTTCCTGGTCCAGGTCGGTGGAGTAGAAGATCGACCGCGCCAACTCCGGCGATTCCAGCAGCAGGATGTCATTGGCGACCGCAATCTCGCGGATTTTCAACGCCGTGAAATCACTGCCCTTGGCCAGCAACATCGGCGCCCCACCCTTCTCCGGGTCGTACTTGAGCGCCACGGCGTAGTGGGTCGGGTTGGTGATGACCACATCGGCATCGGGCACCGAGGCCATCATCTTGCGCTGGGACATCTCGCGCTGCAGCTGGCGAATCCGCTGTTTGACCTCGGGCCGGCCTTCCTGGTCCTTGTGCTCGTCGCGCACTTCCTGCTTGGTCATCAGCAGTTTCTTGTGGCTTTCCCACAGCTGGATCGGCGCATCCACCGCAGCAATGATGATCAGCCCGCAAGCCATCCACAGCGAGCTCCAGCCCACCACTTGCACACTGTGGATGATCGCCAGCTCGATCGGCTCATGGGCGATGCGCAGCAGGTCGTCGATGTCGGACGACAGCACCGTCAACGCCACAAACAGGATCAGGATGAACTTGGCCAAGGCCTTGAGCAGTTCCACCAGGGCCTTGGTGGAAAACATCCGCTTGAGCCCGGCCGCCGGGTTCATCCGGCTGAATTTGGGCGCCAGGCTGCCGGCGGCAAACAGCCAGCCGCCGAGGGAAATCGGGCCGATCAGGGCCGCCAGCAACAAGGTGATGAGGATCGGCTGCACCGCGAGGATCGCGATCTTGCCCGAGTGCAGCAGGTACAAGCCCATGGCGCCCGGGCTCAGCAGCACGTCGCGGGGCAGGGAGAAATTCAGGCGCATCAACTCCATCAGGTCCAGGGCCAGGCCACCGCCATAGATCAGTAGGCCGCCGGAACCGGCGAGCATGATCGCCAGGGTGTTGAGCTCTTTGGAGCGGGCAATCTCGCCCTTTTCCCGGGAGTCCTTTTTACGTTTCTCCGTGGGGTCTTCTGTCTTGTCCTGGCCACTCTCGCTCTCGGCCATGGCTTACCGCGCCCGCGCCAAGTCACGTAAAAACTGCAAGGCGTCGGTCGCCAGCGGTTGATACTGATTGAGAATGTCAGCCATGCCGACCCAGAAAATCCCCATGCCCAGCACCAGGGTCAACGGGAAACCGATGGAGAAGATGTTCAACTGCGGCGCCGCCCGGGTCATCACGCCAAAGGCGATGTTGACCACCAGCAGCGCAGTGATCGCCGGCAATACCAGCAGCAGGGATGCACCGAGCACCCAGCTCAAGCGCCCCACCAGCTCCCAGAAATGATTGACCACCAACCCGCTGCCCACCGGCAAGGTGGTGAAGCTTTCGGTCATCACCTCGAACACCACCAGGTGGCCGTTCATGGCCAGGAACAGCAAGGTCACCAGCATCGTCAGGAATTGCCCGATCACCGCCACCGACACGCCGTTGGTAGGGTCGACCATGGACGCGAAGCCCATGCCCATCTGGATCGAGATGATCTGCCCGGCGATCACAAAGGCCTGGAAGAACAGCGTCAGGGAGAAGCCCAGCAAGGCGCCGATGATGATTTGCTCGGCGATCAGCATCATTGCACTGAGGTCCAGGGCATTCACCGGTGGCATCGGCGGCAAGCCCGGCACGATGACCACGGTGATCGCCACCGCGAAATACAGGCGGATGCGCCGTGGTACCAGGGTGGTGCCGAACACCGGCATGGTCATCAGCACGGCCGTGACCCGGAACAACGGCAGGATGAACGAGGCCACCCAGGTGCTGATCTGGGTGTCGGTCAAGGCCAGCATCGAATTCACGGGGTCAGCCGATCAACTGCGGAATACTGCCGTACAGCTGCAGGATGTATTCCATGAAGGTTTGCACCAGCCACGGGCCGGCGACGATCAGGGTGATCAGCATCACCAGCAGGCGCGGCAAAAAGCTCAGGGTCTGTTCGTTGATCTGGGTCGCGGCCTGGAACATCGCCACCAACAGGCCCACCAACAGGCTCGGCACCACCAGCACGGCGACCATCATGGTGGTCAGCCACAGGGCTTCGCGAAACAGGTCGACTGCTACTTCTGGCGTCATGGCCTACACCCCACCGAAACTGCCGGCCAGGGTGCCGATAATCAGCGCCCACCCGTCCACCAACACAAACAGCATGATCTTGAACGGCAACGAAATGATCAGCGGCGACAGCATCATCATACCCATGGCCATCAGCACACTCGCCACGACGAGGTCGATGATCAGGAACGGAATGAAGATCATGAAGCCGATCTGGAACGCGGTCTTCAACTCCGAGGTCACGAACGCCGGCACCAGGATGGTCAGCGGTGCCATGTCGGGGCTGGCGATATCGGTACGCTTGGACAACCGCACAAACAACTCAAGATCGCTGGAACGGGTCTGCGACAGCATGAAATCCTTGATCGGGCCCTGGGCCTTGTCGATCGCATCCTGGGCGGTCATTTTCTCCGCCAGGTACGGTTGCAGGGCTTGCTGGTTCACCTTGTCGAACACCGGCGCCATGATGAACAGCGTCAGGAACAGCGCCATGCCGGTGAGGATCTGGTTCGACGGCGTCTGTTGCAGGCCGAGGGCCTGACGCAGGATCGAGAACACGATGATGATGCGGGTGAAGCTGGTCATCAGCATCACGAACGCGGGGATGAAGCTCAGCGCGGTCATGATCAGCAGGATCTGCAGGCTGACCGAATACTCCTGCGCGCCCGCCGCATTGGTGCCCAGGGTGATCGCCGGGATCGACAACGGGTCTGCTGCGTACGCCAGCGGCGCTGCCAGCAACAGCATGAGCGTCAATAAAACGCGCATTACTTCTTATCCTTCTGATCCTTGCCCAGCAACTCCATGAGGCGCTGGGCGAATTCCGGCGTGGCCGCTTGGGTCTGGGCCACTTCCACAGGCGACTTGAGCACGTGCAACGGGGTGATGCGACCGGGGGTGATGCCCAGCAGGATCTGCTCGTCGCCGACCTGCACCAGCACCAGCCTGTCCCGCGGGCCAAGGGCGCGTGAACCCACCAGCTCGATGACCTGGGCATTGCCCGGGCCGATGCGCTGCACGCGGCGCAACACCCAGGCGAGCACGAAGATCAGCCCCACCACCAGCAACAACCCCAGCACCAACTGGGTGAGTTGCCCGCCCACACCGCTGCCAAGCGCCGGCGCAGCCGCCTGGGCAACCGGTTCTGCTGCCATTACGCTCAAGGGCAGCGTCGATAACAGTCCTACCAATGAGCGCTTCATATCAACGCAACTTCTTGATGCGTTCGCTCGGGCTGATCACGTCGGTCAGGCGGATGCCGAACTTCTCGTTGACCACCACCACTTCGCCATGGGCGATCAGCGTGCCGTTGACCAGCACGTCCAGCGGCTCGCCGGCCAGGCGGTCCAGCTCGATCACCGACCCCTGGTTGAGCTGCAGCAGGTTGCGGATGTTGATTTCGGTGCTGCCGACTTCCATGGAGATCGACACGGGAATGTCGAGGATCACGTCCAGGTTCGGACCGTCGAGGGTCACCGGGTCATTGTTCTTCGGCACGCTGCCGAACTCTTCCATGGGAAGGCGGTTGCCGACCGGTGCAGTGGCTGCATCGGCCGCCAGCAGTGCATCGATATCGTCCTGGCCGACATCGCCGGTCTCTTCCAGGGCAGCCGCCCACTCGTCAGCCAGGGCCTGGTCTTCGGCGGAAGTGTTTTCGTGTTCGGTAGCCATTACATGTCCTCGGCGGAGCAGAAATTAAGGTGGATCAGCGACGGTTGATCGGTTCGATCACTTGCAACGCCAGGTTGCCTTTGTGAGAACCGAGCTTGACCTTGAACGACGGCACGCCGTTGGCGCGCATGATCAGTTCTTCCGGCAGGTCGACGGGAATCACATCCCCCGGCTGCATGTGCAAAATATCCCGCAAACGCAGCTGGCGACGGGCCACGGTGGCGCTCAGGGGTACGTCGACGTCCAGCAGGTCTTCGCGCAGGGCTTTCACCCAGCGTTCGTCCTGGTCGTCGAGGTCGGACTGGAAACCGGCATCGAGCATCTCGCGCACCGGCTCGATCATCGAGTACGGCATGGTCACGTGCAGGTCGCCGCCACCGCCATCGAGTTCGATGTGGAAGGTGGAGACCACAATGGCTTCGCTGGGGCCGACGATGTTGGCCATGGCCGGGTTCACTTCCGAGTTGATGTACTCGAAATTGACTTCCATGATCGCCTGCCAGGCTTCCTTCAAGTCGATGAAGGCCTGCTCCAGCACCATGCGCACCACCCGCAACTCGGTCGGGGTGAATTCACGGCCTTCGATCTTGGCGTGACGGCCGTCGCCGCCGAAGAAGTTGTCCACCAGCTTGAACACCAGCTTGGCGTCGAGGATGAACAGCGCGGTGCCGCGCAGCGGCTTGATCTTCACCAGGTTGAGGCTGGTGGGCACGTACAGCGAGTGCACGTACTCACCGAACTTCATCACCTGCACGCCGCCCACCGCCACGTCCGCCGAGCGGCGCAGCATGTTGAACATGCTGATACGGGTGTAACGGGCAAAACGCTCGTTGATCATTTCCAGGGTCGGCATGCGTCCACGGACGATGCGATCCTGGCTGGTCAGGTCGTAGCTTTTGACGCTGCCGGGCTCGGCAGCCATTTCGGTCTGTACCAGACCATCGTCGACGCCATGGAGCAGCGCATCGATTTCATCCTGGGACAGCAGGTCCTGCACGGCCATGTCGTGATCCTACTGCAATACGAAATTAGTGAAGAGCACCTGCTCGATCACCGGTTTGCCGACTTCCTTCTGGGCCACTTCCTGCACGCTGGCAGTGACCTTCTGGCGCAGCATTTCCTGGCCCACCGGGGTGGCGAGGGTGTCGAAGGGTTGGGCGGAAAACAGCATCACCAGGTTGTTGCGGATCACTGGCATATGCACCTTGAGGGCATCCAGGTCTGCCTGGTTACGCGCCAGCAGGGTAATGCTCACCTGCAGGTAGCGTTGACGGCCGTTCTGATTGAAGTTGGCGACAAACGCCGGCAGCATCGGCTCGAAGATTGCCGGTTGCTTGACGTTGGGGTTGACCTCGGCCGTGGCGGCCGGTTTGCTCTGGGCACTGTGCATAAAGTACCAGGTAGCCCCCACGGACAAGCCGATCGCCAGCAACAAGGCCAGGACAATCAGCAGGATAAGCTTGAGCTTGCCCTTGCCTGCGGGTGCTTTTGCTGCGTCGTCGCTCTTCGCCATGCCAATAATCCGTCACTATTCTGGGATTCATAGTTCTGGGGAAAGGCAAGAGCAAGTGTTATGCCAGAGTTGTCAGTTCGGTTACGGTTTCGCCGACACTGCAAAACCAATGTGGGAGCGGGCTTGCTCGCGAAAGCGGTGGATCAGCACCTGTAACTGTGACTGACACTCCGTATTCGCGAGCAAGCCCGCTCCCACATTTGATCATCGCCAGGCCTCGGATCAGGCGTAGTAGTCCACGGCACTGGAGCCAATCACCGACTGCACCACCGGCGCGGCCACTTCAGCCACCTCACCGATACCGCCGCCATCAACCCCATCACCCCGCCCGCCACTGCCGCTGACGCCGCGAGCCTGGTTCTGCTGTTGCTGGTCCTGGCCCTGCTGCCCCTGCCAGCCACGGGACTGGTCCGACACGTTGACGTCGACCTGGCCCATGCCCTGCTGGGCAAACATCTCCCGCAGGCGGCCCGACTGGCTTTCCAGGGCTTCACGCACCACCGCATGGCCGCTCATGAAGGTGACTTGCGCCTGCTGGTCGGCGGACATCTTCACGCTGATGTCCAGGCGACCCAGTTCAGCGGGCTGCAACTGGATCTCTGCCGACTTGAGGTTGGCGCTGGACAGGTACATGACCCGATTCACCACCTCATCGGTCCAGCCACTCTGGTGCATGGCCAATGGCGCGTTGGCCACCGGCGGCAGGGCATTCGCAGTTTTCGGCGTGGCAGCCTGGGTCAGCGCGGCGAGGCGGTTGGCGAAGTCATCGACACGGGTGTCGCTGCTGGCGTCCTTCAAATCCTTGAGGCCGCCGTCGATCAGACCGGCAAAGGCTTTGTCGCCGCCCTGGTCGGTGCTGTCCTTGGACGCTTGCTGGTCGACCATATTGGCCAGGCCTGTGACGAAGTTTTGCGCGGCGGTCGGCTGATCCTGGGTCGGGGCCGGGGCGGTTTTTGCCGGGGCCTGGCTGCTGGCGGACACGTGTCCGCCCTGTTCCATGGCCAGGCGCACGGCGGGCATTGCATCCAGCGGATCGGCCTCGGGGTCGAAGGCGGGCTTGGCGTCGTCGGTCGCGGCCATCGGTGGCGCCACGACTGGCTGGTTTTTGTCATCCTTCGCGGTGGTCGGCGTCGGGGTCTCGACGGGCGCCGGCGTAGCGGGGACGGGGACAGGGACTACCGCGGCTATCAGCGCCGGGTCTACGGCGGGGTCGACCGGAGGTTGCTGGGCCAGGGACGGATCGTCTGCCGGGGCATCGTCGTCTGACTTGGCGGTGGTGTCCGGGGTGTCCGCCTTGGCCGGCGGGTTGGCAGGCAAAGTCTTGCCGTTATCGGCAACCGATGGGGTACCGGCGGCAGGCTTGTCGTTGTTGGCGGCGGGCTTGGGGCTGTTGTCCGCAGGCTTGTCGCGGGTGGATTTGATGGGGGTGTCGACAGGTTTTGCCGCAGGCGCAGGGGCCTGGTTGGCGAACACCTGAGCGAAGCCCGGGGCCTTGTCCCGCGGGTTCGCAGCCACTGCCGGTGGATTGGCAGCGGGCGCTTGAGGCTTGGCCGCAGGGGCTGCCTGAAGGAGCGAATTCGGGGTGATTGCCATAGTCAAGAGTCTCCGCCGCACAGGGGTCGAGGGTGCGGTAACAGGAGGTAGAGCAAGAGTTGGGCCAGGTTTTGGTTTAAGGGTGTATATCCGTTATTTGGGTGAGGGCTTGTATGGGGTCTTGAGTGTTGAAGAGCAAAAGCAACAGCCAAATCAAAAGCGGGCACGGTCCAAATGT
>NZ_JACAPW010000003.1:70845-129406 GCF_013385495.1 Pseudomonas sp. F8002 | reverse complement strand
AGCAGCTCTGCTTTCGCTCTGGTTTTTGATGGGGCAGAGCGCTTTGGTTACTGTGCCGCTTTTGCAAAGTGACTCGCTGCAAGAGCGAAACCATAAGCCGCCGTTACCGAAGAAACGGATATACACACCAAAAGCATCAGAGCTGAAACCGCCCCCGCTCATGCTCATACAACGGCCGCACCAGCGCGAATTCATGGTCAATCTCATCCACCAACTGCGCCAAATCCGCAACCACAGGCTTGGCGGACTTATCCTCGAGCAACTGACAAAGCTCAGCCAACCGCACCGCCCCAAGATTACCGCTACTCCCCTTGAAGCTATGCGCAATCCGCCCAAGCGCCTTGGCATCATCCCGAGCCCGGCGCAACGCCTCTACCCGCTTTTGCGAGTCATCGAGAAAAGTGTCGAGCAGCTTCGGATACTCGCCCTCCATGACCTCCTGCAAGCCAGTCAGCACATCGGGGTCCAGATGAATCTCTGCCACTTGTTCGCTCCTTGATCAAGAATCGGCGGATTATGCCAGAGCCTTCCATGAAAACTCCACGCACACACACCGCCCGCCGTCAGACCAGCCTACATCGCTGCTCAACTGGCGCACCAGGCTCAATCCCCTACCAGACAGACGGTCAACATCCAGCGGCCTGGCCAGCACCTTATCCACATCAAACCCGGCCCCACTGTCCTCGATCCGCAGCGTCAGACCCCCCCCCTCCCCGGTCGGCACCACATCCAGGCGCACCCGCACATACCCGCTATCCAACCGCGCCAGCCGCTCATTACGCTCGCGGTAATACGCAGCAAACCCCTGCGCATCCCGCTTGAGCCGCGAATCCAGCCCCAGCACACCATGTTCAAGCGCATTGGAATACAACTCCGCCATCACGCTGTACAACGCCCCGCTCTGCTCCCGCAGCCCATGAATCTCCAACAGCAACTGCAACAAATACGGCAAAGGGTTGTAGGACTTGAGCGTCTCGGCACGAAACTCAAAACTTACCGACCAATCCAGCGGCGACGACTGCCCACTGTCGGAATACACCACCGACGACGAACGCAACGGCTCATCCGCCTGCAGGCTGATCTCCACCATGCTGATGTCATCGCGCACCTCACCGCGAAAACCCGCCAAGGCCTGTTCGATCTCCTCGAACAACCGGTCCGGCTCGCGATTGGCCGCAAACACCTGCTGCAACCGCTCGGCGCCAAACAACTGTTCATGGGCATCGGCGGTATCCAGCACACCATCCGACAGCAAAAACACTCGGTCACCCAGCGCCATCGGCCAGACTTCAGTGCGGTCATCAAACGCCTCGGCCGCCAGCACGCCCAATGGCAAATGCCGCGACACCAGCGGCGTACGCTTGCCGGTGGTGACGTCATGCACGTAGCCGTCGGGCATGCCGCCATTCCACACTTCCACCACCCGTCGCTGGGCGCTGAGGCACAGCAAGGTGGCACAACAGAACATGTCCACCGGCAGGATGCGCTTGAGCTTGGCGTTCATCTCCCGCAGGGTTTGCGCCAATCCGTAGCCCTTGGCAGTCATGCCGTAGAACACTTCCGCCAGGGGCATGGCGCCGACCGCCGCCGGCAAACCGTGGCCGGTAAAGTCCCCCAGCAGCACATGCATATCGCCCGACGGCGTGTACGCGGCCAGCAGCAAATCGCCGTTGAACAGCGCGTAGGGCGACTGCACATAACGAATATTCGGCGCGGCGTTGATGCAGCCCGAGTGGGCCACCTTGTCGAACACCGCCTTGGCCACTCGCTGCTCCTGCAGCAGGTAGTCGTGGTGCCGGGCGATCAGGTCGCGTTGCTGCAACACCGTGGCCTGCAAGCGACGCAGGCGATCCATGGCATTGATCTTTGCCGCCAGGATCACCTGGTTATAGGGTTTGGCCAGGAAGTCGTCACCCCCGGCATCCAGGCACTGGGCCAGGGCTTCGCTCTCGCGCAGGGAGGTGAGGAAGATGATCGGCACCAGCGCCTCCCCCGCCCGCTGCTTGATCTGGCGGGCCGCCTCGAAGCCGTCCATCACCGGCATCAGGGCGTCCATCAACACCAACTGCGGCCGTTCACGGGTAAACACATCGACCGCTTCCTGGCCGTTACTGGCGGTCAGCACCTGGTGGCCCTGGCGGCGCACGATGGTCGACAGCAACAACAGGTCGGCGGCGCTGTCTTCGGCGATCAACACCGTCAGCGCCTCGAGGACCGGGGCCAGGACGCTCAAGTGAGGTCGAACAGTTTGTCGAAGTTGGAAATGGCCAGGATCTTGCGCACATCGGAGTTGGCGTTGACCACCTGCACTTCGGCATTGTCGCCTCCGGCATGGTCACGCAAGAGCAGGAGCATGCCCAGGGCCGAGCTGTCCATGTAGGTGGTTTCCTTCAAGTCCACCACGTAGATCTCGGGCACCTTGTCGAACCGCTCGTAGGCATCACGAAAGGCCTGGTGGCTACCGAAATCGAATCGCCCCCTGACGGTGATCGTCAACTTCGTCCCGTCCAGGGACACTTCTGATTCGACTGACATACGACTGCTTCCTTGTCATTGGCAATGTGCAACAAGGTGTAGCAGGTGATAGGGAAGTGGGCAAATCCATGTAGGAGCGAGGGCGTGGTTAATAGGGGTTTTGGCGGGGAAGACGCTGGGACAATTCATCCAGCAATTTCTGCTCGCGCTTGTCTTCCAGTGCACGGGCTTCGTCGATGTAGCGCTGCACCAGTTTGCGCAGGCCTTCGACCCGGGCATAGGCCTGTTGCCAGCTGTCGCGGGCCTTGTCGACGTTGGCCTGGTGCCAGGCCAGGCTCTGGCGCTGCTGGCCGACGGCGGTTTCCAACTGGTTGAGAAAGCCCTGGTAGCCCATCAGCCACTGCCCGGAGACGCCCTTGCTGCCACGCTCGATCCACTGCTGCTGATACTCGCCGCGAAAGCGCTCCAGATCCCCCAGCTTGCTTTCCGCCAGGCGAACCTGGCCCTGGAAGTACCCCAGGCGCTGGACGGCGGTCTTTTCAGCTTTTTCGGCCATGTCCACCACCGGGGCAAGGCGCGCGGCGCGAGTGTTGGCCATGGTTTATCCGCCCGGCGCCGGCGCGAAGATGGTGCCCAGGTGTGCCTCGCTTTCACCCATGCTGATCTTGTCGTTGAGGCCCTGGCGCAGGTACGTCACCAGTTGCGGTTGCAGGGCAATCGCCAGGTCGGTCTCGCGATCGCCGCCGGCCACATAGGCGCCGACGCTGATCAGGTCGCGGCTCTGTTGATAACGCGACCACAGTTGCTTGAACTGCTGCGCGCGCATCATGTGCTCCGGGGTGACCACCGACGGCATCACCCGGCTGATGGAGGCTTCGATGTCGATGGCCGGGTAGTGCCCTTCTTCGGCCAGGCGCCGGGACAGCACGATGTGCCCGTCGAGCACGCCCCGCGCCGAGTCGGCAATCGGGTCCTGCTGGTCATCGCCCTCGGAGAGTACGGTGTAGAACGCAGTGATCGAACCACCACCGGCTTCGGCGTTACCGGCACGCTCCACCAGCTTGGGCAGCTTGGCGAACACTGACGGCGGATAGCCCTTGGTGGCCGGCGGCTCGCCGATGGCCAGGGCGATTTCCCGCTGGGCCTGGGCGAAACGGGTCAGGGAGTCCATCAGCAGCAGGACGTTCTTGCCCTTGTCGCGAAAATATTCGGCGATGCGTGTGCAGTACATCGCGGCGCGCAGGCGCATCAGCGGCGCGTCATCCGCCGGCGAGGCCACCACAACCGAACGCTTGAGGCCTTCTTCGCCGAGGCTGTGCTCGATGAATTCCTTCACCTCCCGGCCCCGCTCGCCGATCAGCCCGACCACGATGATGTCGGCCTCGGTAAAGCGCGTCATCATCCCCAGCAACACCGACTTACCGACGCCGGTACCGGCAAACAGGCCCAGGCGCTGGCCGCGGCCCACCGTCAATAAACCGTTGATGCTGCGAATGCCCACGTCCAGCGGCACGCTGATGGGGTTGCGCTTGAGCGGGTTGATGGTCGGGCCGTCCATCGGCACCCAGTCTTCGGCCTTCATCCCGCCCTTGCCGTCGAGGGCGCGCCCGGCGCCATCCAGCACGCGGCCGAGCATGCTCATGCCCATCGGCAGGCGGCCGGTGTCGGCCAGCGGCACCACGCGAGCGCCGGGGGCAATGCCGGCAACGCTGCCGACGGGCATCAGGAATACTTTGCTGCCGGAGAACCCCATCACTTCGGCTTCGACCTGCACCGGGTGGTAGCTGTCGTCGTTGATCACCATGCAGCGGCTGCCCATGGCGGCGCGCAGGCCTTCGGCTTCCAGGGTCAGGCCGACCATGCGCAGCAGCCGGCCCTCCAGGATCGGCTGGCCGGGCAACTCGGTGACTTCGGCATAGCCACCCAGGCGCTTGGCGAAGCTGGTGCGATCAAGGCGCATCGGGGGTGTCCAGCTCGACACTCAAGTCCGGCTCTGCCGGGTGCAGCGCCTGCTCGTGCAACTGATCGAACAGCTTGGCCATGATCTGCGTGATGCGCGTCTCCACCGTGGCATCGATGCGGCTGTGCTCGGTCTCGACCCGGCAACCACCGGGCAGCAGCGCAGCGTCTTCGACGATGCGCCAGGTTTCTTCATGGCGCTCGCGCAGGGCTTTGACCTGTTCGAAATCCTGCGGGTTGATGTACAGCCGCACGTTGCCGACGCCCAGGGGCAGCAGCTTGAGGGCTTCGCGCATCACGCTTTCGATTTGCGTGGAGTCCAGGGCCAATTCGCGCTGAATCACCTGGCGGGTGATGTGCTCCACCAGCCCGACCATGGCTTTTTCAATCTGCGAGTCCTGCTCGGCGATGGGCTCGAACAGGCTGCCCATCAGGGTTTCCAGGCTGGCCAGCTTGACGCTCAGCGCGGCCTCGGCTTCCTGGCGGACCTTGAGGGTGGTGCTGCGAAAACCGTCCTTCTCGCCGGTGGAGAAACCTTCGTTGTAGGCTTCCTGACGAATGCTTTCGAGCTCTTCCAGGGTCAGTGGCTGGACTTCCTCCAGCGGCACTTCTTCCATCTCGGCCGGGGGTTCTTCTACCGGCTCCGGCTCAGGCTCCGGACGATGCGGGTCGAAACTGGGCAGCGACCAGACGTCGAACCCTCCGACGTCCCGTGCGCGAATCAGATCGCTGGGCGTCTCATCTTTGTTCGACATGCGCGGCGCCTTAAATCATTTCTTCGCCGCCCTTCCCACCGAGAACGATTTCTCCGGCTTCGGCCATACGGCGGGCAATGGTGAGGATTTCCTTCTGTGCAGTTTCCACGTCGCTGACGCGCACCGGGCCCTTGGCCTCGAGGTCGTCGCGCAACAGTTCGGAAGCCCGCTTGGACATGTTCTTGAAGATCTTTTCCTTGACGCCTTCGTCGGAGCCCTTGAGGGCCAGCACCAGCACGTCGGAGGAGACTTCCCGCAGCAACGCCTGGATGCCACGGTCGTCGACATCGGAGAGGTTGTTGAACACGAACATGAGGTCTTCGATCTGCACCGACAGGCTGTCGTCGATCTCGCGGATCGAGTCCATCAACTGGCCTTCCACCGAGCTGTCGAGGAAGTTCATGATGTCGGCCGCACGCTTGATGCCGCCCAGGGTGGTGCGCGAAGCGTTGGAATTGCCCGAGAACTGCTTCTCGAGAATCGTGTTCAGTTCTTTCAGGGCCGCCGGCTGCACGGTGTTCAACGACGAGACGCGCAGGATGATATCCAGGCGCACCTTATGGTCGAAGTGGCCGAGCACTTCACCGGCCTGGTCGGGGTCGAGATACGCCACCACGATCGCCTGGATTTGCGGGTGTTCGTAGCGGATCACGTCGGCCACGGCCCGCGGCTCCATCCACTTCAGGCTGTCGAGGCCGCTGGTGTTGCCACCCAGCAGGATGCGGTCGATCAGGCCATTGGCCTTGTCTTCGCCCAGGGCCGAGGTGAGCATCTTGCGAATGTAGCTGTCGGAGCCGACGCCCAGGCTGGTCTGGTCGCCGACGATCTCGACGAACTCGCTCATCACCTGCTCGACTTGCTCGCGGTGCACATTGCGCATTTGCGCCATGGCCACGCCGACACGCTGAACCTCTTTGGGCCCCATGTGGCGCAGCACTTGGGCGGCGTCGGTTTCTCCGAGGGACAGCAACAGCACGGCGGCTTTGTCGACCCGGGAGAGTTTGGCTACTGCAGCTCGGCTATCACTCATCTGCGTTAATCCACTCTTTCACGACCTGGGCCACACGACCCGGGTCTTCGGCCACCAGGCTCTTGATTGCGTTCAACTGAGCGTCGTACCCCTCGCTCGGGCTCGGCAACAGAATGCTTTGCGGGCCACCGAGGCTCACGCGGTCGTTGGCCAGTTCGCCATCGAGGCCGCCCATGCCACCCAGCTCGACGTCGCCACCGGCCAGGGCCAGTTGCTTCTTGCCGTGGCCGGTGATGTTGTTGAGCACCGGGCGCAGTACGCCGAACACCAGCACCAGGATGAACAACACACCCAGCACTTGCTTGACGATGTCCCAGAACCACGGCTGAGTATAGAACGCTGCCTCGGCGATGACTTCGCCACGCTCGGCGGAGAACGGCATGTTGATCACGCTGACGCTGTCGCCACGGCTGGCATCGAAGCCCACCGCGTCCTGCACCAGGCGAGTGAAGCGCGCCAATTCATCGGCGCTCCATGGGGCGCGGGTGATGGCGCCGTCTGCGGCATTGACCTTGACCTGGTCATCCACCACCACCGACACCGACAGGCGATTGATCCGGCCCTGTTGCTGCTTGGTGTGGCTGATGGAACGATCAAGCTCGAAGTTCTTGGTGGACTGGTTGCGCTTGTCGGCCGGGTACGGCGCGAGCATGGGCTGGCCGGTGGCCGGGTCCATGATCTGCTGGCCGTTGGCGTCCAGCAGCGGCTGGCCAGGCTGCACCGCGCCTGCGGTAGCGGCAGCGCCACCGGTGGTTTGCGGGGCAGTGGCCGGGGTTGGCGGCTGGTTGCTCAGGGCACCCGGCACGCCTTGCGGGCCATTGCTGGCGGTACGTTGCTCGGTGGTCGATTGCTCGCTGCGCAGGGCCGGCTGGTCCGGGTTGAACTGCTCGGAGGTCGATTCGACGGCACTGAAGTCGACGTCGGCCGACACCTCAGCCTTGTAGCGATCATTGCCCAACACCGGTTGCAGGATGTTGTGCACCCGCTGGGTCAGCATGCTTTCCATGCGACGGCTGTAGTCGAACTGCTTGCCGGCCATGGTCAGCGAAGAGTTCTCCGCGAGGTCCGACAGCAGGTTGCCCTTCTGGTCGACTACGGTGATCTGCGACTTGCTCAATTCAGGAACGCTGGTGGCCACCAGGTTGATGATCGCCAATACCTGGCCAGGCTCAAGGGAGCGGCCGGCAAAGAGTTCGACCAGGACCGAGGCACTGGGCTTGCGTTCATCACGCACGAACACCGAGCTTTTCGGAATCGCCAGGTGCACGCGGGCGCCCTTGACGTTGTTCAGGGCAGAGATGGTGCGCGCCAGTTCGCCTTCCAGGCCGCGACGGTAGCGGGTGGCTTCCATGAACTGGCTGGTCCCCAGGCCCTGGTCCTTGTCGAGGATTTCAAAGCCGATATTCGCGTCGGACGGGGTAACGCCGGCAGCCGCCAGTTTCATCCGCGCACGGGCCACATCGTCGGCCTTGACCAACAGGGCGCCGGAATTCGGTTCGACGGTGTAGCTGATGTCTGCCGCCGCCAGGGTTTCCATGATCTGCTTGGAATCCATGCCCGCCAGGCTGCCGTACAGCGGGCGGTAATCCGGTTGCTGGGACCACAGCACCACGGCAAAACCAATCGCCACGCTGGCAGCCAGGCCGACCATCAGGCCTACCTGACGCAACATGGTCATCTCGGAGAGGTTTTCCAGGAACGACAGGCCAAACAGCGGCGGCTTGCCGTCTGCCTTGGCGGGTGCGTTATCCACGAGTGCTTCTGCCATGACTCAAATCGTCCTTAAACCGGCATCTGCATGATGTCTTGATAGGCTTGAACCAGTTTGTTGCGCACCTGGGTCAAGGCCTGGAATGAAACGCTGGCTTTCTGCGAGGCGACCATCACGTCGGTGAGGTCCACGCCGCTCTTGCCGATCTCGAAGGCGGTCGCCAACTGATTGGATGCCTGCTGGGTGTCGCTGACTTTGTTGATGGCCTGGCCGAGCATGTCGGCAAAGCTGCTCTGGCCCAATTCCGGTACGGCTTGCGCGGCGGATTTCGGTTGAGCCATGGCATCCATTTGCATGGACCGCATATCCAACATCAACCGATTGAACTCAACACCTTGGCTCATGAACTTTCTCTCCGACGACCCGCAATTTTTTGACACTACACAGCGATTACAGGGGTGGTAGCAACAAGGGTGCCAGCTCCGTGGCATTCTGTAAGAAAAGGCGACTGGCCCTGTCGGCTTTGAGAATTTTCAGGTGGCGTAGAGGTAGGCTTCCACGTCCATCCCGGCGTCACGCATCTGCGCCAGCTTGTAGCGCAGGGTGCGCGGGCTGATGCCCAGGCGCTCGGCGGCTTCTTTGCGGCGCCCGCGCTCGGAGCGCAGGGTGTCGATGATCATCTGGAATTCCCGGCGACGCAGGTCGTCGCCCAGGGCGCCGGCGGATTCGGCAGGCACGGCTTCGACCTGTGGCGCGGCAGCCAGGCTCGGCTGCGGGGCTGCGCCCGCGCCCATGGCCAGGCAGAAATCCTGGGGCTGGATCAGGCCGCCCTGCTGCAAAATCAACGCACGCTGGATCGCGTTGTCCAGTTCCCGCACGTTGCCGGGCCACGGGTAGCTGATCAGACAGGCCTGGGCCTCGGCCGACAGGCGCGCCTGGGCATGCTTCATTTTATTGACGTGCTTGCCCAGCAGGCGCTCGGCCAGCGGAATGATGTCTGCCGGGCGCTCGCGCAACGGGCGCCAGGCCAACGGGAACACCGAGAGCCGGTAGAACAGGTCCTCACGGAAGCGCCCCGCCGCCACTTCGCCCGCCAGGTCGCGGTTGGTGGTGGCGACCACACGGATGTCCAGTTGGATCGGCTTGCGTGCGCCCACCCGCTCCACTTCGCGCTCCTGCAATACCCGCAGCAACTTGGCTTGCAGGCCCAGGGGCATTTCGGAGATTTCGTCGAGCAGGATGGTGCCGCCGTCAGCCTGCTCGAACTTGCCGGCCTGCGCCGCGATGGCGCCGGTGAACGAGCCCTTCTCATGGCCGAACAAGGTGGCTTCGAGCATGTTGTCGGGAATGGCCGCGCAGTTGATCGCAATGAACGGCTGGCTGGCACGATGGGATTGCTGGTGGATGTAGCGCGCCAGTACTTCCTTGCCGGTACCGGACTCGCCGGAGATCAGCACGGTGGAATCGCTGCGGGCAACACGGGCCGCCAGTTCCAGCAATTGCGCGCTGGCCGGTTCGAAGGCAATCGGGCCTTCACCCTCGGCAGCGCCCAGGGTGCCAAGGGCATGCCGGGCGACCAGTTCGATCAAGGCTTTGGGTTCGAAGGGCTTGACCAGGTAATCCGCAGCGCCCTGACGCATGGCGTCGACGGCACGCTCCACGGCGCCGTGGGCGGTCATCAGCAGCACCGGCAGTTGCGGCTGGCGCGCACGCAACAGGCCGAGCAACTGGTGTCCGTCCATACCCGGCATGTTGACGTCGCTGACCACCAGACTGAAGGACTCCTGCTCCACCGCGTCCAGGGCTTCTTCGGCAGAACCGACCGTCCGATAGTCATGGCCCGCCAGCAACAGCGTGTCAGCCAATGCTTCACGCAGGGCGCGATCGTCTTCAACCAATAAAACCTTGATAGCCATGACCTTTTACTCCGCGCTGACGGCGCATGAAAACAGCGGCAGCGTGATCAACGCGCACGTGCCACGACCCAACCGGGAATGCAGCTGCAATTCTCCCTGATGCGCACGGGCGACTGCCTTGACCACGGTCAGGCCCAGGCCGGTCCCGTTGGTCTTGGTGGTAAAAAAAGGCTCGCCGAGGCGCTGCAGCACCACCGGGTCAATCCCGCTGCCGCTGTCGCTGATGCTCAGGCGCAGGGTCTCGCCACGGTTGTACAGGTGCACCTTGAGCCGCGCCCCGGGGCCGCTGGCCTGGGTCGCGTTTTCGATCAGGTTGAGCAGCGCGCCCACCAGGGTGTCGCGGTTGCACAGCAACTCGCCGTAATGGCTGTCGCACTGCCAACGGACTGACGCTTCCTGGATATGAGTGGCGGCCGCCGCTTGCAGGGACTGCATCAAGGCGGCCGGGGTGACGCGATCGGTCAGCGGCAATTCGCCGCGGGCAAACACCAGCATGTCGCGCACCTGATGCTCCAGTTCGTGCAGGCGCTCCTTGAGGCGGCCGGCAAAACGCTGGTGGGTGGCGGCGGGCAATTGCTCATCAGTCAAATGACTGGCGTAAATCAGCGCGGCCGACAATGGCGTACGAATCTGGTGGGCCAGGGAAGCGACCATTCGCCCCAAAGACGACAGGCGCTCATGGCGGGCCAACTGGTCTTGCAGGTGCCGGGTTTCAGTCAGGTCGTTGAGCAACACCAACTGGCCAGGCTCGGCATCCAGGGAACGCGTGGCGATGGACAGGCGGCGTCCATCCTTGAGGGAAATTTCGTGGCCGTCGTCTTCCCGGGGGGCAAAGCAGCGGGTGATGACCTCGCGCCACAGCTCGCCCTCCAGCGGCAGGCCAAGCATGTTGCAGGCCGCCGGGTTGGCTTCGCGCACACGGCCCTGCTCGTCGATGACGATCACGCCACCGGGCAACAGGTCGAGGAGGTTTTGCAGACGGTTGGCCAGTCGCTCTTTCTCGGCCAGCTCTTCCATGCGCTGGGCACTGACCACGGCCAACTCGCCTTTAAGCTCGGAAACCCGGGCTTCCAGCAGGCTGTAGGAGTCAGTCAACTGGCTCGACATCTGGTTGAACAGGGAAAAAGCCTGTTCAAGCCCCAGACGGCTGATCTGCTCTACGGAGGGGGCCGGCCCCTGAGTGTCAGGGACCGAAGATAGTTGGGCGGCGTGGGGCATCATGCTCTCTCGCTTGGCTGACCGTCAGTTAAACGGAACGTTGCGAGTGCTGTAGCAATACCCGTGCCTAAAAAAATAGGCTTAGTTTTCAGTCAGTTGAAAAACAGGCGTCAATCATCCGCCTGTTCATCACCTTCCTTGCGACTCATGCCGTACTTGCGCATCTTCTCCACCAGGGTGGTACGCCGGATGCGCAGGCGCTCGGCGGCACGGGCGACGATACCGTTGGCGTCGTCGAGTGCCTGCTGGATCAGGCCTTGTTCGAGGCTGCCGAGGTAGTCCTTCAAGTCCAGGCCTTCCGGCGGCAGCATGGCGGTGGAGCCGAAGTCCGGCGTGTGGCCGTTGATGGCCACGCGCTCTTCCAGGTCGCTGCGCAGGCTGTCCACCAATTGCTCGTCTTCGTCGTCGACGTAGCGGAATTTCTTCGGCAGCTCGACCACGCCGATCACCCCGTACGGGTGCATGATAGCCATGCGCTCCACCAGGTTGGCCAACTCGCGGACGTTGCCCGGCCAGCCGTGGCGACACAGGGACATGATCGCCGCCGAGTTGAAGCGAATCGAACCACGCTTTTCGTGCTCCATGCGCGAGATCAGTTCGTTCATCAGCAGCGGGATGTCTTCGACGCGCTCGCGCAGGGGCGCCATTTCGATCGGGAATACGTTGAGGCGGTAGTACAGGTCTTCGCGGAAGCTGCCGACCTCGATCATGCTTTCGAGGTTCTTGTGGGTGGCCGCGATGATGCGTACGTCGACGCTCTGGGTCTTGTTGCTGCCCACGCGCTCGAAGGTGCGCTCCTGCAATACCCGCAGCAGCTTGACCTGCATCGGCAGCGGCATGTCGCCGATTTCGTCGAGGAACAGGGTGCCGCCGTTGGCCAGTTCAAAACGCCCGGCACGGCTGGTGATCGCCCCGGTAAAGGCACCCTTCTCGTGGCCGAACAGTTCGCTTTCCAGCAGTTCTGCCGGGATCGCCCCGCAGTTGACCGGCACGAACGGCCCGTCACGACGCTTGGAATGGTAGTGCAGGTTGCGTGCGACCACTTCCTTGCCGGTGCCCGACTCGCCAAGGATCAGCACACTGGCGTCGGTGTCGGCTACTTGCTGCATCATCTGGCGCACGTGCTGGATCGCACGACTGGTGCCGACGAGGCTGCGGAACAGGTTGGGTTCGCGGTGACGGCCGCGCTCGCGGGCCTGGTCGTACATCTCGCGGTAGACCTGGGCACGGTGCAGGGAGTCGAGCAATTTGCTGTAGCTGGGGGGCATTTCAAGGGTGGAGAGCACGCGGCGGCGCTGGTCTTCCGGAAGGTCCACGGAAGAAATATCGCCCATCAGCAACACCGGAAGGAACTCATCCCAGGTCGACAGTGTCTTTAACAAGCCCAGCACTGCACCAGGAGCGTTTACCGTCCCGATCAGCACACAAATGACTTCGCGGCTCGACGACAAAGAGCTGACCGCCTGCTGCCAGTCGTGGCTGCCGCAGGGTAGATTTTCTTCGCCAAGAAAATTCAGGATCACCGCCAGATCGCGGCGCCGAACGCTATCGTCATCGATCAGCAGAATTTTGGTTTCACGCCACATGCAATAGCAACTTCCCTAGTAAAACTCTAATGCCCTCGAGTTGGGGCAATCTAGATTGCTGTAGGCATTTTCTGCGCTACGGCTTTCTGACGTCTGAAAATAGCACTAGTTAAGTCAAAAAATCGTGCACAGTCAAATTTATGACGCGCGGTGTTCGGATTAACTGAGCCTTCAGCCGAACATATGGTAAACCTTTGACGCATGTTTAGCTCGGTTGAACTGCGACATCTCTTCGAAAATAGCCTGTCGCTCCCCTGTCGTCGCCTCAAGCAACTGCTGGTAGACCGAAAGCAAGTCTTCCAGTTTTGCCCGAATGGCTGCCTCATCCGCCGATTCCTCGTTGAGCGCAGCATCGATCAACGCGCGGCAGCCCAAATCCAGTTCGCCGATCGCACCCCAGTTGCGTTCAGCCAACGCCTCGGACAGCGCCTCACGGGTCTCGTCGATTTTTTGCAATGCTTGGCTCATGACATCGTCCTCAGGCCTTACGGCCTACTGTACCTCTGTGGCAATACCGTCCCAGCCTTCCTTGAGCGTAATCATCAGACCTGCGACCTCATCGATCATCGCAGCGTCATTCTGACGGTTGGCTTCCAGCAGGCGCATGGTCATGAAGGCATACAGGTTATCCAACTGCTGCAGTGCAATCGGGTCCGGGGTCTTCTCGGGGTTCAGGCCGTCACGCAACCCGACGAGGATGTCCACCGCCTTGCCCAGCATCAACCCCTTCTGCGCGATATCACCGCGAGCCATCGCACCCTTGGCCTGCGCCATACGATCCAGTGCGCCTTCCATCAGCAACTGCACCAGGCGGTGCGGGCTGGCTTCGGAGATCTGGGCGTGGGTGTTGACCTTCTGGTATTGGCGAAGGGCTCTCATGGGATTCATGTTTCTACCTCGTGACAGGCGACAGCTAAAAGGGTGGACGCTGATTATTATGTCGACGGCGTTACACAAAACTTTAGCCCGCCTGGCGCTTTGACTCAGCGCCTTCGGCGGGTTTTATCCATCCGCCAATCAGGTGGACTTCGGATTGTTCAGCGAGTTGAGCGTGGTCATGACGCTGTCGCCCTGAGCCTTGAGCTGGGCAACCAGGGAGTCCATGGCGTTGTATTTCAGGGTCAGGGACGCCGTCAGGGCATCAGAGCGCGTGTTCAGGGCGGTCTGTTGGTTGGTCAGGTCCTTGAGGTTGTCCTGCAGGGTCGTGGACTTTTGGGCGAACACCCCGGTCTTGCTCAGCGCATAGTTGGCTGTGGCATTCGTCAGGCTCGTCAACAGCCCATTGGGGCCGGTGAAGATGCTGTTGATGTCGGAGCCGTTAGTGAGGGCGGCCTTGTCAAACGCCACATCACTGACGCTCAGCGTGCCCGCTGTCTGGTCCGTGGTCACGCCAAACTGCGCCAGGGATGAAAACGTGCCGCTACCGGTCACCGAGTTCATCACGTTGCGGATCGACGCCATCATGGTACGCACAGAGCTGTCCCCGGTCAGCGCGCCTGGCGTGACGGAACCGTCGGCATTGGTGGTGACCTGAGTCTCGGCATTCACAGCCTTGACCAACGCTGTGTAAGTGTCCGTGAAACCCTTGACTGCCGACTTCAGGGTGGCGGCGTTCGCAGACACCTTGATCGTCGAATCGCCGTTAGGGCCGTCGGCAGCTGCCGAAACCCCCGTCAACGTGATGCTCACACCACTGATTGCGTCGGGCAGGGTATTACTCGTGGACTCTTGAGGACTGCCGTCCAGGGTATACACGGCGTTCACCGGTGCCGCGCCCACGACAGTCGCGCCCGTATCCAGGCCCGAGGACCCCTTGAAGGTGATGTCACTACCTTTACCGGTAGTCGAGGACGTGACCACCAACCGGGAACCGTTGGAGTCAGTCAGGATGTTGGCACTCAAGCCCGAATTGCCGTACTGCGTGTTGAGCGAGTCACGCACCTGCTGCAGGGTCCCGCCCGGCGGCACACTGACGCTGTAATCCTTGCCGGACTGGGAGACCGTAAACACCGTCGCCGAAGCCCCGGAATTGACGACGGCCGTCGGCCCGCCAGGAATCACTGCCGTGGAGACTTTGGACGCCGTGGCCAACTTGGTAACGTTCAACGTAAAGTTACCGGCCGCGGCACCCGGGCCCAACGTGACCGTCGCGAGCTTATCGTTCGAAACCGTCGAACTCAGGCCGCTGAAGTTGACGGTCTTGGTCATATTGTCCAGCGCGCCCCGGAACGCGTCCAGGGCCGCCTGGATTTTACCGATCGAGGTCAGTTGCGCAGTGGATATTTTGGTCTGGCTGTCGATCTGCGCTTGCTTGGGTGCGGTTTGCGAACCCACCAATGACTTAACAAGACCTTGAACGTCGATACCCGTACCCGGGCCGTTGACCGTTAGACCTGCTACGACTGTCATCGTCTTTCTCCTAATCCGGGGCTGATGCTTTATTGACGAATCACACTCTAGGCAGTTTTCGCAACAAAGTTCATGCCAGTTTAGACCTTGGCGTCAAACAGCAAGCTGCTGGCGTCATGAAGGCTCTGGGCGAGTTTCAGGGCCAATTCCGAAGGAATCTGGCGAATGACTTCACCGCTCTCGGTTGCGATGACCTTAACCACAACCTGGTGGGTGGAGTCATCAATGGAAAAATCCAGTTTGCGCTGGGCAGCCTGGATGAATTCGTTTATGTCCTTGACCGCTTTTTTCAAATCGGTGTGGCTCGATGACTGCTGGGCATCTTTCGCGCCAGCAACGGAGTCCACCTTGGGTTTCTGCGGATCGGCACTGACAGGAGCTGGAGCATTCTGTGGCGCTGCCGCAGGGTAAGACAGGTTCAGTTTGACGCTCATGTCCATGACCAATCACCTCATTAGACAAAAGACAAAAGGGCACGTAAACGCGCCCTTCCGTCAGTTACCAAGCGCCGTTATTACTGAAGCAGCTTCAGTACAGCGGATGGCAGTTGGTTCGCCTGGGACAGGATCGCAGTCGAAGCCTGTTGCAGGGTTTGTTGCTTGGTCAGCTGAGCGGTTTCAGCAGCGAAGTCAACGTCCTGGATCACGCCACGGGCAGAAGTGGAGTTGTCCGAGATGCTCTGCAGGTTGGCGATGGTGTTGTCGAAACGGTTTTGTACAGCACCGAGGTCAGCACGCTGGGAGTCGATGGTGGACAGTGCCTGGGTCAGCACGTCAACAGCGCTCTGTGCGTTGGCAGCGGTGGTCACGTCAGTGTTGCTGACAACGACTTTGCCCGAGTTGACAGCAGTAGCACCCGCTGCGCCGAACACGCCGGTAACGCCGTCGCCAGCCAGCGAGTAGCTGGAGCTGGAGTTCAACGAGACTTGGCCAGTAGCAACCAGGTTTGCAGCGGTCAGGGTTGCGGCAGTGCCGAACTGACCGTTGCCGCCCTTGGTTTGCACGCCGATGGTCTGGCCGCCAGCGTCAGCACCGGAGAAGGTGAAGTTCTCACCCGAGTCGGATTTGATCGACAGGGAGTCGGTCGACTGGTCGAAGTTAACGCTGATGCCCAGTTTGGCAGCGTTGGAGTTCAGTTGGTCAGCCAGGTCAGAAGCTTTGGTGATACCGGTGAAGCTAACCGAAGCGCTGCCTACGGCCAGAGTGAAGCTGCCACTTGGGTTAGGAGCCGCGAAGGCTGGAACAGTGAACTTGGCTTCGTTGCTGGCAGAGGCCTGCAGGCCGCCGACCGCGCCGTTCAGTTGAGCAGCGATAGCCTTGGCAGAGGCGCCGGCAGCAATGGTCAGTGCAGCAGAGGTCTGGCCGCCACCGGTAACAGTGATAGTGCCGCCTGCAACGCCGGCGCCTGGAGTCTGAGCACTGGACAGCAGCTGCTGCGAACCAATGTTGTTAGCCGATACGTTGCCCAGGCTCATGTTGATGGTCTGGTTGGCGTTGGCGCCCACTTGGAAAGCGGTAGTACCGAAAGAACCGTCCAGCAGGTTACGACCACCGAAAGTGGTGGTAGAAGCGATACGGGTCAATTCAGAAGTCAGAGCCGCGTACTGAGCCTGGTTCGACTTACGGTCGTCAGCGCTGAGGGAGCCGTTAGCGGACGACAGAGCCAGGGAACGCATGGTCTGCAGGATGTTGGTGGATTGCTGCATCGCGCCTTCAGCAGTTTGCGCGATGGAGTTACCGTCACCGGCGTTCTTGATGGCAACGCCCAGGCCGTTGATCTGGCTGGTCAGACGACCAGCGATTTGCAGGCCGGCCGCATCGTCTTTGGCGCTGTTGATACGCAGGCCGGAGGACAGGCGCTGCATGGAAGTTTGCAGGGCGCTGGAAGCCTTGTTCAGGTTGTTCTGAACGGTCAACGAAGCAAGGTTGGTGTTTACTGTTAATGCCATGACGAAATCCTCGTGGGTGGTGTACTGCGGCTTCCGGCCCTGGCAACCGCCGGGTGTGGCCTAGAGAACCTTCGTAATAGTTATCGTCGTGAAAGCAGGTTGCTTGAGGACTTTTTTGATTTTTTTTACTGGCGCCGTGCCACCCCTTTTAATTCAAGCATTTACGATAGCCCAAACCCCAGCAATTGTTGGCTTTCTGGCGCCAAATAAAAAACGCCCATGATCTTTCGATCATGGGCGTTTTTTTGTGCAGCGCCTTTAAGTCGTCAAGGGCGGTGCAAAATCGCCGAGCCCCAGGACAGCCCCACACCAAAACCACTGATGGCGACGCGCTTCCAGGTGGAGTCGAGCATGTGCTTTTCCAGCAGCAGCGGAATGCTCGAGGACACGGTGTTGCCGGTCTCGACCATGTCCTTGATGAACTTGTCCACCGGCGCGTCTTCGAAACGCCGGGCCACGGCGTCGACAATCGCCGCACTGCCCTGGTGGATGCAGAACGCATCGATCTCGTCAGCCTTGAGGTCCGATTCGTTGAGCAGCTCGTGCAAATGCGCCGGCACCTTGAGCAAGGCGAAGTTGAACACCTGGCGGCCGTTCATGAAGAACACGCCATCGCTGACCTTCAAGTGCGGCGCACCGGAGCCGTCAGTGCCGAACTTGGACTTGCCCAACTGCCACGGCGCGTCTTCACCCATCCAGGTGGCGGTAGCGGCATCGCCGAACAGCATGGTGGTGTTGCGGTCTTCCGGGTCGACGATCTTCGAGTATGGATCGGCGGTCACCAGCAGGCCGTTCTTCAGGCCGGTAGCCTCCATGAAGCCCTTCATCGCATAGATGCCGTAGACGTAGCCCGAGCAGCCCAGGGAAATATCGAAGGCCGCCACGTGCGTCGGCAGGCCCAGCTTGTCCTGGACGATGGCGGCGGTGTGAGGCAAGCCCTCTTCGTCGCCATTCTGGGTAACGACGATCAGCGCATCGATGGACTCGCGCTTCAAATCGGGGTTGTTGGCAAACAAGGCGTTGACCGCCTCGACGCACAGATCGGAGGTTTCCTGCGCGGCATCCTTGCGCGGCAGGAACGCCGAACCGATCTTGCCAATGATGAATTCTTCATCCTTGGCGAATTTGGCACCCTGGGCGTAGTTATCAATCCCGTCTGCCGGCACGTAACTGGCGATGCTTTTTATGCCAATCATTGTGGCTTCCCAATACTAAATAGCTGGAGAACACCCCGCGAGACACGTCGCCGGGTGCTGACAATAATGGGGATGACCCCGCAAAAAACTCGCCGAAAACCGCCTTTGTACCCTGGCGGCAGGCCCTCGCAGAGACCTGGCGACGACCTATCCTTTTCACACGATACAGTGAAGATGCGCTTTATGACTCACAGGTCACTCAATTTTCTGCGCTTTGTGCGAAACACGGGGACATACAAACGCCAAAAACCACAACGGCCCACCCCGTTTCCAGGGTGAGCCGCCGGTTTGCAGCTGCGGACATCACATTTTGTTGAACAGGCTCAACTGAGAGATTTTCACAAAGGCCAACTGAGAGGCCTGCAACATGGTTTGCTGAAGCTGCAGGTTGATCGCCGCCTGACCCATGTCGACGTTGCCCAGGGAACTCATGGTGTTGGTATTGGCAGTCCCCAGGCTGGTGTTTTCATCTGTTTGAAGATCCAGGGCATTCTGGCGAGCACCAATGGAGCCGCGCACCTGGTCAATCTGTGAACTGGCGTTGTTCAGGTTGCCGATGGTTTTGGCCACCACATCCTTGAGGTTGTTCTGCGCGACCAGATTGCCGTCAGCCGGCGTTTCCAGGGCTTTGCGCAATTGGCTCAACGTGTCCAGGGCGTTTTCGTTCTTGTTGCTGACGGCGCTGACCGCAAACTGGTCGCCCGCCCCTGGCGCACCACTGATGTCGAACGTCACGCCGGCCGCGTTGATCGAGGTGGCACCGGCAGCCATGGTGCCGGTCGCGATGGTCTTGCTGTTCGGACTGTAGGGCTGCGCATACACCTCATACGTGGTGCCGCTGGTGAATTTGATCACCGCACCGGTATCAGGGAAGGTGCTGGCGTAGGCCGCCTGATCCGTCACCTGGCCACCGGTCACTTGTGCAGTCGACGCGTTGCCTGGCGAACGCGAAGCACTGAAGGTGTCCGGCTTGGATTGCAGGGTGAACGCCTTGCCCGCCACCAGTGCGTCGGAGTCAGCGCCGGGCGCAACGTCCGCGCCGAGCGTCAGGCTGATATCGAACTTGACGCCGCGCAGGTTGACGCTGGAAGCGCCCTCTTTAGTCGCGTCGAAAGTGCCGTTGCCGGGAATCTCCGAGGTAACGTCGTTACCGTCCTTGTCGGTCACGGAATACTGCGTGCTGCTGCTGAAGGTCAGCTTGTAGGGCTGGCCGTCGGTAAAACTCTTGGTGTAGGTGACACCGGAGGTCACCGTGCCCGCCGATACCGCGACCTTGCCGTCATTGACCGCAGGCGGCAACAACGTAGCCTGGGTGCGACCGGTGTTGGTCGAACTTTCCATCATCGACTTACCGGTGTCGCCCCCCGCCATCGACAGATTGTCCGAGATCTGCAAGCTCAGCGGCGTCTCGTCACCCTGATACGTGTAGGTGCCGTCGTTATTGCGGATGTAAGGCGGCGTGTCGGTTTTCGACCCGGAAAACATGTAGTTGCCGTTGGCATCCTTGGAGTTGAGCAAGCCCAGCACCTGGTCCTCAAGCGCGCCCACTTCGCTGGCGATGGATTTACGATCGTCATCGCTCAGGGACTGGTTGGCCGCACGCAGCGCCAGTTCATTACCGCGCTGCAAGGCGGTGTTGATGCTCTTTAACACCGATTCTTCGTTGGTCAGCGAGTTCTGCAGGGTGTTGATGTTGCCGTTGAACTGGCCAAGCATGTCTTTCTGTTGCTGCAATTGCAGCAAGCGCGCGGCGGCGACCGGGTCATCGGAGGCGGTCTGCACCCGGATACCGCTGCTCGCCTGGTCCTGGGCTTTCACCACACCGGAATAGTTCGTCTGGTACTTGCTGGCGCTGGTGTCGAAATACTGCTGTGTAGAAATACGCATCGTCCCAGACTCCTTTAAAGGGCATTAATCAGTGTGCTGAAAGTTTCTTGCGCAGCCTTGATGATCTGCGACGACGCGGTGTAGTACTGCTGGAACTTGATCATGTCACCCGCCTCTTCATCCAGGTTGACCTGGGACACCGAGTTGCTGGCCGCCTTGTTCGCTGCCAACAGCGCACCCGTCGCGGTGGAGTCGGTAGCGGCCTGGCTGGCTTTGGAGCCCACCTGCGACACGAGTCGGGCGTTGGCGCTGACCAGGCTCACACCCGGGCTGCCGTCGCTGGCGCCCACGGTGGCCTTGGTCTGCAAGTCCAGCAATTGCTGGGCGTTGCGGTTGTCGGAGGTGCCCGAAGCGTTGAACGAGAAAGTCGTGCTGTCACCATTGGCAGGCGAGCCGCCGACCGTGGTGTCGAAGTTGAAGCTTTTGCCCGGGATCAACGCACCGGAGGCATCGCGCATCGGTACGTTGATGCTGATCTTGTTGCCCTGGCCCGGGATGATGGTGCCACTGCCGATCGGATTGCCTTGCGCGTCGCTCACCGTATACGACTGGGTGCCGTCGGCGGCCGGCTTGCCAAAGAGCATTTTTACCGGCATGGAGTTTTCGATGCCGGCGCGCAACTGGGCGGTATCAGCGCCGCCATGAATATCCAGCGGCACAGTCAGCTGAGGCGGTGTGAACGTACCGGTGCCGGTGTTGGTCTTGCTTGCGTTCCCCGCCAAGGGGCCCGCGAAGGCGAGCTTGTTGACGTCCTTCAGGTCGACACCGATGCCCGTGGCCCCGTTGGCCGTGGGGCTGACCTTGAAGCTGTCACCGGCAGCCATGGGCCCTTTGCCGTCCAGTGCCAGGGTAAAGCCATCAATCACCGGCGGCGGCGTGGTGGTGGTGTCGAACGAACCCATGGCCTTGCCGTCGGAGCGGACGACGCTGTACTGGTTACCACTGGTAAACGTGACTTTGTAGTCGTAGGTCGTCAGCTGGCTGCTGTCCTTGATCGTGACATTCAGGTTGCCAGACCCCGCGCTGTTGCCGGCGGCCCCTTGGCTACGCTGGGAAATCGCCGCCGCGCTGTTGATATCGGTGAACAGCGACGAACCGAATTCGCCGTTGAGGTCCAGGCCCTGGCCCAACTGGTTGTTGATCGTGTCTGCCGTGGCAATCGCGATGCGCCCCAGATCATTGATGGCCGGCATCAGCACGTCACTGCGATAGCGCAGCAAGCCACCGATACTGCCGCCGGTGACCACATTGCCAAGGTCAATGGACGAGTCGCCCATCGAGAGCTGGATGGTGTACTGGCTATTGTCGGTGCTACTCGGTACCGCAGAGATATTATTGGATATCCCGCCTTCCACCAGCGACTGCCCCGTACCGGTCGTAATACTGAACTGTCCGTTTTTTTCCGTGGCCGTAACGCCGATCAGCTCGTTGAGCGAGCGCACCGCTTCGTCACGCGAGTCCAGCAGGTTGGCCGGCGCACTGCTGGAAGTCCCCTGGGCCTGGGCAATCTGCTTGTTGAGCGAGGCGATCGAGGACGTCAGCTTGTTGACCTGGTCCGTCATGGTGCTCAACTGACTGTTGATCGTTTGTTTCTGCTGGTTCAACTGGCCGGAAATGGAGTTGAAGCGGTTGCTCAGGGTCTGGGCGCTGGTCAGCAGCAATTGGCGCGCGGACACGTCGCCCGGGGTGGCAGAAGCCGTCTGCGCCGCCGCGAAAAAGGCACTGAGCACCGAAGACATGCCGGTGTTGGAATCCGACAAGGTCTTGTCGATGGCACTGGCCTGGTCCAGGTAGGCGTTGGCATCGCTGTCGAGTGCCGTGCTGTTCTGGTAAGCCGTGGTGAGAAACTGGTTGTACACCCGACGCACGTCCGCGAGGGTCGTACCGGTGCCGATAAATACGCCGCCGTAGGCGTTCGACGCATTCGCGGTCTGAGCGCTCTGTTGACGCGAGTATCCCGGGGTGTTGACGTTGGCGATGTTGTTACTTAAGACCGACAACGATCCCTGGGCGGCATTGAGCCCCGACATCCCGATATTGAGCAAACTCATGATTCAGACCTTATAAATGAGTGGAAGCGCCCGCGGCAGCGTAGTTCTGGTAGCTGTTCATCGTTTTTGCGATCTGCGAAATCTTGCTGGCGTAATCCGGGTCGGTTGCATATCCGGCTTTTTGCAACTCGCGCACAAACTGTTCCGGGTTGTCGGCTGATTTCACAACTTCTTTATAGCGATCATTGCTTTGCAGCAACGTGACCAGGTCATGGAAGCTGTCCTGGTAGGAATTGTAGGAACGGAACTGCGCCGTCTCCTTGACCATCGCGCCATCGCGAAACTCGCTGGTGATCGCCCGGGCCTGTTCGCCCTGCCAACTCTGGCCGGCCTTGATGCCGAACAGGTTGTGGCTGCTGGTGCCATCCTCGGCACGCATCACCGATTTACCCCAACCGGTTTCCAAGGCGGCCTGGGCCACCAGGTAGCGTGGGTCGACGCCAATCCTCGCAGCGGCCTGCTTGGCCATCGGCAACATGGTGGCGACAAATTCATCCTGCGAGCTGAAGGCTTTCTTCGCCGGTGCCAGCGGTGGCTGGGCGACGGCACGGCCGTAAACCTGCATCTGCCCGCGAGGCGGTATGGCGGCAAGGCTGCGGGCGGTGCTGTTGACCACGCCATCATCGGCAGCGCTGTTGCGCAGCGGCGCGGCCTTGGCGGCAGTGGAAGCCTCGGCACCCGGCACGATGCCGGCCAGCAGGCGATCCGTCAGCTTGCTCGGCAACGAGATGCGTCGCTGGTTCATCAGCGCCATGTCGTTGGCGTGGGAGTTGGTGCCTTCAGGCACCGCCACGCGGTATGCCCACAATGGCCGCTGACCATTGCTGCGGCCCAGCGGGCCATCGGCCTTGGTACCGGCGGCAATTTCAGTCGGCACATCCACCTTCTTCGCGGGCGCAGCCGGGCCTTGCAGGGTGGCCGCCTGGGCGTCCACCGGTTTGTTCTTCTGCATCTGGCGCAGCAGCACGTCCGCCAGGCCGATACCACCGCCCTCGCGAGACAGGGAAACCGCCAACTGCTGGTCGTACATTTCCTGGTACTGCTTGGCCGCCGGGGTATTCAGCGGGTTGTCCTTGCCCAGGGCTTCGGTGGCCGAACGCATGGACTTGAGCATCTCGCCGAGAAACAGCGACTCGAATTCCTGCGCGACCTTGCGCATGTTGCCGTCGCTGTTCTTGTCGCCGACCTTCAACTGGTTAAGCCGGTTGAGGTCGGAATAGGAACCCGAATCCGCCGTGCTGGTCAGGCCGCTCTTGCGCATGTCCATGGCCATGGCGTCAGATCACGATCAGGTCGGCTTGCAAGGCGCCGGCCTGTTTCAATGCTTCGAGGATCGCCATCAAGTCGCCGGGCGCTGCGCCCACCTGGTTCACCGCACGGACAATCTCGTCCAGGGTGGTGCCGGGGCCGAACTTGAACATCGGCTTGGCTTCTTGCTGGGCATTCACCCGCGAACGGGGGACCACGGCAGTCTGGCCGTTGGACAACGGGCCAGGCTGGCTGACGATCGGGTCTTCGGTGATGGTCACGGTCAGGCTGCCGTGGGTCACGGCCGCTGGCGAAACCTTGACGTTCTGGCCGATCACGATGGTGCCGGTCCGCGAGTTGATGATGACTTTCGCCACCGCCTGGCCCGGGTCAACCTCAAGGTTTTCCAGCAGAGACAGGTAGTCCACACGCTGGCTTGGGTCCAGCGGTGCCGTCACACGAACCGAGCCGCCATCGATGGCCTGGGCCACGCCCGGGCCGAGCAGCTCATTGATCTTGTCGACCACGCGCTTGGCGGTGGTGAAGTCAGAGCGATTGAGGTTCAGGGTCAGGCTGTTGCCCTGGTTGAAGCCGCTGGGCACGGTGCGCTCCACCGAGGCACCACCGGGAATCCGCCCGGCCGACGGCACGTTGACGGTGATCTTCGAACCGTCGCGGCCTTCGGCATCAAAGCCACCCACCACCAGGTTGCCCTGGGCAATGGCGTAGACGTTGCCGTCGATACCTTTGAGCGGGGTCATCAGCAAGGTGCCGCCGCGCAGGCTTTTCGAGTTACCCATGGACGAGACGGTGATATCGACCACCTGCCCCGGCTTGGCGAACGGCGGCAAGTCAGCGCTGATGGACACCGCCGCGACGTTCTTCAACTGCACGTTGCCCGAGCCCGGCGGTACCTTGATGCCGAACTGCGAGAGCATGTTGTTGAAGGTCTGCAGGGTGAACGGGGTCTGGGTGGTCTGGTCACCCGTGCCGTTAAGCCCCACCACCAGGCCGTAGCCGATCAGTTGGTTGGACCGCACGCCGGAAATGCTCGCGATGTCTTTCAAGCGCTCGGCCTGGGCGCCTGCGCTCAGGGCCAGCAGCAACATCGCAGCCATCAGCTGTTTGAAGTTCAAAGTGATCACCTAGAAAGGGAACAGCGGGCTAAGGAAGAAACGGTCAAACCAGCCCGGCTGACTGGCGTCAGCAAACGAACCCGTACCCGAGTAGGTGATGCGTGCATCGGCAATCCGTGTCGACGGCACGGTGTTGTCGGTGGAGATATCGTCGGCGCGAACCATGCCCGCAATGCGCACCAGTTCGTCACCGGTGTTGAGGGTCATCCACTTCTCGCCGCGTACGGCAATGATGCCGTTGGGCAGCACGTCGGCCACGGTCACGGTGATCGAGCCGGTCAGGCTGTTGCCCTGCCCTGCCGCACTCTTGCCGTTGGTGGCGCGGTCGCCGCTGTAGCCGGCGTCCAGGCTCAGGTCACCGCTGCCCAGCGGGTTGTTGGTGTTCGGTACACCGCCAAACAATGAAGTCAGGCCGATACTGGTCTTGCTGGTCTTGCCGATCTGCGAGTTGGCGTTCTTGCTCGCCTGGGTCTTCTCGTTCAGCGTGATGGTGATGATGTCACCGACCCGGAAGGCCTTGCGGTCGCTGTACAGGTTCTGTTCGAACCCGGCCTGGTAGATCGAGCCATTGTTGGCGGCCGCCGGCAACGGCGTGCGCGGCAACACCGGCGCATAGTACGGGTCATTGGGCTTAGGCGTCGGGGCGACACAGCCCGCGAGCACAGCAATCCCACTCAATGCCAGAACAGAAACATAGCGATTCATGACCCATACCTCACGGTGTTGCAGGCGCCTTCAAGGGCGCCCCATAGACTTGATTACAGATTCTGCGTTACGAACGAAAGCATCTGGTCGGCGGTGGAAATCACCTTGGAGTTCATCTCGTAGGCGCGCTGAGTGGTGATCATGTTGACCATCTCTTCAACGGTGCTGACGTTGGACGTTTCCAGGGTGCTTTGCAGGGTGGTACCAAAACCGTTGAGGCCCGGGGTGCCGATTTGCGGCGCGCCGCTGGACGCGGTTTCCAGGAACAGGTTGTTACCGATCGCCTGCAGGCCGGCCGGGTTGATGAAGTCAGCGGTTTGCAGGTTGCCGATCACCTGGGACGCCGGGTTGCCGGCCACGGTGATCGACACGGTGCCGTCGTTGCCGACGGTGAAAGTCTGGGCGTTGTTCGGCACGACAATCGCCGGCTCCAGCGCGAAGCCATTGGCGGTCACGACCTGGCCGTTGGAGTCCAGGTGGAACGTACCGTCACGGGTGTAGGTGGTGGTGCCGTCCGGCTGCAGGATCTGGAAGAAACCCTTGCCGTTGACTGCCAGGTCGAGTGGCTGGCCGGTCTGCTGCAGGTTACCGGCGCTGAAGTTCTTCTGGGTGCCAACGATTGCCACACCGGTACCCAGTTGCAGGCCCGACGGCAATTCGCTGTCCTGGGTCGACTGGGCGCCAGGCTGCTTCTTGATCTGATAGAGCAAGTCCTGGAACTCGGCGCGGTCACGTTTGAAACCCGTGGTCGACACGTTGGCCAGGTTGTTGGAAATGGTGGTCAGGTTGGTGTCCTGGGCGGACAGGCCTGTCTTGGCAACGTATAGAGCCGGAAGCATGTTCTTCTCCTTCGTGCGCCTGTTTTATGGCGCCGCGCTACAAAAATTAGTGTGTGGCTGCTATCAGCTCATCGCCAGGACGCGGGTCATGGCCTGGTCGTCTTCTTTGGCGCTGTTCATCATCTTGATGTGCAATTCGAACTGCTTGGACAGGGCCAGGACTGCCGTCATTTCTTCGACGGCGTTCACGTTGCTCGCCTGCAGGAAGCCCGACGTCAGCTTGACGTTGGCATCGGCCTGGGCCGGCTGGCCATCCTTGGTGTGGATGGTGCCGTCGAGGCCCTTGGTCATGTTCTTGAGGTCGGGCTGCACCAGCTTGATCCGGTCCACTTCAGCCATCACCCGCGGGCCTTCGCCCATGGCGCGGATGCTGATGGTGCCGTCCTGGCCGACTTCGATCTGCTGCTGGGGCGGCACGGCAATCGGGCCGCCGTTGCCCATGATCGGCATACCGTTGCCGGCCCGCAGCACGCCCAGCGCATCGACGTTCATGCTGGCGCTGCGCACGTAGGACTCGCCGCCATCCGGGTTTTGCACGGCCATCCAGCCGTCACCGCTGACGGCCACATCGAGGTCACGGCCGGTTTCAATCATCGCGCCAGGGGAAAAGTCCGTGCCTGGGCGCTCGGTCAAGGCAAAGGCCCGCGCCGGAAAGCTGTCACCGAACACCGGCATCGAGCGCGCCTGTTCCAGGTCACGCTGAAAACCATTGGTGGAAACGTTCGCCAAGTTGTTGGCGTGGGCCTTCTGCGCCAGTGCATTCTGGCTGGCGCCGGTCATTGCCACGTAAAGGTACTTATCCACGCTCTTTCCTCTTTCTGACGGACGCTTGCCGCCCACCGCTGTACTGATGAGGCTTAAGCAATTTGCGAACCAACTTTTTGAAATGAGGAAAAGTCCAGGCGGGGCGGGGGTTTGCCGGCAGGTGGCAGCTGAGGGCAGTAGGAAGAGAGTCGAAAAAACGGCGGACTTATGCCGCTAACGGCAAGTACAGGTATCAAGACCGACAAAGAACCCATGTGGGAGCGGGCTTGCTCGCGAATGCGGAGTGTCAGTCACCGGATAATTCGACTGACCCACCGCATTCGCGAGCAAGCCCGCTCCCACAGGTTTAACCGCGTTCGGCTTTGACGACTTCGTAGTCGCGCAACTTGTTGGCAATAGTGGTGTGGGACACGCCCAGCCGCTTGCCCAACAGCCGGCTGCTGGGATGTTCGGCATACAACTGCGCCAGCACCGCCTTTTCAAAGCGCCCGACGATCTCCTCCAACCCGCCTTCCAGGGAAAAATCCCCCAGCGGCTGGCGCACGCCATAGTCCGGCAGGCGAATGTGCTCGGCCTTGACGGTGCCGCCCTCACACAGCGAAACCGCCTGGAACAGCACGTTCTCCAACTGCCGCACATTCCCCGGCCAGTGGTAATGGCTGAGGCGTTCCATCGCCGCCGGTGCGAGCTTGGGCAGCGGGCAGCCGATCTGCCGGCTGGCCTGATCCAGGAAGTGCTCCACCAGCGGCGGCAAACCGTCGAGGCACTCGCGTAGCGGCGGGATATGCAGCGAGAGCACATTGAGACGATGGTAAAGGTCCTGGCGGAATTCGCCCCGGGCGCACAGTTCGGAAAGGTCCACCTGGGTCGCGCAGATCACCCGCACATCCAGGTACACCTCTTCATCACTGCCTACACGGCGAAAGCAGCCGTCCTGCAGAAAGCGCAGCAACTTCACCTGCAATCGCGCGCTCATTTCGCCGACGCCGTCGAGAAACAACGTACCGCCCGCCGTCAGCTCCAGCAGTCCCAACTTGCCCTCCGCCCTCGCCCCTTCAAAGGCGCCGGGACCATACCCGAACAACTCGGTCTCGGCCATGGACTCGGGCAAACCGGCGCAGTTGAGCGCCATCAACGGCGACTGGCCGCGCGGGCTGGCCAGGTGGCAGGCGCGGGCCAGCAACTCTTTGCCGGTGCCGGTTTCGCCTTCTATTAATAGAGGCGCATCCAACGGCGCCATGCGCCGAGCCTCACGCACCACGGCGGCCATGACCCTGGAGCTTTGGAAAATGCTGTCGAAGCCGCGCAGTTCCTGCTTGCGCACATTGTAGATACGCTCACCCACCCGGTCGGCGCGGTGCAGGGTCAGTACGGCGCCGGCCATGGCTTCGCTGTCGTCATGCTCGGAGGATTGCAGCGGCGCAATATCGGCCAGGAATACATCGCCCTTGACCTTGACCCGCAGGCCGTTGATTCGCGATTTGCTGGCCCGTACCAGTTCCGGCAAATCGAAGTCTTCGGCGTAGCGCGACAACGGAATGCCCGGCACCTCATCCACCCGTACTCCGAGCAACTGCGCCGCCGCGCGGTTGGCCGCGACGATGGAGCCGCCCATGTCGATGGACAGCACCGGAAACTCCAGCGCCCCCAGCAGCGCGTTGAGCTCCATATGCCGACGCTCGCTGGGCATCAGCCCTACCCGCTTGACGCCAAATACCCCGGCAATCGCCTCGAACTGCGGGCGCAATGCCTGGAACTGCAGGTTCACCAGGTTCGGGCAATAGAGGTAGATGGCGTTGCCGTGCTCGCCACCGACCTCGCCCTTGGCAACGTTTACGCCGTACTCCACCAGCAGGTTGAGGATGTCCCGCAGGATGCCGATGCGGTTCTGGCAATGCACTTTGATACGCATGAGAAGGCCCGAAGAGGTGGAGTCGCTGCGTCTTTTTGCCGCCGGCCGCAGATAATCGTCAAGATTATGTGACAGCTGCGAGGCGATTCACACCCAAAATACGCCACAGGGAGAACGAATCGCCTCAGCCGTAACGAAAACTTTACGAATACCGGTAACTTTTCCTACAAAAGCGTGGCGCAGGAGGATGGCTTCCTGGCCCAGGCGGCGTATCAATAGGCTCATCCCAGGACATAACAAGAACGAATACCTAGCAGGAGAGCAGTATGAAGCAGACGCAGTACGTGGCCCGCGAGCCCGACGCGAACGGTTTTATCGACTACCCGCCCGAAGAACACGCGGTGTGGAACACCCTGATCACGCGCCAACTGAAAGTGATCGAGGGCCGCGCCTGCCAGGAATACCTGGACGGCATCGACAAGCTCGGCCTGCCCCACGACCGCATTCCACAGCTGGCGGAAGTCAACAAAGTGCTGGCCGAGACCACGGGCTGGCAAGTCGCCCGGGTGCCGGCGCTGATCCCCTTCCAGACTTTTTTCGAATTGCTCGCCAACAAGCAGTTTCCGGTGGCGACGTTTATTCGTACCCGTGAAGAGCTGGATTACCTGCAGGAACCGGACATTTTTCACGAGATCTTCGGCCATTGCCCACTGCTGACCAACCCCTGGTTCGCGGAATTCACCCACACCTACGGCAAGCTCGGCCTGGCCGCCACCAAGGAACAGCGCGTGTACCTGGCGCGCCTGTACTGGATGACCATCGAGTTCGGCCTGGTGGACACGCCCGAAGGCCGGCGCATCTACGGTGGCGGCATCCTGTCTTCGCCCAAGGAGACCGTGTACTGCCTCTCGGACGTGCCCGAGCATCAAGCCTTCGACCCGCTCGAAGCGATGCGCACGCCGTATCGCATCGACATTCTGCAACCCGTGTACTTCGCCCTGCCCAACCTCAAGCGCCTGTTCGAAGTGGCGCAGGAAGACATCATGGGTATGGTCGAACGCGGGATGCAGCTGGGGCTGCACGCACCGAAGTTCCCGCCCAAGCCAAAAGCTGCTTGAACTGCGGCTTTTAGGGCCAGGTGAGTCTGTTCCCTGGCCCCGCGTTGCTTTAGGGTGACGCTACTGACGACCGTTTCCAAATACTCGATTTCAGGAATACCCACATGACCACGTTGAACCAAGCCCACTGCGAAGCCTGCCGCGCCGACGCCCCGCAAGTCAGCGACGAAGAGTTGCCGGTGCTGATCAAGCAGATCCCCGACTGGAACATCGAAGTACGCGATGGCGTGATGCAGCTGGAAAAGGTCTTCCTGTTCAAGAATTTCAAATTCGCCCTGGCCTTCACCAACGCCGTGGGCGCGATCTCCGAAGCTGAAGGCCATCACCCGGGCCTGCTCACCGAATGGGGCAAAGTCACCGTGACCTGGTGGAGCCACTCCATCAAGGGCCTGCACCGCAACGACTTCATCATGGCCGCGCGCACCGACGAAGTGGCCAAGGATGCCGAGGGCCGCAAGTAATGCATTTCGACGCAATTGGCCGGGTGCCCGGAGACCCGATCCTCGGGCTGATGGAGCTGTATGCCCAGGACCCGAACCCGCTCAAGTTCGACCTCGGCGTGGGCGTGTACAAGGACGACCAGGGCCTGACGCCGATCCCGCATTCGGTGAAACTGGCCGAGCAGCGCCTGGTGGAGCAACAAACCACCAAGACCTACATCGGCGGCCATGGCAACGCCGCGTTCGGCTCGCTGATCAGTGAATTGGTGCTAGGCGCTGGTTCGCCGCTGCTGAGTGAACGTCGCGCCGGCGCCACCCAGACGCCAGGCGGCACCGGCGCGCTGCGCCTGAGCGCCGACTTTATCGCCCACAGCCTGCCCGGCCGTGGCGTGTGGCTGAGCAACCCGACCTGGCCGATCCACGAAACCATCTTCGCCAAGGCCGGGCTCAAGGTCAGCCATTACCCGTACGTGGGCAGCGACAATCGCCTGGACGTAGCGGCGATGCTGGCCACCCTGTCCACCGTACCAAAAGGCGATGTGGTGCTGCTGCACGCCTGCTGCCACAACCCGACCGGTTTCGACCTGTCCCACGATGACTGGCGCCAGGTGCTGAAGATCGTCCAGGAACGTCAGTTGCTGCCGCTGATCGACTTTGCGTATCAGGGGTTTGGCGATGGCCTGGAACAGGATGCATGGGCGGTGCGGCTGTTCGCGGCTGAGCTGCCTGAAGTACTGATCACCAGTTCCTGCTCGAAGAACTTCGGCTTGTACAGCGACCGTGTCGGCGCGTTGATTGTGTGCGCGGCGGACGCCGAGAAACTGACGGATGTGCGCAGCCAGCTGGCGTTCATTGCGCGTAATTTGTGGTCGACGCCGCCGGACCATGGTGCTGCTGTGGTGGCGACGATTCTCGGTGACGCCGGGCTGAAAAAGCAGTGGGCCGAGGAAGTTGAAGCGATGCGGGCGCGGATTGCGCAGCTGCGTTCCGGGCTGGTGGAGGCGTTGGCGCCCCATGGGTTGTCGGAGCGGTTTGCGCATATTGCGGCGCAACGCGGGATGTTTTCCTATACCGGGTTGAGTGCGGACCAGGTGAAGCAACTGCGGGACAAGCACAGCGTGTATATGGTCAATTCCGGGCGTGCGAACGTGGCGGGGATTGATGCGACGCGGTTGACACTGTTGGCCGAAGCCATCGCGGATGTTTCCCACACCTGACTGAACAAACCGGATTCAAGTGTGGGAGCTGGCTTGCCTGCGATGCAGACGACTCGGTCTATCTATAAAACCGAGTCGATGCTATCGCAGGCAAGCCAGCTCCCACATTGGGACCGAGCCAGTCTTTAGCCCGCGACCATCTCGGCTTTGAGCTGTGCCTCTTTCGCCTGGGCATCCGCCAACCGATACAGCTCGATATGCCCGTCCCAGTGCTCGATCAGCGCCGTGCACGACTCCACCCAATCCCCGCAATTGAGGTAGTCGACCTCGCCCACCTTGCGAATCTCCGCATGGTGGATGTGCCCGCACACCACGCCATGCAGCTCGCGCTTGGTCACTTCATGGGCGATCGCTTCTTCAAAATCACTGATAAAGCTCACCGCCGTCTTGACCTTGTGCTTGAGGTACGCCGACAACGACCAATAGCCGTAGCCATAGCGCGCCCGCCAGTGGTTCAACCAGCGGTTGAGCGTGAGGGTGAATTCGTAGGCCGAATCGCCAAGGAACGCCAGCCAGCGGTGATACCGGGTGATCACGTCGAACTGGTCGCCATGGATCACCAGCAAATGCCGGCCATCGGCAGTCACGTGCACCGCTTCGTCCACCAACTGGATATTGCCAAGGATCAGCTTCGAATAACGCCGCAGGAATTCATCGTGGTTGCCGGTGACGTAGATCACCTCGGTGCCGCGCTTGCTCATGGTCAGCAGGCGGCGGATCACGTTGGTGTGGGCCTGGGGCCAATACATGCCACTGCGCAGCTTCCAGCCGTCGATGATGTCGCCCACCAGGTAGACCTTGTCGGCGTGGTAGCCCTTGAGGAAATGCGAGAGGTGTTCGGCCTGGCAATCCCGGGTGCCCAAATGCACGTCGGAAATCCACAGGGTACGCACGCGTTGCTTGCGGCTGGGTTTGGCGAGTTCGGCGCTGGTCATGGGCATGCCTCACGGTGTTTTCGCGAGCTTGCGCCCATGGGATTAATAGCCCATGACAGTGTTGCGTCAGTCTGATGACAGCGCCCACAGGCGGCGAAGCGATGTAAACTGCGGGCCTGCCCAGGAGACTGCGATGAGACCCAACCTCACGCTACGCCACTACCCCGATGCGCCTATCGCCCATAGCCACGACCATGCACAGCTGGTGTTTGGCCTGTCCGGGCACCTGGACTTCGAGGTGGATGGCCGGGGCGGCCAGGTGCAGCACAGCAGTGTGATGGTGCTGCCCTACTCCGCCCATCACGCGTGCCGCAGTCGCGATGGCAGCCGCTGCCTGGTGCTGGACGTGCCCGATGAGCAATGGCTGGCGCAGTCCCTGGGCGAGCATGCCGACGCCAGCCGCCGCTTGCTCGACCGGTGCGCACACCTGACCCTCGACAATCGCCAAAGCCAACTGGTGCAGTGGTTGGCAAGCAGCCCGGTGGACGACCCGCTGATCGCCCAGCAAGGCGCCGTGTTGCTGCTGGCCAGCCTCAACCTTGCGCAGCCGCCGGTGGGCAAGCGCCTGCCCTATGCCGCGTTCGATGCGCATATCCAGCGGCACGCCGCGCACCCACTGCAAGTGGCGGACCTGGCGAAGCTCGCCGACCTGTCCGTCGCCCGCCTGCATGCACGGTTTATCGCGGAAAGCGGGCAGACGCCGATGGACTACATACGCACCCGGCGCTTGCAGATGGCCCGCGGCCTGTTGCGCGACAGCCAGCTGCCGATCGGCGAGATTGCCGCGCGGGTGGGCTATGGTTCGCAAAGTGCGTTTGCTGCGGCGATGTTGCGCGAGTTTGGCCTCTCGCCCCGAGCCTTCAGACGAGCACCGCCCGGTGTGGGAGCTGGCTTGCCTGCGATAGCATCACCGCGCGCTACCTGAACGACCGAGTTGTCTGCATCGCAGGCAAGCCAGCTCCCACAGGGATCTTCACCAAGCAAGAGTCCTGCGACAAAAGCCGCGAGCCCAACGACAGACGCGAACGCCTGCAACCCTCTAGACTGCGATCCTGTAAACCCGTCGTTTAAGGATCGCAATGACTCCCCGCACAGCCCTCGGCGCCCTGCATATCGGCGCATTGATGTTTGGCCTCACTGGTGTGTTCGGCAAACTGGCGGCCGCTTCGCCGGCGATTATCGTGTTCGGCCGCGCCGCGTTCGCGGTCATTGCCCTGGCGATCTTTGCGCGCTTTGCCAGCAACACGCCCTGGCAGAAGCTGCAAGCCCGCGACTGGCGCCGCCTGCTGGTCAGCGGCCTGCTGCTGGCCGGGCATTGGGTGAGTTTCTTTATTGCGGTAAAGGTCGCCGGTGTGGCCATCGCCACCCTGGGCTTCGCCACCTTCCCGGCGTTCACGGTGATTCTCGAAGGCCTGATTTTCCGCGAGCGAATTCGCGCCAACGAGATCCTGCTGGTGGTGCTGGTGAGCATCGGCCTGGTGCTGGTCACGCCGGATTTCAATCTCGCCAGCCAGGCCACCAGCGGCTTGCTGTGGGCGGTCGGCTCCGGCTTGTTGTTCTCGCTGCTGTCGCTGAACAACCGCGCCAGTGGGCGCATCCCGCCGGTGCAGGCCGCCTTGTGCCAGAACGTGGTGGTAGCGCTGTGCCTGTTGCCCGTCGCCGCGCCCGGGCTGGCCGAAGTGCGGCCACTGGACTGGCTGTGGATCGGCCTGCTCGGGGTGTTCTGCACCGGCCTGGCCCATAGCCTGTTTGTCGCCAGCCTCGCGGTGCTCAAGGCGCGCACGGCGGCGGTGGTGTTTGCCATGGAGCCGGTGTACGGCATCACCGCGGCCTGGCTGCTGTTTGCTGAAACACCAACCCTGCGCATGCTGATGGGCGGCGCGCTGATCATCGTGGCCATCGTGGTGTCCGGGCTGATGGGCGGCGCCAAACCGGCCAAGCAGCCGGCCACCACGGCCGAGGTTCACTGAGTACGGTCGTTATGCCCCAGGTCCCGTTGCGGGTCGATCTGGTCGCGCACTCTTTGCTTGAGCACCTTGGCTTCCGGGAAGCCACCGTCGGCCTTGCGTTCCCAGATCTGCACACCGTCGCAGGTAATCCGAAACGCACCGCCGGTGGCCGGCTCCAGGGCCACTTTGCCGAGGTCATCGGCGAACGTGCTCAGCAGTTCCTGGGCCAGCCAGGCGGCGCGCAGCAGCCACTGACACTGGGTGCAATAGGTGATGACAATCTCGGGCTTGGCCGCTGACATGAATTGACTGGCTCCTGCTTGGCGGGTTGAAAGGATCGAGTGGCTATAATACCGGCCTTTATCGTCCTGCCTTGAGATTGATGATGCGCCGCCTGTTGTCCTGTCTGTTGCTGTGCCTGTTCCCTGTCCTCGTCCAAGCCGTCGAAAACCCGCGCCCGAAGATCGGCCTGGTGCTCTCCGGCGGTGCCGCCCGTGGCCTGGCGCACATTGGCGTGCTCAAGGCCTTGGAAGAACAGGGCATCCACATCGATGCGATTGCCGGCACCAGCATGGGTGCGGTGATCGGCGGGCTGTATGCCTCGGGCTACAAGATCGACGAGCTGGAAAAACTCGCGCTGAACATCGACTGGAAGCTCGCCCTGTCTGACGCGCCACCGCGGGAAGACGTGCCATTCCGGCGCAAGCAGGATGACCGGGATTTCCTGGTCAAACAGAAACTCAGCTTCCGCGACGACGGCAGCCTCGGCCTGCCACTGGGGGTGATCCAGGGCCAGAACCTGGCCTTGCTGCTGGAAAGCATGTTCGCCCACACCAGTAACGTGCGGGATTTCGACAAGCTGCCGATCCCCTTTCGCGCCGTGGCCACCGACATCACCAGTGGTGAAAAAGTGGTGTTCCGCAAAGGCCACCTGCCCCAGGTGATCCGCGCCAGCATGTCGATCCCGGCGGTGTTTGCCCCGGTGGAGCTGGATGGCCGGCTGCTGGTGGATGGCGGCATGACCGATAACATCCCGCTGGATGTGGCGCGGGAAATGGGGGTCGACATCGCCATCGTCGTCGACATCGGCACCCCGCTGCGCTCACGCAAGCAACTCAACACCGTGGTGGACGTGCTCAACCAGTCCATCACCCTGATGACCCGGCGCAATTCCGAAGAACAACTCAAGGCCCTGGCGCCCCGCGACGTGCTGATCCAGCCGCCCCTGGCCGCCTACGGGGTGACGGATTTCGGGCGCGCCAAGGACATGATCGACGCGGGCTACCGCGCCACCCGCGCACTCGACGTGCGCCTGGCGCACCTGCGCCCGGCCGAACCGGTGGACCCGTCGCTGGTGGCCGCGCGAACGCCCGGCGAGCGCAACCCGGTGATCACCGCAATCAGGGTAGAGAACGACTCCAAGGTAGGCGACGAGGTGATCCGCTACTACATCCGCCAGAACCTCGGCGAGCCCCTGGACCTGGCCCGTCTGCAAACCGACATGGGCACCCTGTACGGCCTGGATTACTTCGAACAGGTGCAATACCGCGTGGTGAAAAAGGGCAAGGACAACACCCTGGTCATCAGCGCCCGGGGCAAACGCAGCGGCACCGACTACCTGCGCCTGGGCCTGAACCTGTCGGATGACATGCGCGGCGACAGCGCCTTCAACCTCGGCGCCAGCTACCGCATGAACGGCATCAACCGCCTCGGCGCCGAATGGCTGACGCGGGTGCAGATCGGAGACAAGCAGGAGCTGTACAGCGAGTTCTATCAGCCGATGGACACCGGTTCACGCTACTTCGTCGCGCCCTATATCAGTGCCCAGGCGCAGAACGTCGAACTGATTGAAGACAACAACCCGATTTCCGAATACCGCCTGGAACGCTACGGCTTCGGCCTGAACGTGGGCCGGCAGATCGGCAACAGCGGCGAGATTCGTTTCGGCGTCGGCGAGGCCTGGGGCAAGGCGGATGTGCGCATTGGCGACCGGAATTCACCGAGCATCAACTTCAGCGAGGGTTTCTATGAGCTGAAGTACTCCTTCGACTCGTTCGACAACGTGTACTTCCCCCATACCGGCGAAGACATTGGCCTGGCCTTCCGGGAGTTCGAACCGGGGCTGGGTTCGGACCAGCGCTATCGCCAGTGGGAGTTCAAGCTGGACAAAGCCATGAGCAGCGGGCCGGACACACTGATCCTCGGCGGGCGGTATGGGCGCACCCTGGATAAGTCGGACGTGGTGATTTCCAGCTTCCTGCTGGGGGGCGCGCGGCAGCTGTCGGGCTTCCGGGAGGATGCGATTGCCGGGCAGAACATCAGCCTGATGCGCGCGGTCTACTATCGCCGGCTGACGCCGCGGTCTTATTTGCCGCTGGATTTCCCGTTGTACCTGGGCGCATCACTGGAACGTGGGCGAGCGTGGAACAACGACAATGAATACGACAGCGGGTACATCAACGCCGCCAGTATTTTCCTGGGGTTTGATACGCCACTGGGGCCGTTGAATTTCAGTTATGGGTTTAACGATGACAGTCAGCAGGCGGTGTACCTGAACCTGGGGCAAACCTTCTAACTACGCCGCAAAACCCATGTGGGAGCGGGCTTGCTCGCGAAGGCGGTGTGTCAGTCAGCACATGTATTCACTGACACTCCGCCTTCGCGAGCAAGCCCGCTCCCACATTTTTGATCTTCTGTGTACCTGGGGTCAGGACTTCTCGAGATTTCCGAGGATGTGTTCATGCACCCGCATGCACACCCGCAGATCCTCTTCATCAACCCCCACAAACAGCTCATGGCGCAAGGCCGTGGCGATGGTCTCGATCTGCTCGATCAGCGGCTTCGCGGTGTCGCACAGCACAATGCGCTTGGCGCGGCGGTCTTCCACCACGGCCTGGCGTTGCACCAGGCCCTGGCTTTCCAGGCTGTCGAGCAAACGGGCCAAGGTGGGCCCCTCTACCCCGACACTCTGCGCCAGCTCACGCTGGGTAGGTGGTTCGGTAAAACGGGCCAGGTGCAGCAGCACCAGCCAGCGTGCCTGGGACAGTCCCAAACCTGCCAAGCGGCGATCCAGCTCGGCACGCCATCCTCGGGACATATGCGCCAACTGCATGCCAAAACGGTGTTGATCGGTTAACGGCATAAAAAACTCATGGATTAGACTGAAAATAAAGTGTGGCTAATTATTAGTCAGCTAAGCATGACCCATGCCAGTAGGCAAGACCCGGTATGTACTGATTCGTTACATTGTCGTAATCGGCACATCAAATCTCGAATTCCGACTGCAAAGCGGCCCTTACGCAGTACAAAACGCCCTCGGGAACGCGGCCGGTAAACAGTGGCGCAACCTCGGAAACAGGTGGCAATTCGCCTTCTCCGTCCAGGAATGCATCCTGGATTTCACCGAGCAAATCTTCCGGCAGATCAAGGGCCTGCTCCAACGACAACTGCTGCTTGCCAATGGACTCGGCGAGCAAGGTGTAGACGTTCTTTTCCGAGCACTGCAGCTGCCCGGCAATCTGGATCGGGGTCATGCCGGCACGGGCGAGGCTGATCAACTCGTGGCGGATGTCGGCGACCTCTTTCGGCGCCTCGACCTGGCCGCCGAGCACTTCGAGGAAGGCCTGGCCATAACGCTCCAGCTTGCGCGCACCGACGCCGCTGACCCTGGCCATCTCGCCCAGGGTAGTGGGATGGTCGCGGAGCATTTCCAGCAAGGTGGAGTCCGGGAAGATGACGTAAGGCGGCACACTGTGTTCCTGCGCCAACTTCTTACGCAGCGCGCGCAGGGCTTCCCACTGTTCGCGCTCTTCGAAACGCACCAGTTGGCTGGCCTGGCTGGTGCTGCTCTTGGCGGTGGTTTGCGGCTTGAGGTCGCGGCGCAGCTCCAGGCTGACTTCGCCCTTGAGCAGCGGCCGGCAACTGTCGTTCAGGCGCAGGCCGCCGTAGCCTTCCAGGTCGATGTCCACCAGGCCACGGGCGACCATCTGCCGGAACAGCGAGCGCCACTCACCTTCGGCGCGAGCCTTGCCCACACCGTAGACCGAGAGTTTTTCGTGGCCGAAGCTGCGAATCTTTTCATTGTCCTTGCCCAGCAACACGTCCACCAGGTGGCCGACGCCATAGCGCTGGCCGGTGCGGTAGATCGCCGACAACGCCTGGCGCGCCGGCTCGGTGGCGTCCCAGGTCTGCACGCCGTCCACGCAATTGTCGCAGTGGCCGCAGGGCTTGGGCATGTCTTCGTCGAAGTAGGCGAGCAAGGTCTGGCGACGGCAGCGGGTTTCTTCACACAGCGACAGCATCGCGTCGAGCTTGTGCTGTTCCAGGCGCTTGTGGCGCTCGTCGCCTTCGGAGTTCTGCAGCATCTGCTTGAGCATCACCACGTCTTGCAGGCCGTAGACCATCCAGGCATCCGCCGGCAGGCCGTCACGGCCGGCACGCCCGGTTTCCTGGTAGTACGCCTCAAGGGATTTGGGCAAATCCATGTGGGCCACGAAGCGCACGTTGGATTTGTCGATACCCATGCCGAACGCGATGGTGGCGACCATGATCAGGCCTTCCTCGTTGAGGAAGCGCTTCTGGTGGTAGGCCCGCAGTTCGTTGGGCAAACCCGCGTGATACGGCAGTGCCGGGTAGCCTTGTTCACTGAGGAATGCGGCGACCTCATCGACCTTCTTGCGCGACAGGCAATAGACAATGCCGGCGTCGCTGCGCCGATCGGAGAGGAACGCCAGCAACTGCTTGCGCGGCTGTTCCTTGGGCACAATGCGGTAAAAGATATTCGGCCGGTCGAAGCTCGAGAGGAAGCGCTCGGCGTTCTGCAGGTGCAGGCGCTCGACGATTTCTTCGCGGGTCCGTTTGTCGGCGGTGGCGGTCAGGGCGATGCGCGGGACGTTGGGGAACAGTTCCGCCAGTTGGCCCAGTTGCAGGTATTCACGACGGAAATCGTGGCCCCATTGGGACACACAGTGGGCTTCGTCGATAGCGAACAGGGCGATTTCCAGGCTCTGCAGGAACGCCAGCATCCGTGGCTGCACCAGGCGCTCGGGGGCGAGGTAAAGCATCTTCACTTCGCCGCGCTTGATCCGGGCGGCGAGGTCACGCTGCTGTTCGGCGCTGAGGGTGGAGTTCAGCGAAGCGGCCGCCACGCCGAGCTCTTCAAGGGTGGCCACCTGGTCGTCCATCAGGGCGATCAACGGCGACACCACCACCGCAAGCCCTTCCCGCAGGAGTGCCGGTACCTGGAAGCACAGCGACTTGCCGCCGCCGGTAGGCATCAGCACCAGGGCGTCACCGCCGTTGGCCACGCGCTCAATGATCGCACCCTGGCGGCCACGAAAACTGTCGTAGCCGAAGATGTCCTTGAGGACGCGTTGAGCCTGCTCGAGCATGAAAAACTCCAAATATCGCCGAAATCCCTCTGTACAGGCTGGTCGAAAAAGCACGCTTGAGCGGGAAATAATCCGTAAGCGAACTTTTCCCGCGACTGGCGCTTGGCCTGCAGGGGCATCACAAAACGCGGCAGTATACCCGAGCGTTACCCGGCAAAGGGTGCCGTTGGTGAATTGCCGCCGGGCTCAAATACCTCTCAAATCTGTGCTGCGGCTGGCCTGGCAGCTCAAGAAAGCCTAGAATTGCCCATCGTTTATTCCCAAGGTAGTCCGTCAATGTCCTTCGCTGAGCAACTAACCCGCCTGCAAGCCTTCCTCGATGCCGATGAGCTGCACGACGAGGCGCTGGACTACGTGGCCGCCCACGGCTATCTGACCGCGCTGTCGATCTGCTCCGATGTCGTTCCCGACCGTGAATGGATCGACGCCCTGTTCTCCGAAGAGCCTCACTACAGTGATGCCGCCCAGCGCGAAGAAATCGAATCGACCCTGCTGGCCCTCAAGGCTCACATTGGCCGCCAACTGGCTTCCGATGAAGAGTTCGAACTGCCTTGCGACCTGGACCTGGGCGAAGACCCGGACGACTCCGAACTGCGCGGCTGGTGCATCGGTTTCATGGAAGGCGTGTTCCTGCGTGAAGAAGCCTGGTTCGAAACGGCTGAAGAAGAAGTCAGCGAAATGCTGCTGCCGATCATGGTCGGTTCCGGCCTGTTCGACGAACAGCCTGAATTCTCCGACATCGCCGCCGACGCCAACCTGATGGACGACATGATCGTTCAGATCCCGGAAGCGCTGACCGCCCTGTACCTGCTGTGCAACGCACCTGACGAAAAGCCGGCGATCCTCAAGCCTCGCCACCACTAAGACCGTTGCCCGTGGCGCCCATGGGCAACCGTTCCGTGATCCTGCGTTACGTTCTGCTGGCCATCGGCTGGTTGAGCGTGGCGCTCGGGGTAATCGGCATCTTCCTGCCGGTGCTGCCCACTACCCCCTTCCTTCTGCTGGCTGCCGCCTGCTTTGCCCGTAGCTCCCCGCGCTTCTACCACTGGCTGGTGGAACACCCGCGCCTGGGGCCGTGGATTCGTGACTATCTGGATGGCAACGGGATTCCGCTCAAGGGCAAGGTGTATGCCATTGGGTTGATGTGGGTGAGTATCGGGTTTTCCTGCTACCTGGTGCCGCTGATCTGGGCGCGAGGGTTCATGCTGACCAGTGCGGTGTTGGTGACGGTTTATATTTTGCGGCAGAAGACATTGCCCAAGGCACCGCAGGACTAAATGTGGGAGCGGGCTTGCTCGCGAATACGGTGGATCAGTCAGCACATGTATCGGCTGACACACCGTATTCGCGAGCAAGCCCGCTCCCACATTTTTAATCCAGTGGCTTCAGAGGGATCAGCGCATCGGCGGCAAGCCATACGCCGCCAAATCAAAGTCAGCCAACTTGCGAATAATCTGGTCGGCATGGTGGTACTTGCTGTCCGCCATCGCCTCATCCGGCACCGCAATCGCGGTCATGTGCGCAGCCTTCGCCGCTGTCACGCCAAACGGCGAATCCTCAAACACCAGGCAATTCTCTGGTGCCACACCCAAGCGGCGCGCCGCCGTCAGGAAGATATCCGGCGCCGGCTTGGCCGCCCCGACCTCCGGGTCATCCGCCGTGACGATGGTGTCGAACAACCCAAACCACTCACGGTGCAACGTGGTCTTGTGGCCAAACGAGTTGCGCGACGAACTGGTGCCCACGGCAATCGGAATGTTATGCGCCTTCAAGTGCCGCACCAGCGCCTCAGCACCCGGCATGCCCAAGGCCTTGGGGAAACGCTCGCTCATCAGCGGCTCGCGGATCACCAGGAATTCTGCGGGGGTAATCGGCAGGTCCAGCGCCTTGACCACGTAATCCGCCAGGTCCTGGGCGCCGCGACCAATGATGTGCTGCTTGATCCCCCAGTCATAGGTACGGCCGTAGCGTTCGGCGATGATCTGTGTGACTTCGGTGTAGATGCCTTCTGTGTCCAGCAACAACCCGTCCATATCGAAAATGACAGCCTTGATCGGGACAGCGGTACGCGGTGCATTCATCACTACAGATCCGTGGGCAAAAGGACTAAAAGGATTCAGCACAATAACGGCCAGCCTGCGCTGCAAGCAACCGTTAAAGGCCGGTATTGATAATTACTCTCAATTAACTTAACGTCGCGGCGCTTCCAGGCTCTGATCTCCTTTTGAGTTTCGCTGTGACTGACAACGCCGCCAGGCTGCAACTCTACCTCGACCACCGCCCCGCACTGATCAACTACGCCAAGGTTGTGGTGGGCGAACGTGCACGCGCCGAGGACGTGGTGCAGGACGCTTTTTTGCGCTTCTGCGCCAGCGATGAGGATACCGTGGAGCAACCAGTGGCCTACCTGTACCGGATCGTGCGCAACCTGGCGCTGGACGCGGTGCGCCGCCAGGCCACGGAAAAACGCCAGCAGCAGATGCCGCCACAATGGATGCGTCCTGGCCGGGAACTGTCGCCCGAACAACGGGTGGTTCACGGGGATGACGCCAGCCGCATCGCCGCCGCCCTGGCGAGCCTGCCCGAACAAATGCGCATCGCGGTGGAGATGCATCGCCTGGGTGGTTTCACGTTGCAGCAGACCGCCGATCATCTCAATATCTCGCTTTCCACCGCCCATCGCCTGGTCAAGGACGCCATCGTTCACCTGGCCTCCAGTGTCGCCACCCACACCGAGCACAGCAAGGAACGCCCGTATGCATGACGCCCACCTGTCTCGGACCGTTTCGGCGCAGAGCCTGGAAGACGCCGGCCAGTGGCTGCTGGACCTGCAAACCCAGCCCGAGCGTTTCGAGGACTTCGATCGCTGGCTGCACAGCGACGACGAGCATTTCGAGGCCTGGGCCCAAGTCAATCGCACGTGGGACACACTGGGCAAACAACCGGCCACCACCCAACGCCACTGGCCACGACGGGCACGCCTGCCCCTGCTCGCCGCCGCGTGTGTCAGTGCCTTGGCGGTGTGCGCGACCCTGGCGTTGAGCCCGGGCTGGCGCGCCGACTACAGCACCGGCACCGCGCAAACCCGCGAGGTCACCCTGGCCGATGGCAGCCGCCTGACCCTGGCGCCACAAAGCGCGGTCAACGTGCGCTTCAACGAGAGTCAGCGGGAGGTCACGCTGCTGCAGGGCGAAGTGTTTTTCGACGTAGTCCACGACGCCAAAAAGCCCTTCGAGGTGCGCAGCGAAGACGCCGTGATTCGCGTGCTTGGCACCGCGTTCGATGTGGCCCGCCGCACCACCGGCCTCAGCGTGGAAGTGCGCGACGGCACCGTGGGCGTCAACGGCCAGTACCGGCTGGCTGCCGGGCAACGCGTGTGGATCGACCGCCAAAGCGGCCTCGGCACACCGTCAACCGTGGTACCAGCCGAAGTTGCCGGCTGGATCAACGGCGCGCAATTCTTTGAAAACGTCAGCGTGGCGCAGGTGGTGGAACAACTGGACCGCTATCAGCGCGGCTGGATCGTGATTCAGGATCCGGCCCTGGCCAACAAGCGCGTTACCGGCCTGTACGACATGCGCGACACGCAGCGCGCCTTGCAAGCGCTGGTCGCACCGATCGGCGGGGAAGTGCGCCAGTACTCACCGTTGCTCACCGTCATCGGCAGCAAAAAAACCGTCGCCGAAAAATAATTGCAGTGCCGCTGAAAAAAACGCCCGAGGTGTACGTCTTTGTAGCTCCTTGTATTGCGAATGAATCGCAATACCAAACACCAAGGCGATGAACCATGGGTAACCGATCACCTGCCGCACTGGCCATTTTGTGCGTAGCCATCAACAGCGCGATTTTCCAGCCAACCCTGGCGGTGGCCGCAGAGCCCACTACCACACCCGGTGATCAGGCGACCCGTTTCTTCGACATTCCCGCCCAACCGCTGGCGACCGCCCTGAGCGCTTTCGCGCGCCAGGCCAACCTGCAACTGGGCGTGGAAGCCGGCCTGGTAGATGGCCTGCAAGCCCAGGCGTTGCGCGGCAACTTCACCCAGGACCAAGCCCTGCAACGTCTGCTGGGCGAGGCGCCGGTGAGTTGGAAAATCGACGGCCAGCGCAGCCTGATCCTCAGCCGTCGCAGCCAGGCCAACGCCGCTCCAGACGACCTCGACGAATCGGCACTACTCGGCCCTATCACCATCAAGGGCGGCGAGACCAGCCGGTTGACCGGCGATGCGGCGCAGGTCTACACCAAGGCCGGCTCCAGCGTATTCATCTCCGGCGAGACCATCAACCGATTCCGCGGTTCCTCCCCCGCCGACATCCTCAAGGGCGTGCCTGGCGTGCAGACCGGTGACAGCCGCAACGGCGGCGCCCTCGACGTGAACATTCGTGGGATCCAGGGCCAAAGCCGGGTGCCGGTGACCGTCGACGGCAGCCAGCAGGCGATTGATGCCTACCGGGGCTACAGCGGCATGCAGCAGCGCAGCTACATCGACCCGGACCTGATCAGCTCCATCACCGTCGACAAGGGCCCGAGCCTGGGTGCCGACGCGGCGGGCGCCATTGGGGGCATGGTCAAGATGAAAACACTGCAACCCAAGGACATTCTCAAGGACGGCGAAACCTACGGCCTGCGCCTCAAGGGCGATATCTCGAGCAACAGCGTCGACCGCCCGACCGAATACAAATCCACGCCCCACCACGGCAGCAATGGCCTGACCGATCCGAACTCGCATTCCGCCAGCCTCGCGTTCGCCAGCACCAGCGCCATCGTGGATTTTGTCGCCGCCTATTCCCAGCGCGACAACGGCAACTATTACGCAGGCAAAAAAGGCTTCAAGGGTTACCAGGTCTTCCAGCAGGTGCGCAAATACGACCCGAAAACCAGGAAGTACATCTACGTCACCCAGGAAGCCAACAGCGCGGCCAAGTTCTTCAAGCCCGACAGCGAAGTGTTCAACACCTCCAGCGACACTGAATCCGTGCTGCTAAAGACCATCATCAAGCCCTCGCCAGACCAGACACTGGAGCTGACCTACCGCTACACCGATGGCGAATATGGCGAGGTGATGCCTTCGCAAGTGATCCGCAATACCTCCGGCAGCGTGCCGCAATGGCAGCCCGGCACCATGCGCATCAACGCCTACACCGCGCGCTATACCTTCAAGCCCGAAGACAATCCGTTGATTGATTTCAGCGCCAACGCCTGGACCACCAAGGCCCAGAGTGAAGCGTTCAACGGCCTTGTCACCGTGACGCCGCTGTATGGCCATGACGACGACGCCGACCCGCTCGGTGAAACCTATCAGGACGCCTTGCGCAACCGCACCAAGGACAAGCGCTGGGGCATCGACCTTAACAACACCTCGCGCTTCGATACCCGGGCTGGCAAATTCGCCTGGTCCTACGGCGGCTCCTACCAGGAAGAAAACCTCGGCCCCGATGACAACTCACCGGTGTTGCAATCGGACCTGGAAAAGAACCGCTTCATCCGCAGCGGCGAGCGCCAGGAGGGCAGCCTGGTGAGCTCTCTGGAATGGAAGCCGGTGAAGCCGCTGACGATTACCGTCGGTGGACGCTACAGCGAGTTCAGCAGCAAGGACCACAACCGCAAGGCCAAGGCGGCCACCTTCGACGAGAACGATGACCCCACCAGCTACACCTACGCGCCCCCCATCGAACGCAAGGATCACGCCTTTGCGCCTTCATTCGGGGTCAAACTCAACGTCACCGATAACAGCTTCGTGTACCTCAACTACAACCAGGGCGTGCGCATGCCGAGCCTGTTCGAGTCCACCCTGGGCCTGTTCACCGCCGCCGTGCCCGGCGACAACCTGAAGCCCGAGCGCAGCAAGAACTGGGAGTTCGGCGTCAGCACCTTGAAAAACAGCCTGCTGGTGGATGGCGACACCGCCGCCGCCAAACTCGCCTACTTCAACAACAAGATCGAAAACTACATCACCCGTGACTACACCGACATTTTTGCCGGCAACCTGCAGAACGTCGACAGCTTCACGGTCAAAGGCATCGAACTGCAAACCAGCTACGACATGGGCCGAGTGTTCACCGACGTCTCCGCCACCTACTACCTGAACGCCAAGACCTGCGCCCCGGACATCGCGAAAAGACTGCGGGAAGAGGATGATCCCAACACGCCCAATTGCGTCGACGGTGGCTTCCCGGGCTCCTACACCAACACCCAGAACCCACCCAAGTATTCGATCAACACCACCCTGGGCAGCCGCTGGTTCGACAACAGCCTGGTGCTCGGCGGGCGCATGGTCTACAACAGCGCGCCCACCGCCAAGCTCAACAAGCCCTGGAACGACGGCATCACCACCAACCAGATGTACTACCGAAAATCCGCGATCTTCGACCTGTTCGCCAGCTATGAAATTGTAAAAGGCACCCAACTGGATTTCTCGGTACAAAACCTCACCAACGTGTACTACCTCGACCCACTGGCACAGAGCTTTATGCCCGCACCGGGACGAACATTGCGTACGGGGCTGACGGTAAAGTTCTGACATGACCCACGACTACCTGAACCCACCCCGCAAAACGTTATGGAGCGTGGCGACACTGATCACCCTGAGCATCTACGCGGGCATCACCGCGTGGCTGCTGTACTCGCCTACGGTGTCGGTGGCCGAGGCCGTGCCGGCAGCCATGATCATCGAACTGGCCGCCGCGCCCGTGGCGCAAACCGTGGAAGAGGACCTGCAAGTGGCGCCGGACAAGGTGGTGCAGAAACAGCTGAATACCCCGTCGGAAAAGCCGCCGAAAGAAGTAGTGAAAAAGGTCATACCGGCGAAGAAACCGAGCCCGGCCAAGCAGGCCACATCGCCTCTCAAGGACACGGCCCAAGGCAGCTATTCATCGGCGCCGGAACACGCTCGGGAGTTTGAAGCAGCGCCAGAGAAACATGAGGAACAACCGGCGCCGTCGGCCACTACCGCGCCACCCAAGCTCGATGCGCAAACCGCTGACACCACGGCGGCGAACCAGTCGTCTCGTGGCAATGCCGACCCGGCGCTGAAGGTGCAATGGGAAGCGCAATTGCTGGCACATCTGGAGCGATTCAAACGTTACCCGCAAAACGCCCGAGACCGTGGCGACCGGGGCGTGGCGTATCTGCGGTTTGAAATCGACAGCAACGGGAAAGTGTTAAGTGCGAGCGTGGTTCGCTCGGCAGGTTTTGCGGAGTTGGACGCCGCGACGCTGGACATGATAAGCCGGGCCTCCCCGGTACCGCGCCCGCCGGAGGGCAGCAAGCTGCGGTTTACGGTGCCGGTGGTGTTTGCCAAATAAGGCAGGCAGTTAACCTGGCAGAGAACCCATGTGGCGAGGGAGCTTGCTCCCGCTGGGTTGCGTAGCGACCCTAAAAAAGCGGGAGCGCTGCGCACTCCAGCGGGAGCAAGCTCCCTCGCCACAGCAAGCTCCCTCGTCACCAGTCACCCGCCATGACGGCTTTGAATGTTACTCGGGAAAATCAGCGCCCTCAGTTACTTCAGCCCACGCATCAAAATCCGCACTCAGCGCCTTCACCTTGGTCCGCGCAAAGGTCAACGCAGCCTTGCCCAACAACAGGCGCAATGGCGGCTGCTCGGCCTCCACCGCCTTGACGATGGCAATCGCCGCACGCACCGGATCACCCGGCTGCTTGCCGCTGTAGTTGCGAACCATATTGGCCCGTGCCACCGCCGTTTCCTTGTAGTCGGCAATCCCGTGAGCCGCCTCGTTGGCCGAACGCCCGGCCCAGTCGGTGCGGAACGGGCCCGGCTCGACCAGCAACACCTTGATCCCCAACGGCGCGACTTCCTGGGACAGCGCCTCGGAAAGGCCCTCCACCGCAAACTTGGTCGCATTGTAGAAACTCAGCGACGGGAACGCCGCCACACCGCCCACCGAGGAAATGTTCACGATGCTGCCCGAACGCCGGGCGCGCATGCCGGGCAAGGCCGCGCGGGTCATGGCGCTCAGGCCCCACACGTTGATTTCGAACATGTTGCGCACGTCATCCAGGTCGCTTTCTTCGAAGGAGCCGAAGTAGCCGACACCGGCGTTGTTGACCAGTACGTCGATATGGCCGAAACGTTCTTCAGCCGCTTTGACCGCCGCCTCGACCTGGGCCTGGTCGGTAACGTCCAGCATCAGGACCAGGGCGTTTTCTTCGTGACCGGCAACGATGTCCTGCACCTGCTGCGGATTACGCGCGGTGACCACGGTCGGGTAGCCAAGGCTCAGGGTGTGCAACGCCAGCTGACGGCCGAAACCGGTGGAGCAGCCAGTGATGAACCAGACGGGTTTTGCGGTGGAAGTCGTCATAAAGGGCCAATCCTCGTGTGTGTAGGAAAAGTATGCGCGCCGCTGTTCTTGCTAAAAAGATGCATAATCCACAAGGCCCTTTCGGAAATACCACACAATGGACACGCCCGATTTTCAGCAGTTGCGACTGTTCCTGCAGGTCGCCCGCTCGAAAAGCTTCACCCAGGCAGCCGACGCCAGCAGCCTGTCGGTGTCGACCGTCAGCCATCGCGTGCGCGCCCTCGAGAAACAGCTGGGTGTGCAACTGCTCAACCGCACCACCCGCAGCGTCAGCGTGACCGAGGCCGGCGAGCAATTGATCCAGAAGATCACGCCGCTGCTGGAAGAACTGCAAACCAGCCTGCACAGCGTAGCAGCGGCGACGGTCGACGCCGCCGGCACCTTGCGCCTGAACATTCCCTCCACCGCCAGCCGAATGGTCCTGCAACCGTTGCTCCAGCGCTTCCTGCGCAAATACCCGGGCATCAACCTGGAAGTGGCGGTGGACAACAGCCTGGTGGACATCGTCGCCCAGGGTTTTGACGCGGGCATCCGCTACGACCATGTGCTGGCCGAAGACATGGTGGTGGTGCCGGTGGCGACGCAGTTGCGATTCGTCATCGTCGCCACGCCGGAGTATTTGCAGGGGCGCAAACTGCCCACTCATCCCCACGACTTGCTCGAGCATGAGTGCGTCAACTACCGCAGTGCGCAGACCGGCTCGCTGCACCGCTGGGACTTTGAAAAAGCCGGCAAGCAGATGCGGGTTACGGTAAAAGGCCGGCTGGCGACCAACGATGTTGAATTGATGGTGCGCGGTGCGCTGGACGGGTTTGGCTTTGCCTACGTGGCGCGCTCCAGCGTCGAGCAGTACCTGCAACGCGGTGAGTTGGTGGAGGTTTTGGACGACTGGATTGCCCACAGCGCGCTGTATTTGTATTACTTCAACCGTACGAACACGCCGAAGAAATTGCGGGTGTTTATCGAGTTCCTGAAGGAAGAATTCGGGACCTGATCCATTCAAAAAGCGAACCCCATCATGCTCTACCGCTTCGCCGCCGACGGCCTGGTGCTGTTTCATTTGTCGTTCATTCTGTTCGTGCTGTTTGGCGGTTTGCTCGCCCTCAAATGGCGGCCCGTGATGTGGCTGCACTTGCCCGCTGCTGCCTGGGGCGTTGCGGTGGAAGTGTTCCATCTGCCCTGCCCGCTGACCCGCTGGGAAAATCTGTTTCGTCATTTGGCCGGGCAGGACGGATATGGCGGCGGCTTTATCGAGCATTACATCCTGGCCCTGATCTACCCGGCCGGGCTGACGCCGCAGATACAGCTGGGGCTGGGCGCGCTGGTGCTGTCGATCAATATCGCGGTGTATGTGCGGCTGATCAAGCGCGCTTAGGCAAGCAGCCGATACCCACCAATGTCGCCTCAACCGCCTCGTCCAAAGGCGTGTGCGGTTCGCTGCCCAATATCTGTACGAGGCGGCGGTTGTCCATGCGCACCTCGGTTTGCCACAGGTAACGCATTTCCTGCATCTCGCGGAAGGTGGTGACAAAGGGCGCGGCCAGTTTCAGCAGCCACCACGGGAAAGCACGTACAGAAGGCTGTTGGCCGGTCCTGCGTGACACCACCCGCTGAATCGCCTGGCTCATCTGCCGACCATCGGCATCTATGTGCCCCGCCATATGAAAACGGGCGAAGGCATCAAGGCTGTCGCGGCGTGCAATCAACTCGACCATGGTCCTCGCCACGTCAGGCAGGTAAGCCCACTGATGCCCCACGCCCGGCGCCCCTGGATAGCTCACGCTGGCCACCGGCTTTGCGGGTTTGACCAGGCCTTGGGAAAACCAGCTGCTGCCGGCCTTGGCGCCGAAAAAATCGCCTGCCCGCACGATCAACACCCGGGCGCCCTGCTGGGTCGCCTCAAGCAAACGCTGCTCCATCTCCACCCGGATCGCGCCCTTGCGGGTAAGTGGATGCTGCGGCGAATCTTCCTCCAACCGCGCGAAGGCATCAGGCCCGAAGTTGTACACCGTGCCCGGCAAGACAATTGTCGCCCCTTCAGCGATTGCCGCCGCGATGCTGTTATCGATCATCGGCAACACCAGCTCTGCCCAGCGCTGATAACCAGGCGGGTTGACCGCATGCACGATCACCGAACACCCCTTGGCCGCCGCGACGACTTCCCCACGGTTCAGCGCATCACCTTTTATCCAGGTGAAATCGGCGTTCTGTTTGTGGGCCTTATCCACATCCCTCGTCAGGGCACATACCTGCCAGCCGGCAGCGAACAACTGCCGCGCCACCTCGCCACCAATCCCGCCTGTCGCGCCCAATACCAGAACCTTGCTCATGCTTTTTCCCCTGAGGGTTGTTTGATGGAGCGATTCTGTTCGCCGGCGGGCTATAGAGGAATTGCCGAAGATCATCCAGACGCTATACATTTATGCATGGCATCAAATATTGGTTGGGAGCTTTACCGGTCGTTCCTCGGGGTACTCAAGGAAGGATCGTTGTCGGGGGCCGCACGGCAGCTCGGCATCACGCAGCCCACCGTCGGGCGGCACATCGCTGCGCTGGAAAAATCCCTCAACGTGGTGCTGTTCACCCGCTCCGCCAGCGGCCTGTTGCCCACGGCGGTCGCCCTCACCCTGCGCACCCATGCCGAAACCATGGAAACCACGGCTGCCGCACTCGAGCGCGCCGCGTCGCCCCAAGGCCCCGAAGTGCGCGGCGTGGTACGGGTATCTGCCAGCGAAGTGATCGGCGTGGAAGTCCTGCCGCCGATCATCACCCGCCTGCGCCAGCAGCACCCGCACCTCAAGGTCGAACTGGTGCTGAGCAATCGCCTGCTGGACCTGCTGCAACTGGAGGCCGACATCGCGGTGCGAATGGTCCGACCCAGCCAGGAACAACTTCTGGCGAAAAGGATCGGCGTTATTGAAGTCGGCCTGCATGCGCGCAACGACTACCTGCAACAACATGGCATCCCCCAGGGCCTGAATGATCTCTCAGCTCATTCAGTCATCGGCTACGACCAGGAAAGCGCCTTCATCCGCAGCCTGGCCGTCAAAGGCTTCGAGCGCAGCGCCTTTTCCCTCAGCAGCGACAGCGACCTCGCACAACTGGCCCTGATCCGCGCCGGCGCCGGCATCGGTGGCTGCCAGGTCAAACTGGCCCGGCAAGACACCCGCCTGAGCCGGGTCCTGCCGGACGCATTTGCCCTGCAACTGGACACCTGGGTCACCATGCACGAAGACCTGCGCAACAGCCCGCGCTGCCGCGTCACCTTTGACGCCCTGGTGGCCGGTTTGCAGCATTACGTACAGGATTGAGACAGCTTCGCTGGTGAAGAATCAGAGTCCCTCAAACCCTTCATAGACGGCCCCATGTCCGAAGCCTTCGAAGTCCCCAGCCCCCACGAAAAACACGTCGAACACGCCACCGAACATGCCCACCGCAGCGGAGACAATTTCGCCAGCCGCATCGCCGTGATGACCGCCATCATGGCCACCGTCGGCGCCATGCTCAGCTACCAGGCCGGCTCCACCGAAAGCGAAGCGGCGATGGACAAAAACAACGCCGCCATCTTCAAGACCGAAGCCGCCAACCAGTGGAACTACTACCAGGCCAAATCCAGCCGGCAGAACCTTGCGGAGCTGGCGACACATATTCCGGGGGTTGATGCCAAGCACTACACCGACGAGATCGAGCGTTATAAAACCCAGAAGGAAGACGTGCGCAAACAGGCCGAAAAGCTCGAAGCCACCTCGAAGGAATGGGATGAAAAGTCAGAGCAGGCATTGCATCAACATCACCGCTGGGCACAGGCAATGACCGCGATTCAGATCGCGATTTCGTTGGCGGCGATCACGTTGCTGACAAGGAAGGAATGGTTGAAGCGCATGGCGTATACCGCCGGTGGTGTGAGTGTGGTGTTGGGTGGGATGGCGTGGTTGCATATTTAGGTTCCATCCTGCCATCGCTATATAGTAAAACGCATAACGCCTGACACTATAAAGCCGAGGAAAAGCCGGTGACCGCACAATCATCCAAGGAAGCTGTGGGCGTCGCCTACAGCATCGACTCAATGCGCTACGCCCAGGCCATGACTTGGCGCGCCATCGAAGCGCTGTCCAGGCTCATCCGCCCCGGCATGCTCGAATCCGAAGCCCGCGAACTCGGCAAAAAGGTCCTCGCCGACCTCGACATGCAGCGCATCTGGCACCCCCTGCTGGTGCGCTTTGGCGCCAACACCCTCAAGACGTTCAAGGAACGCTCCGACGGCGACCCGGTGCTGGGAGAAAACGACATCTACTTCATCGACATGGGCGCCGTGTGGCAAGGCCATGAAGGTGATGCGGGGGCGACATTCAGCACCGGTAACGACCCCGAGATGAAGGCATGTGCGAGCGCGGCAAAAGAGCTGTTTGATCGGGTTGAGCGGCGCTGGAGGAACGACAAAGTCGTCGGCCTGGAGCTGTATCGTTTTGCCGAAGAGCAAGCGAAGGAAATGGGTTGGGTGCTGAACCTCGACATCAAAGGGCACCGCGTCAGCGATTTCCCCCATGCGATTTATCGTGGCGGTGATCTTGGGGACTTTGACCAGTATCCCAATGAAGGGCTGTGGATTCTGGAGATACAGATCGCGCACCCGAGCGGGGCTTATGGTGCGTTTTACGAAGATTTGCTGGCTTAACTTTTCAAGGAATAAAGATGGAATGCTCGACCGAATTTCCCGTGCTGTTGTTTTCCTACGGCACGTTGCAGGACAAGGCTGTGCAGTTGGCCAACTTTGGTCGGGAGTTGGTGGGCCAGCAGGATGCGATGCTGGGGTATTCAAAAAGCTGGGTGGAGATTACCGATCCTGAGGTATTGGCGGCCAGCGGCAAGACCCATCATCCGATCGTTGCTCCCAGCGGGCGCAATGAAGACAGTGTTGAGGGGATGGTGTTTCAGATTACCGAGAAGGAGCTGGCGGCGGCGGATGCGTATGAGGTGTCGGACTATAAGCGGGTTTCGGTGGGGTTGGCTTCGGGGTTGACGGCTTGGGTGTATGTGCAGGCTTGAGGGGGTGCAGTTGGTCAGTCGGAGTGATTTCCTACAGATCAATCTGAAAGCATGCCCTGCCCGCCTCGTAATGCTAGGTCTATAGTTCCTCGGTCGCCGTCATGGCGACCGAGTTTGGCGACTCGAAGACAAATCTGAAAACTAAAACTCTGCGAACCAGTTTTTCAGGCGGCGGCTGTTTTATGAAGGTCTAACTTGAAAAAAGGTTAGCTATTTTTCTATTTGTCTCAGATGGACTCCCGTATGAATCAATATATGGCACTCACCAGCAACGACTGCACCACACCCGCCCTTTTCGTAGACACAACAGCACCGCTGGATGTCCTGCTTGATGCTGCAAACTATCGGATTCGCGCCGTAACCCAAGTTCTAGAAAACCTGGCGCTGCGTGCAGAAATCAGTAGTGATACGGTCGTGCTGGGCGACTTTTCCTTGCTCTGCGCAATTCCGTTACGCGATGGATGCGATCTGCTGGATGTCATAGGTCGGAGGATGGCAGCGCAGTATTCCTGAACCCATTGGCTTGACCCCGCAAAAACGAAAAAGGGACGACCTCTCAGTCATCCCTTTTTGCGAACATTACCCAACCTAAACGCAACGTGTGCCACGAGCCTTATGCTCGTACTCCCACCCCTTACACGCCAACCCTACATGCTTGGGAATCAGAGCGGCCCCGCTGCTGTAGGAAGTAATGGTCCTACGAGTGAAGCCTAGTTCCACAGCCGCAGCGGAGAGCGACAGATTGTTGCTGAGCATCCACTTTCTGAAGTCCTGCGTCAGCATGACCTCGCCGGACTGTTCCAGCGCCAAACGATGCAAGGTGACGGAGGACAACTCCAGGTCATTGCCCCAAGTCACGTCAAAGCCCCACTCACCGACTTCAACCCGACCAAATAGAGCCAAGTCCTGAAGGGGTTTTAGAATCGGGAAGGTATTTATGTGATCAGTGAGATCAACGGTGTGCCGCTTACCGTTATTCCACTCAATTTCGATGGCATGCTTGCCGGCAACTGGTTGCACAGCAGAGATGCGAAGCTTGCTGGTCATAAGTCAGTTCCTCCGGTTTTGTTCATTCCATACGCGCCAAAGATCAGTGGTATGGACTTTTGCCCAAAGCAGGGCAGCTTTCAAGGCCTTGGTTTCGGCACCTTTGCCGAGAACCACCAGCCCTTCTATCTGAACCAACGACTCTCCGTCCGGCGTTTGCACGTGAAAGTGCGGCGGCGCGTGGTCGTCGGGATAGATTTTTATTTTCCAGTTTCGTTCACTGTGAAGGGTAGCCATGGGGACAGATGCTAGAGAAAATTTTTCTCTAGCACAACCCTGTATTCAAACCCCAGAAACCACAAAACCCCTGACTTCTCTCGAAACCAGGGGTTTTGTTTACATCGAATTTGGCGGTGAAGGAGAGATTCGAACTCTCGATACAATTTCTTGTATACACACTTTCCAGGCGTGCTCCTTAAGCCACTCGGACACTTCACCGTATCTCGTCAAACTGATTCAGTCTGTCGAGGCGCGCTAATGTAGTCGAAAGCTTTTCCGATGGCAAAGGTTTTTTTCAGAATTTTCATGCGCTTAGGCGGTTATGCCGTTCCAGCCCTCTGCGGCGCCACGCACACCACGGCGATTCTGCCATTCTCGGGCACTCGCGGCGCTTGTCTATAGTAGCTGCTGCGCCTTGCCGAAGGCCGCCTGCGGGTGGGCATGGGGGAAAAGTCTGACTGGGTAGTCAGTCATGGCGCTTTACCAGGGCGGGCGCGGTGGGTAACGTCTGCCGTCTGTCCTTCTATTACAAGCATTACAAGGAATCGCGTCATGAGTGAGTTGATTGCCTACCACCTCGAAGACGGTATCGCGACCCTGACCCTGAGCAACGGCAAGGTGAATGCCATTTCGCCGGCAGTGGTCAGTGCGTTTAATCAAGCGCTGGATCAGGCCGAGAAGGATCGGGCGGTGGTGATCATCACGGGCACGCCGGGGATTTTGTCCGGTGGCTATGATTTGAAGGTGATGACCGCCGGCCCTAAAGAAGCGGTAAGCCTGGTGACGTCGGGCTCCACCCTCGCCCGCCGCCTGTTGTCGCACCCGTTCCCGGTGATCGTGGCGTGCCCCGGGCACGCGGTGGCCAAGGGGGCATTCCTGCTGTTGTCGGCGGATTACCGGATCGGTGTAGACGGACCGTTCAGCATTGGTCTGAATGAAGTGATGATCGGCATGACCATGCACCACGCCGGGATCGAGCTGGCGCGGGATCGTCTGCGCAAGTCGGCCTTCCACCGATCGGTGATCAATGCCGAGATGTTTAACCCGCAGGACGCATTGGGCGCCGGGTTCCTGGACAAGGTGGTGGCGCCGGAAGAGTTGCAGGCAGCCGCACTGGAAGCGGCTCGCCAGTTGAAGAAGATCAATATGAACGCCCACAAGCACACCAAGCTGAAGGTACGTAAGGCGCTGCTGGAAGCCCTGGATGACGCGATCATTCAGGATCAGGGGCACTTGGGTTAATCAAACCTACGCCTGCTGAATCGAAGCCCGACCTTGAGTCGGGCTTTTTCTTACAAAGAATTCCGGATTGCCTACAACCGCTCTAAACAGTGTCTGTCACAGCATGTTGAAACATGCGCTTAAACATCGCCTATCTCCTGACTCTATAGGGGCAATTGCCGAATACAGTGCACATCCGTACACTGCGCCACCTTTTGTCCCGATGGGCTGTGTCGATGCTTTTTTTGTTACGCATGTTGTTGATGGGCCTGCATTTTATGATTGCGGGCGTGCTGGGCGTGCTACTGGGGATCTGTCGGCCGTTCAATCCGGACAACAGCCGTTACTGCGCGCGCCTGTATGCGGTGCCGGCGATGTGGCTATTGCGCCTGCGAGTGAAGGCCGATGTCGACTCGCTGCGTCACAAGCCCAGCAGTTGCGTGATCATCGCCAACCATCAATCCAACTACGACCTGTTTGTGTTCGGCACCGTGGTGCCGTACCGCACGGTGTGTATCGGCAAGAAGAGCCTGAAGTGGGTGCCGTTGTTCGGACAGTTGTTCTGGCTGGCGGGCAATGTGTTGATCGACCGGGGCAATGCGCACAAGGCGCGGCGTTCGATGCTGACCACCACCCACACCTTGGCGCATGCCGACACCTCGATCTGGGTGTTCCCGGAAGGCACGCGCAACTTCGGTGAAACCCTGCTGCCGTTCAAGAAAGGCGCGTTCCAGATGGCGATCGCCGCAGGTGTGCCGATTGTGCAGGTGTGTGTCAGCACCTATGTGAAGCAGATGAAGCTCAATAGCTGGAACAGTGGCGATATTCTGATTCGCTCGTTGCCGCCGATTCCTACGAAGGGGCTGACGATGGATGACATGCCGCTGTTAATGCAGACCTGCCGCGAGCAAATGCGCGACTGCATCGAGGCGATGGACCGCGAGCTGCAAACCACGCCTGCAATCACGGCTGAACCCCGCCGAATTTGCTGACTCTGATTGGGCAGGGCAGCTAAGCTGCCTGACAGTTGTCATCTGCCATTCAAGAAGAAGCGATCAGCACTATGGGTAGAGTTGTTGCGGCCGCCGTCTATAGCGCCGGAAAGAAAGTCACCGATATCACCCTCGACGAAGGCGCCGCGTGGGCCGCCAAGCCTGACCACTTTGTGTGGATCGGCCTGGAGGAGCCCAGCGCGCTGGAACTGGCCAACCTGCAGCGCCAGTTCAACCTGCACGAACTGGCCATCGAAGACGCCCTGGAAAAACACAGCCGGCCCAAGCTTGAAACCTTCGGCGACGCGCTGTTTATCGTGACCTACTCACCGGTGCGCGATAACGGCAAGCTGGAGTTTATCGAAACCCATATCTTTGCCGGCAACGGCTACATAATCACCGCCCGCAACGGCCATTCGGCGTCCTACGGCTATGTGCGCCAGCGCTGTGAGGCGCGGCCGCTGTTGCTGGAGCATGGGGAAGATTTCGTACTCTATGCGCTGCTGGATTTTGTTACCGAGAACTACCAGCCAGTGAGCGAGGCGATTCATGCCGAGGTCGATGAGCTGGAGCGCAACGTGTTGTGCAACTCCCTGAGTGAAGCGGATATCCAGAAGCTCCACGGCCTGCGCCGCGATGTGCTGCGACTGAAGCGCTATGTGGCACCGATGGTGGAGATCAGTCAGGAATTGCAGAAACTGAGCTTCCCGTTTATCGACAAGAACATGCGCCCGTACTTTCGCGATGTGCAGATTCACGTCACCCGGCAGATGGAAGACCTGACCACCTTGCGGGATATCGCCAGCCAGACCATCGAGATTGGGGTGTTGCTGGAAGCCTCGCGCCAAAGCGTGGTGCAACGCAAGTTTGCCGCGTGGGCAGCGATTCTGGCGTTCCCGACGGCGGTGGCCGGGATTTACGGGATGAACTTCCAGAACATGCCGGAGCTGCAGTGGCACTACGGCTATTTTGCGGTGCTGGGGTTTATTGCGGTGGGGTGTACAAGTTTGTGGGCCAGCTTCAAGCGTTCAGGCTGGCTGTAGGAAAACTGCTGTTGTGGCGAGGGAGCTTGCTCCCGCTGGGGTGCGAAGCGCCCCCAAGGCTTGCGACTGCTGCGCAGCCGAACGGGAGCAAGCTCCCTCGCCACAAAAAGCTCGTCAATCAACCCGAATAGTTAGGCCACGTCCGCTTTTGGTTTGTGCGCCACAAACCGCATCATCCATTCCGCCACGGTGACGCCGTGATGGTCTCGCTCCAGGCTGGCCACACCGTTGGTGTAGACCTTCTCCCCCAGCGTTGTCTGAAGAATCTCCAGCAACTCGCGGGAATAGTCGTGGATAAATTCCGGGTGGCCCTGGAAGCACAACACCTGGTCTTCAATGTGGTACGCCGCAAACGGGCAGAACTCGCTGGAGGCGATCACTGTGGCGTTTTCCGGCAAGGTGGTGACCTGGTCCTGGTGGCTGATCAACAGCGTCAGTTCTTCCACCACCGGGCTCATCCACGGTGCCTTGGCGTTCAGATTGTAGTCATGGATGCCCATGCCCCAGCCCTTGGTCGCCCGCTCAGTCTTGCCACCCAACAGCAGCGCCAGCAACTGGTGGCCGAAGCAGATGCCGATCAGCTTGTCGCCGCGGGCATGGCGGTCCAGCAGGTAGGTCTTGAGGGTCTGGATCCACGGATCGGTGCCAAAGGAGTCGGCCTTGCTGCCCGTCACCAGGTACGCGTCGAACACTTCTTCATCCGCCGGGTATTCACCCTGCACCACGTTATAGATGACGAACTCGGCGGCAATCGGCTGTTTGGAGAACAGGCGCTTGAACATCTGCCCGTACCCTTGGTACTGATCGATCAGCCCAGGACGCAGGATATCGGTTTCCAGGATGCACACGCGTAACGACATAAAAAATACCTGACACGGCGATGGGAATAATGAACACCCCCAGAGCCTGCCTTGAAATACCCTTCCAAGGCAAGCCC
>NZ_JACAPW010000003.1:40274-70801 GCF_013385495.1 Pseudomonas sp. F8002 | reverse complement strand
AGCCCGCTCCCACATTTCGATCACCGATACGCTTCACCCTGTGCAGCTTTCTCCAACAGCAGCGCCGGCGGCGTGAAGCGCTCGCCATATTGCTCGGCCAGGTATCGGGCGCGGGCGACGAAATCGTTCAGGCCGTACTGGTTGATGAATTGCAGCGCCCCGCCGCTCCAGGCGGCAAAACCGATACCGAAGATCGAGCCGACGTTGGCATCCGCCGTCGACATCAACACGCCCTCCTCCACACAGCGCACGGTTTCGATGGCCTGGATGAACAGCAAACGGTCGCGCACGTCTTGCGGCGAGATCTGTTGGCCGGGCTTTTCGAAGCGGCTTTTCAGCTCCGGCCACAGGTGTTTCTGCCCGCCCGCCGGGTACTCGTAGAAACCGCCACCCGCCGCCTTGCCCGGGCGCTTGTATTCAATGAGCAACAGGTCGATCACGGCAAACGCCGGGTGCTGCGGTAACGGCTTGCCCTCGGCCTGTAGGTCCTTGGCCGTCTGTTGACGGATATGGCTCATCAGGCTGAGGGAAACTTCGTCAGAGACCGCCAGCGGCCCCACCGGCATCCCGGCCTTGCGCGCCTCGGTCTCGATCATCGGTGCGGCCACGCCTTCGCCGAGCATGGCGATACCTTCATTGGTGAAGGTGCCGAACACCCTTGAAGTGAAGAAGCCGCGGCTGTCGTTGACCACGATCGGGGTTTTCTTGATTTGCAGTACGAAGTCGAACCCCCGCGCCAGGGTTTCGTCGCTGGTGCGGGCGCCCTTGATGATTTCCACCAGGGGCATTTTTTCCACCGGGCTGAAGAAGTGCAGGCCGATAAACTTGCCCTGGTCTGGAACGGCGGTGGCTAACCCGCTGATGGGCAAAGTGGAGGTGTTGGAGGCGATCACCGCTTCGGCACCCACCACGTTTTGCGCGGCCGCCGAGACCTTGGCCTTGAGTTCCCGATCCTCGAAGACGGCTTCGATGATCAGGTCGCAGCCGGCAAGATCAGCATCGGATTCGGTAGGAACAATCCGCGCGAGGATGGTTTCCCGCTGTTCGGCGGTCAATTGCCCACGCCCGACCTTCTTGTCCAGCAACGTGGCCGAGTGGGCCTTGCCCTTCTCTGCCGCCGCCTGGCTGACGTCCTTGAGCACCACCTCAATGCCCGCCGAGGCGCTGACGTAGGCAATGCCCGCGCCCATCATCCCGGCGCCGAGCACGCCGACCTTGCGTGTCACATACGGCGCAAAGCCCTTGGGCCGCGAACTGCCGGCATTGATTTCATTGAGCTGGAACCAGAAGGTGCCAATCATGTTTTTCGCCACTTGCCCGGTGACCAGCTCGGTGAAGTAGCGGGTCTCGATCAAGTGCGCGGTGTCGAAATCCACCTGGGCACCTTCCACGGCGGCGCAGAGGATTTTCTCCGGGGCCGGGAAGCAGCCGTTGGTTTTGGCGCGCAGGATCGATGGCGCAATGGCGAGCATTTGCGCGACTTTTGGGTTGGACGGCGTGCCGCCAGGGATCTGATAACCCTTGATGTCCCAACGCTGTGTCGCCTCGGGGTTGGCCAGAATCCACGCCCGGGACTTGGCCAGCAGCTCGTCACGGTCTGCCGCCAGCTCATCAATCAACCCGGCTTGCAGCGCCTGCTGCGGCGTAATCTTTTTGCCTTCCAGCAAGTAGGGCAAGGCTTTTTCCAGGCCCAGCATCCGCACCATGCGCACCACACCGCCGCCACCCGGCAAAAGCCCGAGGGTGACTTCCGGCAGGCCGATCTGTACCAACTTGTGGTCCAGCGCCACACGGTGCTGGCACGCCAGGCAGATCTCCCAGCCACCGCCCAGCGCGGCGCCGTTGATCGCGGCCACTACCGGTTTGCCGAGGGTTTCCAGGGTGCGCAGTTGCGCCTTCAGCACCAGCACGCTGTCGTAGAAATCCTTGGCGTGGGGCTTGTCGACCTTGATCAGTTCATTAAGGTCGCCGCCGGCAAAGAAGGTCTTCTTGGCCGAGGTGATGATCACGCCCGCAATCGAATCCTTCTCGGCGTCCAGGCGGGCGACGGTGGCCGCCATGGCCTCGCGGTACACCCCGTTCATGGTGTTGGCGCTCTGGCCGGGCATGTCGATGGTCAGCACCACAATCTGGTCCTGGCCCTTTTCGTAACGAATGGCATCGGTCATGACTGATTCCTTAGGCTCAGAGGCGTTCGATGATAGTGGCGATACCCATGCCGCCGCCGACACACAGGGTGGCCAGGCCATACCGCTGCTGGCGCACCTCCAGTTCGTCGAGCAAGGTGCCGAGAATCGCGCAGCCGGTGGCGCCCAGCGGATGCCCCATGGCGATGGAGCCGCCGTTGACGTTGACCCGGGCGGCGTCGATGCCCATGTCCTTGATGAACTTGAGCACCACCGACGCGAACGCCTCGTTAACCTCGAACAGGTCGATGTCTTCAACCCGAAGGCCAGCCTTGGCCAGGGCCTTGCGGGTGGCCGGTGCGGGGCCGGTGAGCATGATGGTGGGGTCAGTGCTGGTGACCGCCGTGGCGACGATACGCGCCCGGGGTTGCAGGCCGAGTTCGCGACCTTTTGCTTCAGAACCGATCAGCATCAGCGCCGCGCCATCGACAATCCCGGAACTGTTGCCCGGTGTGTGCACGTGATTGATGCGTTCGACGTGGCTGTAGACCCGCAACGCCGTGGCGTCGAAGCCCATCTGGCCCATCATTTCGAAGCTGGGCTTGAGTTTGCCCAGGCCTTCGAGGGTGGAGTCGGCACGGATGAATTCGTCATGATCCAGCAGCACAATGCCATTTTGGTCCTGCACGGCGATCAGCGACTTGTTGAAGGAACCGTCTGATCTGGCCCGCGCCGCTTTCTGCTGTGAGTGCAGGGCAAAGGCGTCGACGTCCTGGCGGGTGAAGCCTTCCAGGGTGGCGATCAGGTCGGCACCGATGCCTTGCGGGGTGAAGTGGCTGTGCATATTGGTTTGCGGGTCGAGCACCCAGGCGCCGCCGTCACTGCCCATGGGCACTCGGGACATGGACTCGACGCCGCCCACCACCACGAGGTCTTCAAAGCCGGAGCGTACTTTCATCGCGCCGAGGTTCACGGCTTCCAGGCCCGAGGCGCAAAACCGGTTGATCTGCACACCGGCGACGCTGATATCCCAGTCCGCCACCAACGCGGCGGTCTTGGCGATGTCGGCGCCCTGGTCGCCAATCGGTGTGACACAGCCCAGGACGATGTCATCCACTTGCCGGGTGTCGAGGTCGGTGCGCTGTTGCAGTGCCGTCAGCAAACCGGCCACCAGGTTCACCGGCTTGACGCTGTGCAGGGCGCCATCCGCCTTGCCTTTGCCCCGGGGTGTGCGTATCGCATCAAAGATCAAAGCTTGGGTCATGACGTCCTCGAATCACTATGCAACGAATCGTGCCCTTACCTTAGGCGCCAGGGCGCCGGATTCAATGACCGAACCGCTCATTGACCTTGACGCTCACGCTCAGACGAACGGTAGGAGGCTACGGGAATCGGCTGATTAATCGTTTTAGCTGTCTAGCCGTAGGGCTGGCGTCTGGCTGGCAATTGGCCTCATGCCTTTTTAATAAGTTTTCTTCAGGTGATGAGACGAAATGGATCTAAGCCATATAGAACGAGGGCTCTAAGGTTGAATCTGTAAGAGAAGTTAAAGGTTGCTGCCGGGTTTTGCTGGAGCACCTGTAGGAACTGTAAGAAAAGAGTCATGTAGCACCGTCATAGTTGAATCGACCGGCACGCATTTGACGCTCAGGAATAACAACAAAAGGCAGTCAGCCATGTTCAAGCATTCGAAAGTACGTCAGGCGGGACTTATTCTGTTCGCCACCACCCTGATTCTGATCTTGCCCAACCTCACCAAGGTCATTGGGTGACCTCTCACACCCCACATTCTGCGCAGACACAGCGCCAGGATCGCAGCCTTTGGCAGCGCCTTTCGGGATATTGCGTATAGCGATCCCGTCAGGGGCTGCCGTTTTGCGCGCCGAGATTTTGTGATTTTGCGGTATCGTGAGTTCCACCGCCTTTTCCGATATGTGGCCCTTCCTTGAAACAGATCATCGTCCTCCTGATCCTGCTGCTGGCCTTGCCGGCGCACGCCGCGAAATTGACCGTCGAGCTGGATCACGCCAGCAAAACCTGGGAAACCACCGAACTGCTCAAGCGTCCGGATGTGCAGACGGTGCAGATCGTTGATGACGTTTCCTACAAGCGCAATATGACCTATCGCGCAGTGCCGTTGGCAGCGCTGTTGCCGGGCATCACGCCGGAAAACCATCTGCAGGCAGTGGCCCTCGACGGCTTTGCCGCGGAACTGACGGCGGCACCGCTGCTATCAAAAAGCGGCGCGCGGGCCTGGCTGGCGGTGGAAGATCCGGCGCATCCGTGGCCACCACTGGCAGACGGCAAGCCCAGTGCCGGGCCGTTTTATCTGGTGTGGACCGATCCACAAGCCGGGCATATCAGCCCTGAGCAGTGGCCGTTTCAGATTTCCGGGATCAAGCAGTTGAAGACGGTGGCGGAGCGCTTCCCGGCGTTGTTGCCGGATCCGAAACTGGCGGCGAATGACCCGGTGAATCAGGGGTTCGCACTGTTCCAGAAGAACTGCCTGGCATGTCATCGCCTGAACGGGGCCGGCGATGCGCAGGTGGGGCCGGACCTGAATATTCCTTACAACCCCACTGAATATTTTGCCGGGGATTTCCTCAAGCGCTACATCCGCGATCCGCAAAGCATGCGGCACTGGCCACAGGCGAAGATGCCAGCGTTTGCCACCAGCGTGCTGCCGGATGCGGACCTGGATCTGCTGGTGGGGTATTTGAAGCATATGGCGGGCAGAAAGCAGCCTTAAGGCTCGGGTAAACCTGTGGCGAGGGAGCTTGCTCCCTCTCCACAAAAAGCTTTCCTGGCACAGAGAGATTTCCTGTTACACAAAGCTCCCTCTCTCTCCCGGATTCCTACTGCTGCTGCACCGAAATCACCGGTGTCGGCGCTACAAATACCTTGGCATGCATTTGCTCATGCCCTCCCCCACGACGCATGCCTCGTACCGGGCAGGCGTCCAGGTAATCCAGGCCCACCGCCAGCTTCAAATGCCGCTCCGGCCGCGCCAGTTGATTGGTCACGTCAAAACTGTACCAGGCGTCATCCAGCCACGCTTCAGCCCAGGCATGGCTGGCGAGGTGCTCGCAGTCTTCGCTGTACAAATACCCCGACACATAACGCGCCGGAATCCCCAGGCTGCGGGCACAGGCGAGGAAGGCGTGGGTGTGGTCCTGGCACACCCCGGCACGCCCGGCAAACGCCTTGGCCGCACAGGTGTCGACTTCGGTAGAGCCGGGCGAATAGGTCATGTACTGGTTCAGCGCGTGCATCAGGTCGATCAATGCGCTGCGGTCGCGGCGTTGATGGCAATGCTTTTCGGCAAAGCTGCGCAGGGCCTCGTCCGGCTCGGTCAACCGAGTGCAGCGAAGGAACGGGAAGGCCGACTGGCTTTCATGCTCGGCTTCACGCAATTCGTCGATATCCACCTGGCCACGGGCGCCAATGATGATGGCTTCATGGGGCTCGTCCAGGGTCAATACGTGCAGGATGTTGCCGAACGGGTCCAGTTGCGCCCGTACCGGCCGGGGCAAGTCCAACTGCCAACTGAGGACATGCTGGCGCTCGCTGTCGTGGGGCGTGAGCCGCAGGTACTGGATGCTGGCACGCACCTGGTCTTCGTAGTGGTAGGTGGTTTCGTGGCTGATGGAAAGTCTCATGCCGCCTCCAGGTAGGAACTGTAAATAGCATCGCCCAGCTCGCGCACGAGCGGGATGAAATCGGTCAGCCAAGCGTGCAGGCCTTCCTCGAGAATTTCGTCGATGGCGGTATAGCGCAGGCGTGCGTCCATTTCCGCTGCCAGGCGTTGGGCCGGGCGACCGTTGATGCCGGGCAGGCTGCCAAGGATCTGGTCGATCTCTTCACTGCAGGCCCGCAGCGACCGCGGCACGTCGGCGCGCAGCAGCAACAGCTCGGCGACTTGTCGGGCGCCGGGGGCATCACGGTAGATTTCGGTGTAGGCCTCGAACGACGACAACGCCCGCAACAACGCACTCCATTGATAGTAGGCATGGGCGGTACCATCGGTGACCGCTTCGGCCTGGTCGCCGGCCATTTCATAGCGGGCGTCGAGCAAGCGCAGGGTGTTGTCGGCGCGCTCGATAAAGGTGCCCAGGCGAATAAAACGAAAGGCGTCGTTACGCATGATGGTGCCGTAGGTGGCGCCACGGAACAGGTGGGACCGCTCCTTGACCCACTCGCAGAACCGGCTCATGCCGTAGCGACTCAGGCCTTGCTGGGCGATGTCGCGAATCTCCAGCCAGGTGGCGTTGATGTTTTCCCACATGTCGGCGGTGATTCGCCCACGCACGGCATGGGCACTGGCGCGTGCAGCGCCGAGGCAGCTGTAGATGCTGGCCGGGTTCGCCGCATCCAGGGCGAAGAAGTGCAGCAGGCGTTCGGCGTGCAACTCACCGTGGCGCTCGCGGTAATCGTCGAGGGTGCCGGTGATCAGCAGCGGCATCGCCAGTTCATGCAGACCATCGCCGCGCCCGTCCTGGGGCATCAGCGACAGCGAATAACTGACATCGAGCATCCGCGCGAGGTTTTCCGCGCGCTCCAGGTAGCGTGACATCCAATACAAATCCGAGGCAGTTCTACTCAACATATTTCAATCCTCGACCACCCAGGTGTCTTTGGTGCCGCCGCCCTGGGACGAGTTGACCACCAACGAGCCTTCCCGCAGCGCCACACGAGTCAGGCCGCCGGGGACCACACGGGTTTCCTTGCCTTGCAGCACAAACGGGCGCAGGTCGATGTGCCGTGGCGCGATGCCGTTTTCGACGAAGGTCGGGCATGTCGACAGGCACAGCGTTGGCTGCGCGATATAGGCGTGGGGCTTGGCCTTGATGCGTGCACGGAAGGCTTCGATTTCCGCCGCCGAGGCGGCCGGGCCGACCAACATGCCATAGCCACCGGAGCCCTGGGTTTCCTTCACCACCAGTTGCGGAAGGTTGGCCAGTACGTGGGACAGTTCACTGGGATTACGGCACTGGAACGTCGGAACATTCTTCAGGATCGGTTCTTCATCCAGGTAAAAACGGATCATCTCGGTGACGAAGGGGTACACCGACTTGTCATCCGCCACCCCGGTGCCGATGGCATTGGCCAACACCACGTTGCCCGAGCGATACGCCGCCAGCAGGCCCGGTACGCCGAGCATGGAGTCCGGGTTGAAGGCCAGCGGGTCGAGGAACGCGTCGTCGAGGCGACGGTAGATCACATCCACCGCCTTGGGGCCGTCGGTGGTGCGCATGAACACGCGGTCATCGCGTACAAACAGATCGGCACCTTCCACCAGTTCCACGCCCATTTCCCGGGCCAGGAATGCATGCTCGAAGAACGCACTGTTGAAACGCCCAGGCGTCAACACCACCACACTGGGATTGTCCAGCGGGCTGGAGCTTTTCAGGGTGTCGAGCAACAGGTTGGGATAGTGGTCGATGGGCGCAATGCGCTGGGCCGCGAACAGTTCGGGGAACAGGCGCATCATCATCTTGCGGTCTTCGAGCATGTAGCTCACGCCGCTGGGGGTACGCAGATTGTCTTCGAGGACGTAGTAAGTGCCGTCGCCATCGCGTACGAGGTCGACACCTGAGATGTGGGAATAGATATCCCGATGCAGGTCCAGGCCCTGCATCGCCAACTGGTACTGCTCGTTGGCCAGGACTTGCTCGGCGGGGATGATCCCAGCCTTGATAATGCGTTGTTCGTGGTAGAGGTCGGCGAGAAACATGTTCAGCGCCTTGACCCGCTGGATGCAGCCGCGCTCGACGATCCGCCATTCACTGGCCGGGATGCTGCGGGGGATCGTGTCGAAGGGGATCAGGCGCTCGGTACCTTGCTCATCGCCATACAAGGTGAAGGTGATACCGGCCCGGTGAAACAGCAAATCGGCTTCGCGCCGGCGCTGGGCCAGCAGTTCGGCCGGCGTGTCGGCCAACCAGCGGGCGAATTCGCGGTAATGGGGGCGCACCTGCCCTGCCCCGTCGTACATCTCATCATAATAAGTGCGGATCATGCCGTACTCCTTGTCACCCGGACGCCAGAACCATCGCAAGGCCCGTGCCAGCGGCATAAACACTTAAGTATCAATCAGTTGGATATAGACGCAGGTCTCATCGCACCGTCCCGGTGCAGCAAATGCCCGCTGTCATGGGCGGCGCCTCATTGCAATGCAGGCCATGACTATCACCAGCATAGTCAGAGTTGATTTCACTGCCCGGCAAACCCCGCGGATAATCACCTCCATCAGCTGAACAGGACGCGTCCTACAGCTTCATCCATTGCGCATTACCGCTTGTACCGAATCGCTCTCCTCCTTTGCGATCTTCCCTTTGGCCACCCTGCTCGGGTGGCTTTTTTTTGCGCAGGATTTTTCCCGCGCCAGAAACAAAAACGGCCGACCCAAAGGTCAGCCGATACGCTGTGTTATTGCTCATGCCGCTACATGGGTAACCCACGCACCTCCTGTTTCACGCCCCATCCCTCGATGATCCCGCCCAAAGGCTCGACCACCGCCTCAAAGTCCTGCTCGAAGTCTCCTATGCCGTCGTAGGTGGCGAACATGATTTTGCTCAATTCCAGGTACCAGGCGCCGTCATCCCGCGCGCTGACCTGGGCATTCAGGGATTCCCCACGAAACCGACCCGCAGCCCGCCGCGCACGTTCCTCATCCGGGAAAATGGCGTAGAACTCGATGGGGTGGAAACGCGAGAAGTCAAAGCCGCCCTCTTTCATGCGGCGCAACACATTGGTGCTGATGTCTTCTTGATAGGCTGTGCTCATGAAACGTCCTCCTCAAACCGATGGATAGACTTTCCGTGCTTCCCAAGGCCCGCGCTGCAAGGGCGCGGGTGTTACGGCAGTGACGTCGCCGCTGGGAGACAAGCATGTAGCTGACAAGACCAGACCTTAGCGATTCATTCGCTGATCTCCATTGCAGAGTAGCGCGAAGCTATCACCTCCACCAGAGTCTGTTTAAAGGCGTACAGGGAATGTTCAGGCGGCGGGTTCGACGTTGAGGTCTTTGATGCTGTTTTGATCTTTCAGAATCTTGACCGTGGGTTCGGCGATACGCCCCTCCAGATCGTTGAGATCCAGTTCCTCCAGCACCGGTGATACGCGGGCGCGAACCAGGCGCGCGGCTTCTTCAAGCGTGGGTTTCTGCTCGCACTCGAATTGCTCGACTACCGACTCACCATGATCATTGGTGAAGGAAACGTTCCACTTTGGCATCAGAGCCTCCTCGATAAAACCCATGGGTGGGCTTACATCTATCTGGACCTTGAGGGCCTGGAAATCGTTCCACTCAAGGCAGGAGGCACCTGATCAACTGCAGTTATTTTTCAGCGTGTTCTTTCAGGGCTTTCAAGGTGTTGAACGGTGCGTCCACCACAAACTTGTTGGCCAACCAAGACGGCACGCTGCCACCTGGCTCGGTGTGCACCTGGTAGGTCACTTCGGTCAGGTTGTCGCCTTTAGGCACCAGCTTCCAGTAACCATCGACCTGGGCTACGCGCACATAGCCTTTGACTTCTGGCTGGTAGGTCGGCACTTCCAACAGCTTGCGGGTGACGGTGCCGTCGGCAGCCTTGGTGGTGGTGATTTCCAGGATCGAGTCACGATCGGTCACCGGGAACGGTGCCTTGAACTGGGTGTAGGTCCAGCTCTTGTCGCCTTCCTGCTTGAGCAGTTTCTGCGACTTGCATTCGTGGATCCAGGAGCAGGCCCCCGCCACGTCTTCCTGCAGCGCCTGGATCTTGGCCAGCGGCGCCTTGATGGTCGTCACACCGCGATAAGCCTTGTACTTGGAACCGGCAATTTCACTCAAGGACACTTTGATGCCGTCTTCATCCTTGGCCGTCTGCCAGTCTTCAGCATGCGCTGCGGCAGCGAACAACGCGGTAAAACCGCACAACACAGCAATTCGTTTCAGTGAACCCATGGTCTTATTCCTTATTGTTGAAGTTCAGTACTTTGAACAGCCCACTAAGCCGCCGTCATCTGTTCCCACCAGCCGATCAACCTGATCGCTTCTGCCTGGCTACTGCCGCAGACCTCGATATCCGCCTGGAACGAACTACACACTGCGGGCCGCTCAGGCTGGCCAAACAACTGGCACAGTTGTTCGACCGAAAGATGCAGGCAGCGTTCGCCCGCCGGTTTGCCGGCAGGCATTCCCGGCAACGGAGAACTGATGGATGGGGCAATGCAGCAAGCGCCACAGCCTTCACGGCATTTCATGACGAACAGATCCTCGACAACTCAAGTGTTGATGGCCACGTAAGACTACGCCCTTAAACAGACGTTTTAAATTGGCTTAACAGGGGTTTTTCACCGAAAACAAAAGTGACTGACCAGTCTGCGACAGAAGGTCAGGGGTGCGCGTCACGTTTACTCGTCGGGTTTATTGCTTGAACTGGAAATCCAGCGCTGCGCCTTCTACTTCGCGGCGTTCTTCGTTGCGCAGTTGCAGCTGCATTTCATTGCTGAGCAGGCGCCCGTTGATCTGGAAGGCACTGTTGTCAGTGGGCTTTTCGGCAAACATCGGCGGCAGCAGCGGCACGTTCTTCGGCTGCGGCATGGTGCCGAGGGGTTGCAGGTGGCGAACCATGTTCGACGGCAGGCTCAAATCCAGCTCTGCGGGCGGCAGCGGCGTCTTGGCGACTTCGTGGGCCGACTTTGACTTGCTGGCGATAGGCGCACGTTTTTTAACCGGCGTTGCTTTCTTTGCGGGGGCTTTCTTCGCGACCGGTGCCTTCTTGGCCGCAGCGGCTTTTTTCGCCGGCACCGTTTGCTGGGAGCTGGCAGCAGGTGCCGCTTCACCGGCGGGAGCCGCCAGGACAGCGCCAGCGTTACACAGGCTTAACACGCAGATCAGCAGGGCAGCAGGAAAGGTATAAGTCATATCGCCAGCAGCATTAACGGCAGAAGGCCATATGCTCGCTTGTTGAGGACGGTATGACAAGCATGGTAATTAGCCAGCTACCCGTCGTGTCCCCTTTCCATGCCTCAAAAACCCGCCGCAGTCTCCTGGCATAACTGGCTTGCCAGCATCCCGAGGGTCATCAAGGCGCGCTCCGCCTCGCGGTTCCACGGGGTGCCGCAGTTCAGGCGAATACAGTGGTTGAACTGTTCCGTATTACTGAAGATCAGCCCCGGTGCAATGCTGATGCCCTGCTGCAAGGCGCGCACGTGCAGTTCCTGGGTATTGACCCGTCCAGGCAAACTGACCCACAGGATAAAACCGCCGGTCGGGCGGGTCATCTGGGTGCCTTCGGGAAAATACTGCTGCACGGCCAGCTGGAACGCGCTGAGGTTCTTGCGGTACTCCTGGCGGATATAGCGCAGGTGGCGGTCGTAACCGCCATTCTCCAGGTACGCCGCCGTGCCCATCTGGGTCACGCTGCAGGCCGAATGGGTGCTGAACATTTGCAGGCGCTGGATTTCCTGCTGGTACTTGCCGGCAATCATCCAGCCAATGCGAATGCCCGGTGACAGGGTCTTCGAGAAACTCGAGCAATAGATGACCCGGTCCAGACGGTCGTAGGCTTTCAGGGCCTTGGTGCGGCCCAGTTCGAACATCAGTTCGCCATAGATATCGTCCTCGACCACCTGGATATCGAAATCTGAGGCCAGGCGCAGCAACTGTTTCTGCCGCTCTTCGGGCATGGTGCCGCCCAGGGGATTGCTCAGGCGCGTGGTCAGCACCAGGGCCTTGATCGACCATTGGTTGGCTGCCAGTTGCAGGGCTTCCAGGCTCATGCCGGTGGCCGGGTCGCTGGGGATTTCGATGACCTTCAGGCCCAGCAGATCGGCCAGTTGCAGCAAGCCGTAATAGGTCGGCGATTCGGCGGCGATCAGGTCGCCGGGGCGGGTCAGCACCCGCAGCGACATCTGCAATGCATCGACACACCCATGGGTGATCACCACTTCGGAGGGGTCGACCACCACCCCGGCATCGCGCATACGGATCGCCACCTGGCGCCGCAGCGGCTCGAAACCCGGGCTGAACATGTAACTGAACGCCCGCGGGCTCTGGAAACGCGTGACCTTGGCCAGTTGCTGATGCAGCGCGCGCACAGGCAGGTAGTCGACACTCGGCACGGCGGCGCCGAGCGGGAACACGCCTTCGCGACGGGATTCCACCAACACCTGTTGAATGATGCTGCTGCGGGTGACCAACCCTGGACGCTCGACCCGGGCGATGTCCGGCGTGGGCGCAGTGAGCGCCGGCGTCTGGTGCACGTAATACCCGGACTGCGGCCGCGCGCGAATCAAACCCTGGTCTTCCAGGTTCGCGTAGGCTTGCAACACGGTGGCGTGGCTGACGTTGAGCTGGGAGCTCATTTTGCGTACCGAAGGCACACGCTCGCCCGGTTGATAGACACCGCGGCGGATATCCTCAGCCAGCTGCTGGGCGATACGTTGGTAGAGCAACAGATTGGTCATGACGCAGCACTCGATTTCACGGGTATTTTATTTTTGTGTGAAACATACCGGCACAGTTTAGAAGTGTACGGGGACAGTTGCCACAATAGTCGAGCGCGGGCGGCAGTGATAGAAAAAACTGTAAGGGTTGCGAACTGAATCGCGGGCATAAAAAACCCGATCATTGATCGGGCTTATGTGGGAGCTGTCGAGCTTCAGCGAGGCTGCGATGCAGGCGCTGCGGTCTCGCAGGTGCACCGAGGCGATCCTATCGCAGCCTCGCTGGGGCTCGACAGCTCCCACAGGAATCACCTTTCACCTTGAGAATCAGGTTCAGCGAGCAGCGCCCAGCTGGCCTTTTTCGTCGGAGAACACAATTTCTACCCGACGGTTCTGCGCCCTGCCCCGCTCAGACGCGTTGGCTTCGACCGGATACTGATCGCCGTAGCCTTCGACCTGAATGCGTTTTTCGTCGATCCCCAGGTCGCTCAGTACATCCGCAACCGCTTGAGCGCGGTCCCGGGACAGTTTGATATTTTCCTGTTCGCCGCCGGTATTGTCGGTGTAACCCTCGATGCGCACCACGCGCTTGGGGTTCAGTTGCAGGAACTGCACCACTTTGAGCACGGTGCGGTTGGCCGAGTTTTGCAGCTCTGCATCACCCGTATCGAACAGCACGTCACCCAGGGTCATCACCAGCCCGCGATCAGGCTGGACGGTGGTCAGGCTGGATATCTGCGCCTCAATCCATTTGCCCTGTTGCTGAACGCTGGAGAGCTTGGCTTCACGCAGGGCCAGTTGCAGGCGCTGGCGTTCCAGCTCCAGCTTGACCCCACGCTCCTGATTGAGTGCCTGCTCGGTGTGTTCCCGGGCAATCGCGCTGTAGCGCTGGCTCAGGTAGGCGTAATGCGCCACATCGGCGCCGCTGCCCCAGAAGCTGGAGAAACGGTCGGCACGGGCCAGGGACTCACCGGCGCGAATCACGTCCTTGGGGGCGATACGCAGCACATTCGAATCTTCCTTGACCTTCTGGAAGTCAGTGCTGGCCTGTTGCAAGGCGAGGTTACTGTCGGGATGGGTCGCACAACCACCCAGCGCACTGCCCAGCAACACCACACAGCTCAACCCACGCATCAACGGGCTCATTGGGCGTCTCCCAACTGCAACTGCTTGCGCAGGCGGGTGATACGGGTGTTGAGCACGTTCAGTTGCTCCTGGCTTTTGCGGGTCAGCACCCGCGCTTCCGCCAGGCGGGCGTCCAGCTCGGCTTCTTCAGCCTGCATGCGGGCGTCCTTGTAGGATTCATCGGCCATGTCGGCACGGGCCTGGGTGAACTTGTCTTCCGCCAGCTTCAGCTCGGGCGAATCGCTGGCAACGGCGCCCACGGCGCTGGCTTGTTCCAGGGCTTGCTGGGTCAGGCGCATTTGTTCATTCGGCGCAGGATCGGCTGCACATCCCGCCAGAGCTACAACGGCGAGGGCCGCGAAAAGAGGTCGAATAGTCACTGAAAATCCCTACTTTGTTGGGGTGCCGACGGGTTGCTGCAACTGCGCTTTCCAGCGCTCAAGATTGCTCTGCAGCGCGGTTTCCGCCAGACCGGACGCGGGCAATTCTGTCATCTTTTTGGCGAGCTGTCCGCGCAACCACGGATCGTTGCAGGCGGAGTTGTGGGAAATGGCCAGGTACAGGCCCGGCTGGTCAATGGGGATTTCGCGCGCCACCAGGTCGTTGCTCATGCCCAACGTCTGGGCCATGGCCATGCCGGAATAACGTCCGGCGAGCACGTAGTCCACTTCTCCCAATAGCAGTTTCTGGAACGCCGGGGTCAGGCTGGGCAGGCGCTGCAGGGTCAGTTGCTCACCGGCGAAGGTTTCAAAGTCGCGGCTCAGGCGCGCCCTTTCCGACACCGCGCCCTTGTGGCCCTGCAGGTCGCTGGCCTGGCTGTAGGCCAGGGAGGAATCCTTGCGGGTCCAGACCAGATAATCGGTTTGCACCAATGCCGGGTGGATGTAGTCGAGGGAGTCCAGGGCGTCGAGGGTCAATGGCGCGTCGGCGAGGATGTCCATGCGCCCGCTGCGCACTTCTTCCAGCGCCAGGGAACGTTTGCCGCCGTACAGCAGGTCGATTTTCACCCCGAGGTCCTTGGCCACTTGCTGCAGCATGTCGGCGGTGGCGCCGATCAAGTGCGTGGGGTCCTGGGGATCACGCCACAGATAAGGCGGGGCGTCCGGGCTGCCGGTGATCACCAGGCGATCACATTTGCCCGCCGCCAGCGACACCGTCGGCAGCAGTGACAGGGCCAGCAGTACAGTCCAGGGACGCAATTCCATGGCAGGGTTCTCCAGTTGAAAAATTACCGGGCAAAAAAAAGCCCGGTCAAAAGACCGGGCTCTTTATAAGTGAAGCGGCTGGATTAGACCAGCTTCTCCAACTCGGGTACGGCTTCGAACAAGTCCGCCACCAGGCCGTAATCAGCCACCTGGAAGATCGGTGCTTCTTCGTCCTTGTTGATCGCAACGATCACCTTGGAGTCTTTCATACCGGCCAAGTGCTGGATCGCGCCGGAGATACCGACGGCGATGTACAGCTGTGGCGCAACGATCTTGCCGGTCTGGCCGACCTGCATGTCGTTGGGTACAAAACCGGCGTCGACGGCAGCGCGGGAAGCGCCGACCGCAGCGCCCAGCTTGTCAGCCAGGGCGTACAGGTGCTTGAAGTTGTCACCGTTCTGCATGCCGCGGCCGCCGGAAACGACGATCTTGGCAGCGGTCAGTTCCGGACGATCGGACTTGGCCAGCTCTTCGCCAACAAAGCTGGAAGTGCCAGCGTCGTGAGCAGCAGCCACAGCTTCAACCGCAGCCGAACCACCCTCAGCAGCAACCGGGTCGAAACCGGTGGCACGCACGGTGATGACTTTTACCGACGCAGTGGACTGCACGGTAGCGATGGCGTTACCGGCATAGATCGGACGCTTGAAGGTGTCGGCGCTTTCTACCGAAACGATCTCGGAGATCTGGTCAACGTCCAGTTGCGCAGCAACGCGCGGCAGGATGTTTTTGCCATTGGAGGTGGCGGCAGCCAGGATGTGGCTGTAGCCAGCGCCCAGCTCTGCTACCAGCGGCGCAACGTTTTCCGGCAACTGGTGAGCGTAGGCTGCGTTATCGGCAACCAGTACTTTGCTCACGCCAGCGATTTTGGCAGCGGCCTCAGCCACGGCACCAACGTTTTGGCCAGCGACCAGGACGTGGATATCACCACCGATTTTGGCGGCGGCGGCAACAGTGTTCAGGATGGCCGGAGCCACGACCTTGTTGTCGTGTTCTGCGATTACCAAGATAGTCATGGTTAGATTACCTTCGCTTCGTTTTTCAGTTTCTCGACCAGTTCAGCCACCGACTTGACCTTGATGCCCGCGCTGCGTGCAGCCGGCGCTTCGACTTTTACGGTCTTGTTGGTGGAGGCGGTGGAAACGCCCAAAGCGTCCGGAGTCAGCACTTCGAGAGGCTTCTTCTTGGCTTTCATGATGTTTGGCAGGGACGCGTAGCGCGGCTCGTTCAAACGCAGGTCGGTGGTGACGATGGCTGGCAGTTTCAGGGAAACTGTCTGCGCGCCGCCGTCGATTTCGCGGGTCACGGCAACCTTGTCGCCGCTCACTTCGACTTTCGAGGCGAAGGTGCCCTGGCCGTAACCGGTCAGTGCAGCCAGCATCTGGCCAGTCTGGTTGTTGTCGCTGTCGATGGCTTGTTTGCCGAGGATCACCAGCGATGGCTGTTCCTTGTCGACAACGGCTTTCAACAACTTGGCAACGGCCAGGGAAGTCAGCTCTTCAGCGGATTCGACGAGGATGGCGCGATCGGCACCCAGCGCCAGGGCGGTACGCAGCTGCTCTTGAGCAGTGGTCGGACCGATGGAAACGACGACGATTTCAGTCGCAACGCCTTTCTCTTTCAGGCGTACGGCTTCTTCCACGGCGATTTCGCAGAAAGGGTTCATCGACATCTTGACGTTAGCGAGGTCGACGCCGGAATTGTCCGCCTTGACGCGAACTTTCACGTTGTAATCGACAACGCGTTTGACAGCTACAAGAACCTTCATGGATTCCTCGTTACTCTCCGGTGAAAAGAAAGTCGCCTAGGCGAACCTGGCGGTTTGATGCTCATCGGCACACAAGGGCACCTCCAAAAACACCGGCAATCGTCGGCGGGGGACCTTGCTCACGGGAGTGATGACCGTTCGTCAGTGGTGACTGAGAGGTCATTCATTATCGTGGCGTGTAAACTGCGCGCCATCGTGGCTCGCGCGTCACCCTTATTTACCTTCAGCCTGTCTTTCGAGGTGGCCTTGAAACCCACAGTCTGCCTACGGGATGCGCAAAACCGACCGTATATTGACCGGAACGCCTATTCCGGTCAATACGCCAAAATGGTCAGTTATAAGCCGCGTTGCTTTGATTTACCTAGCTTGCGGGCAATTCAAACAAACGTTTGTATTGGACGCTGAGAGTGGTGTAGATATAATGCGCCACCTAGAGAGAAAGGTGGGTCGTCCCCTGCCCTTGCATGAGATTGATGCAGGCATTGTGGGACGGATCACCGAACCTCCACCCATTAGAAAAAAAAGCCGTTGAGCCTTGAGTAGGAGATAGCCTGTGGAACGCGAATACATGGAATTCGACGTGGTCATCGTCGGCGCTGGCCCGGCAGGCCTGTCTGCCGCCTGCCGATTGAAGCAGAAGGCCGCCGAAGCCGGTAAGGAAATCAGCGTCTGCGTGGTCGAAAAAGGCTCCGAAGTCGGCGCTCATATCCTGTCCGGTGCCGTGTTTGAACCCCGTGCTCTGAACGAACTGTTCCCGGACTGGAAAGAACTCGGTGCACCGCTCAACACCCCTGTTGTGCGTGATGACATCTATGTACTGCGCTCCAGCGAAGCTTCCACCAAGGTGCCTGACTTCTTTGTGCCCAAGACCATGCACAACGAAGGCAACTACATTATTTCCCTGGGCAACCTGTGCCGCTGGCTCGCCCAGCAGGCCGAGAACCTGGGTGTGGAAGTCTACCCGGGCTTCGCCGCCCAGGAAGCGCTGTTCGACGAAAACGGCGTGGTGCGCGGGATCATCACCGGTGACCTGGGCGTCGACCGTGAAGGCAACCCGAAAGAAGGCGTCTACACCCCGGGCATGGAACTGCGTGGCAAGTACACGCTGTTCGCCGAAGGTTGCCGTGGCCACATCGGCAAGCAACTGATCCAGCGCTTCAACCTGGACAGCGACGCCGACGCCCAGCACTACGGCATCGGCCTGAAGGAAATCTGGGAAATCGACCCGGCCAAACACCAGCCAGGCCTGGTGGTGCACACCGCCGGCTGGCCGCTGGACATCATGAGCGCCGAGAACACCGGCGGTTCGTTCCTCTATCACCTGGAAAACAACCAGGTGGTCGTCGGCCTGATCGTCGACCTGTCCTACAGCAACACCTTCCTGTCGCCATTCGACGAGTTCCAGCGCCTCAAGCATCACCCCGTGCTGGCCCAGTACCTGGAAGGCGGCAAACGCATCAGCTACGGCGCCCGTGCCATCTGCAAAGGCGGCCTGAACTCGCTGCCGAAAATGGTGTTCAAGGGCGGCGCACTGATCGGTTGCGACCTGGGCACCCTGAACTTCGCCAAGATCAAAGGCAGCCACACCGCGATGAAGTCCGGCATGCTCGCCGCTGACGCCGTGGCCGATCGCCTGTTCGCCGAATCCGAAGGCGGTGACGAACTGACCGCTTACGTCGACAGCTTCAAGAACAGCTGGCTCTACGAAGAACTGTTCGCCAGCCGTAACTTCGGCCCAGCGATGCACAAGTTCGGCCCGATCATTGGTGCCGGCTTCAACTGGTTCGACCAGAACATCCTCGGCGGCAAAATGCCGTTCACCCTGCACGACACCAAGCCGGACTACGCCTGCCTCAAGCTGGCCAAGGACAGCAAGAAGATCGACTACCCGAAACCCGACGGCAAGCTGAGCTTCGACAAGCTGAGTTCGGTGTTCATCTCCGGTACCAACCACGAAGAAGAACAACCGTGCCACCTGAAGCTGAAAGACCCGAGCATCCCGATCGGCACCAACCTGCCGCTCTACGATGAACCGGCGCAGCGCTACTGCCCGGCCGGCGTGTATGAAGTGATCACCAAGGAAGACGGCGAGAAGCGCTTCCAGATCAACGCCCAGAACTGCGTGCACTGCAAGACCTGTGACATCAAGGACCCTTCGCAGAACATTACGTGGGTGACGCCGGAAGGTGCGGGTGGGCCGACTTACCCGAATATGTAAATCCGCTGCTTGAACAGAAGGCTCCCAAATGGGGGCCTTTTTTGTAGCCCGGAAAAAGACCCATCGACTCGGTCAAATGTGGGAGCGGGCTTGCTCGCGAAAGCGGTGTATCAGTCACAGATGTTTTGGCTGAACCACCGCTTTCGCGAGCAAGCCCGCTCCCACATTTTTGACCGAATTGTGCCCGGGAGAGTTACGCCGCCCGCTCATCCCCGGGGCTACGCTCGAAGTAGCGCTTGTACTCCCGGCTGAACTGCGACGTGCTCTGGTACCCCACACTGTGGGCCGCCTGCGCCACGCCCATGCCCTCCACCAACAGCAACTGCTGTGCCTTGAGCAACCGCAGACGCTTGAGGTACTGCACCGGCGACAACAGCGTGCAGCGCTTGAAGTGTTCGTGGAAGGTCGACGCACTCATGTGCGCATAACCTGCCAATGTCTCGATATTCAGCGGCTCGGCGTAATGGGCATGCAGGTGATTCAACGAAGTCGCCACCCGCGAAAACTGCCCCTGCTGCTCCACCAGCGCCCGCAGCACATCCGCCTGTGGCCCGCGCAATGCGGTGAACAATAATTCCCGCACCCGCGCCGGGCCCATGATCCGGCTCTCCAGCGGATCGTGCAGGCACTGCAACAGGCGTTCGACACAGCCACGCATGGCGTCGTCCAGCACCACCGAACTCATCGACTCCAACGTCTGCGCCGCTGGCGGTGGCCCGCTCTGGATCCCCATCGCCATCACCAACTCACCCAGCACCACCCGATCAATGCCCACCGTCACCCCCAACAGCGGTGCATTCGGCATGGCAAAAGTCTCGCATTCGAACGGCACCGGCATCGCCTGGATCAGGTAATGCCCCGCGCCGTACTCCAGGGTACGCGGGCCCAGGTACGCGACCTTGCTGCCCTGGGCGACGATCATCAGGCTCGGTTCATAAATCTGCGGGCCCCGCGCCACATCGCAACTGGCACGCAATACCTGCACGCCCGGCAGGTTCGTGGGCGAGAACCCATCACGGGGTGTCAGGGGTTCGATCAAGGCAACCAACGCGGCATTGGCATCGACATGACGGGTCAACAACATGGCAAAAACTTCGCGAAAAAGGGGATGAGACCATCATCGCAGGTCTGGCGCCACAACGATCCAATCCAGGTGCACTCCCGGACGAATAGGCATGAGACTCGGAGCAATCGCCATGGCCGCACCCAGGCACGGCGCGGAGAATGCGCCACCTCACCTGTTACTGCACCTGCGAGGTTTCTCCATGTACACCGCCATCGGTTATGCCGCTCAATCGGCCACCACTCCCCTCGCCCCCATGTCCTTCGAACGCCGTAGCCCGCGCGCCGATGACGTGGCGATCGAAATTCTCTACTGCGGCGTCTGCCACTCCGACATCCACCAGGCACGCAACGAATGGGGCATCGCCGTGTACCCGCTGATGCCGGGCCACGAGATCGTCGGCAAAGTCACCGCCGTCGGCGCCAGCGTCACTGCGCATAAAGTCGGCGACCTGGTGGGTGTTGGCTGCATGGTCGACTCCTGCCGTCACTGCGACGCCTGCCACGCCGACCTCGAGCAATACTGCCTCGAAGGCCCGACCATGACCTACGCCACGCCAGACCGGGTCGACGGCAGCAACACCATGGGCGGCTACTCCGACAGCATCGTGGTCAGCGAGCACTTCGTGGTGAAGATCCCGGCCAAGCTCGACCTGGCCAGCGCCGCGCCGATTCTCTGCGCCGGCATCACCACTTACTCGCCGCTCAAGCACTACGGCGTGAAGGCTGGCGACAAGGTTGGCGTTCTGGGCATGGGCGGTTTGGGTCATATGGGCATCAAGTTCGCCAAGGCCATGGGCGCGGAAGTGACGCTGTTCACCCGCTCCGCGAGCAAGGCTGAAGAAGGCCGTCGCCAGGGTGCCGACCACGTGATCGTGTCCACCGACGAAGCCCAGATGAAAGCCGCTGCCGGGCATTTCGACTTCCTGCTGGATACCATTCCGGTGCAGCACGACTTGAATCCCTACCTCGACGTACTGCGCTTTGACGGCGTGCATATCCTGGTAGGTTTGATCGAGCCGGTCGATCCGCCCGTCAACGCTGCCAAGCTGGTGCTGGGCCGCAAAGTGCTGGCCGGTTCGTTGATCGGTGGGATTGCCGAAACCCAGGAAGTCCTGGACTTCTGCGCCGAGCACGGCATCACCTGCGACATCGAGATGCTCGACATCCGCCAGATCAACGAAGCCTACACCCGCATGATTGCCGGTGATGTGAAGTACCGCTTCGTGATCGACATGGCGACCTTGAAGGCCTGATCATGATCGTTCCCACGCTCTGCGTGGGAACGCATGCTGTGACGCTCTGCGTCACCGTTGCGCAGGGCTCAAGTGCTGGACGCTGAGCGTCCGAAGCGGCATTCCCACGCGGAGCGTGGGAACGATCACGGCCTGATCAGGCCTTCGCGCCCAACTCCGCTGACAGCCGTGCTGCGACCTGTTTGATCACAGGGATCAGCTCGGCCATTTTCTCCAGCGGCATGTAGGGCACGGTACTGGCGATGCTGATGCCGGCGACGATTCGCCGGCTGGCATCGCGCACCGGTGCCGCGACACAACGGATCGACGGTTCGTTGTCTTCCAGGTCGAACGCATAACCGCCCGCCACGTATTCCTGCATGCGCTGTTCAAACTGCGCCCAGGATTGTTCGGGGTGCTGCGGCCACTGCAGATTCTTCCCGCCCGTCGGCAAGCTGACCTGATACAGGCGCTGCCACTCTTCCACGCTGTCATCCAGCAGCAACGCCTTGCCGATCCCGGTGCGCGCCAGCGGCATGCGATGGCCGACGCGCGAGCGCATTTCCGGGCCGTTGCGGCCAGGGTTCTTGTGCAGGTACAGCACGTCGTCGTATTCGCGAATAGCCAGGTGGATGGTATCGCCGGTCAACGCCGACAACTCGTCCAGATACGGCACTGCCAGGCTGACCAAAGGCAGTTCTTCACGGGCCTGGAAACCCAGCTCGATCAATTTGGGACCCAGCAGATAACCGACTTGCGGCACTACGCGCAGGTAGCGTTCTTCCACCAGGCAACTGGCCAGGCGGTGAGTGGTGCTGCGGGTGGTGCCGATGCGCTTGGCGATTTCCTTCAGATCCCGCGCACCGGCCGCCACTGCCTGCACCACGCCCAGGCCACGAAGCAGGGTTTGAGTGCCGGTGGGCGCGGCGTCTTTGACGGGAGTTTGGGCGTTTTCCTGCATATCGGGCCTATTGGGAAGTACGAAAACGGCGAGCATTATGGCAAATGCGGACCAGCAAAACAGAGGAGATCAAAATGTGGGAGCGGGCTTGCTCGCGAATGCGGTTTTCCAGTTAATGCATACGCTGACTGACACACCGTTTTCGCGAGCAAGCCCGCTCCCACATTGGTCGTGTGGCGCCCTTTTTATCGCTGTTTCATGCGGTCGATAATCACCGCCAGCAACAGGATCGAGCCGCGAATCACGTATTGGTAAAAGGTGTCGATGTTCTTCAGGTTCATCGCGTTTTCGATGATCGCCAGAATCAGCACCCCGGCAATCACATGCCGGATCATCCCGATCCCGCCGCTCAGCGACACCCCGCCCAGCACGCACGCCGAGATCACCGTCAACTCGAACCCCTGGCCAATCATCGGTTGCCCCGAGGTCATCCGCGACGCCAGGATCACCCCGGCCAACGCCCCGATTACCCCGTGCACGGCAAAGATGATGATCTTGGTGCGATCGACATTCACCCCGGCCAACAGCGCCGCTTCCTGGTTGCCGCCGATGGCCATGGTGTTGCGCCCGTAGGTGGTGTAGTTCAGCAACCAGCCAAAAAACACAAAGCACAGCACGGTGATGACGATTGGCACCGGCACGCCAAACAGCTGGCCGTTACCAAAGACGAAGAAGTTTTCGTCCATCACGCCGACCGCCTTGCCGTTGGAAAAGATATACGCCAGCCCACGCACGATCTGCATCGTCGCCAGCGTCGTGATCAACGCGTTGATCCGCAGCTTGGCGATCACGATGCCGTTGATCAGCCCCACCACCAGGCCCATGGCCAACGCCGCCGACACGCCGAAGAACACGCTGTCGGTGTCGCGAATCACGATCCCCGCCACCACGCCCGAACAGGCGATCACCGAACCCACCGACAAGTCGAAGTGCCCCGACGCCAGGCAAAACAGCATGGTGCAGGCCGCAATCCCCACAGTGGAAATCGCCAGCCCCAGGCCACGCATATTCAGCGGCGAGAGGAAGTTGTCGATGAAGATGGCGCTGAGCACAAAGATGCTCAAGGCCGCCAGCAGCATGACCCAATCATCGAGAAACTTGCGCTGGTTGAACCCCGGCCAGAAGCTTCTTGCAGTTTTTACCTGTGACATACCCACCTCGTATTCTTCAGTCCCGCGTACGCGGAAGAGCCAGTTGCAGCAGCCGTGCTTCGTCCGCTTGATCGCGGGTCAATTCGCCGGTCAGGGCGCCTTCGCTCATCACCAGGATGCGGTCGGAGATGCCCATCACTTCCATCAGGTCGCTGGACACCACGATCACCGCGATGCCACTGGCCGCCAGGTTGTGAATGATCTGGTAGATCTCCGACTTGGCACCGATATCGATGCCGCGGGTCGGCTCGTCCAGCAGCAACACTTTCATCGGCATCGACAACCAACGGCCGAGAATCGCCTTCTGCTGGTTACCGCCCGACAGGAACAGAATCGGCTGGTCCGCCGACGGCGTGCGCACGTTCAGCGCGCTGATCTGCCGCTGGGCGTTGGTGCGTTCCCAGCCGCCCTGGATCAGCCAGCCGAAGCGCGCATGGTCGCGCCGCGCACTGATATTGATGTTCTCTGCAACGCTTGCGCGGGGCACGATGCCTTCCTTCTTGCGGTCCTCGGGGCAGAGCAACACCCCCGCCGCAATCGCATCCCGTGGTGTCTTGAACGTCTGCGCCTGGCCATGCAGCACCAGGGTCCCCTGGGTGCTGCGGGACAGCCCGGCGAGCAGGCGCAACAACTCTGTGCGCCCGGCCCCCACCAGGCCGAACAGCCCGAGAATCTCGCCCTTGTTCACCTGCAGGCTCACCGGTTCCTGCAACCCCGGCCCGAGCAAACCCTCGACTCGCAGCGCTTCACCGCAGTGCTCGCGCGGCCGGTAGTCGTAGATATCCTGGATATCGCGCCCGACCATGCAGTTGACCAACTGGTCGACGTTCAACTGCGTCATGTCCTCGAACGTGCGCACGAAGCGCCCGTCCTTGAACACCGTCACCGCATCGCAGATACGGAACACTTCTTCCATGCGGTGCGACACGTAGAGGATCACCCGGCCTTCATCCCGCAGCCGGGCGATGATCACCATCAGCCGCTCGATCTCACGGGCCGAGAGGCTGCTGGTGGGTTCGTCGAACGCAATCACATGGGCGTTGCGCGACATGGCCTTGGCGATTTCCACCAGTTGCCGCTGGCCGAGGGACAGGCTGCCCAGGCGCATGTTCGGATCGATTTCATCCGCCAGGCCCTTGAGCAGTTCCCGTGCCTTGCGCACCATCGCCCCGCGATTGACCACGCCAAAGCGCGACGGCATATGCCCCAGCAGCAGGTTCTCGGCGACGGTCATTTCCGGCACCAGTTGCAGCTCCTGGTGAATCACTGCGATGCCGCTGGCGATGCTGTCGGCCGCCGACTTGAAACGCACGCTGCGTTCGCCCAACTGCAAGCTGCCGCTGTTGGGCGGATAAAAACCGCCGAGGATTTTCAGCAAGGTCGACTTGCCCGCGCCGTTCTCGCCCATCAGCGCATGCACCGAATGGGGCCGCGCTTCAAAGCTGATCTGCGCCAGGGCCTTCACCCCGGGAAACTCCTTGCCGATGCCGTTGAAGCGCAGGCTCTCTGCGGCGGCGCTGTTCATTTCCACAGACCGATCTTGCTCAACTCTTCCTTGAAGTTGGCGCGGGTGATCAGGGTCACGTTATCCAGTGCGGTGAACTTGGCAGGCTCAGTGCCTTTGGTCACCCACTCGAACATCGAGGTCGCAGTTTTATAGCCGGACGCATCGGGGCTGAGCAGCATCGAGCCGTAGAAACCGGTGTCGGATTTCTTCAGTTCTTCGATGGCGTCGGTGCCGTTGATGCCCACGCCAATCACGTTTGTGGCCTTGAAGCCGGCGCTTTCGGTGGCGCGTACGCCGCCCAGTACGGTGCTGTCGTTCATGCCGCCAATCAGCAGGTTTTTCGCGCCGCTGGGCAGTTTCACCAGGGCCGAGTTGGTGGAGTCCATGGCGCCCGGCACGTCGAGGGTTTTCTGCGCGGTGAACAGGATATGGTCAACCGGCAGGCCGGCGGCCTTGAGGCCTTCTACCGAACCGTCGGTGCGCTTCTTGCCGGTTTCCAGCTCGTCGAAGGTATTGATGACGGCGTAGGTATCCTTCCAGTCCCAGTTGCGATGCTTGGCTTCGGTGGCCATGGCCTCGCCTTGTTTCTGGCCGATCTTGTAGGCGTCCAGGCCGACGTAAGGCACGTCTTCCATGGGCTTGCCCTTGGCGTCGACGAAGCGGTCGTCTACCGCCAGCACTTTGAGGTTATTCAGCTTGGCCTTGGCCATGATCGCAGGGCCCAGGGACACGTCCGGCGGGCAGATCACGAAACCCTTGGCGCCGTTGGCGGCCAGGGTATCGATGGCGGACAGGGTTTTCTCGCCGTCGGGCACGGCGATCTTGATCACGGTGAAACCATGGTCCTTGCCGGCTTTTTCAGCGAAGGCCCATTCGGTCTGGAACCAGGGCTCTTCCGCCTGCTTGACCAGGAAGCCGATCTTTACTTCTTCGGCAGAGGCCAGGCCGCTGAGCGCCATCGTGAGGGCAAGGGTGCCTAGTGTTTTCTTGAGCATGAACCACCTCTTCTTGTTATTTGGAAAAGTTTTAATCGTGGTACATCACCGACCGCCCACCATCGATCATCAGGCAGGTGGCATTGATAAAGGGCGCCTCATCGGTCGCAAGAAACAGTGCCGTCATCGCCACTTCAATCGGCTGGCCGATGCGCTTGGGCGGGTGCAGGTCGAAGGCACGCTGGCGCTCGGCGTGCGGGTCGGCAAAGCCGTTCCAGTAATCGACGTTGAGTTGGGTTTCGATATAGCCCGGCGCGATGGCATTTACGCGGATGCCCTTGGGCGCGTATTCGATGCCCAGGGCGCGGGTCAGCCCGAGCAGGCCGTGCTTGGCCACCGGGTACGGGAAGCAGCCGGGAATGATGTGGCTGGAGTGGGTGGAGGCGATATTGATGATGTTGCCGATGCCTTGCTCGATCATGTGCGGCAACACGGTACGGCAGCCGTACCAGGCGCCGTCGAGGTCGATGGCGAAGCAGCGGCGCCAGTCTTCGTCGGTCATTTCCAGCGGGTCGCGGAACACGTTGACGCCGGCGCAATTGACCAGCACATCGACGCGGCCAAAGCGTTCGATAGCTACGTCCACCAGGGCGCGCCATTGATCCTTGGAAGTGATGTCGACAGGTTGTGCGTAGATCTCGGCGCCGCGTTCGCGCCAGTGGACGGCAACTTGCTCGACCTTCTCGCCCTGGATATCACCGATCACCAGGCGCGCCTGCTGAGCCTGGAAGCAGGCGACGATAGCCTCGCCAATGCCTTGGGCGGCACCGGTGATGACCACGACTTTGTTCTTCAGTCGCTCGCCGTAAGTCGGCTCGGGCACCGGAGGTAACGACAACGGTTGTGCCTGCATCGCTTCACCTGTTTTGTTTTTGGTAGTGAGTGCTGATGCGCAAGACTATAAACCCAGAAACCGGAACATCTCAATATATAAATTATCATCCCATATAGTGAGCAAATATATAAAAAAACCGGCTTTAAAAGCCGGTCCTTTATGCACACTTAACCCTGTGCGAAATCCCTGAGGGCGTCGCCTTCCATGCGGTAGCGCACCCACTCTTCCTGGGGCTGGGCACCGATGGATTTGTAGAACGCGATGGCCGGCTCGTTCCAGTCCAGCACGCTCCACTCGAAACGCCCGCAGCCGTTGTCACAGGCGATTTTCGCCAGGTGGCGCAGCAACTTCTTGCCCGCCCCGCCACCGCGTTGCTCGGGGTTGATGTACAGGTCTTCGAGGTACAGGCAGTTGCTGCCCAGCCACGTGGAATAGCTGAAAAAGAACACCGCAAAGCCGATCGGCAAACCGTCGCGCAGGCAGATCAGGCCGTGGGCGGTGGCACCTTCACTGAACAGGCTGCGCTCGATGTCCACCACGCTGGCGATCACTTCGTGCCGGGCTTTTTCATAGTCGGCAAGCTCGGTGATGAAGGTCAGGATCTGCGCAGCATCGCTGGGCACGGCGGGGCGAATCTCGATGGTCATGGGCAGGCCTTGTCAGGGAAATAAAGCACACATACTAAGGCGCTTTAATGACCGATTGCAGTGCAATTTCAATCGCGGCTAAGCTGCAGGCCATCGACCTTTGAGAACCCCCATGCCCTTCACGCCCTTGACCGACCTCGCCGCGACGTTATTGCCTCACGCCCTTGAGCCTTCCGAAGACGGCGCCCACGACCTGTCCCATTTGCAGCGGGTATGGCACAACGTGCGCTTGATCCAGGCTGAGGAAGGTGGCGATCCCGAGGTACTGCTGGCAGCCGTGTTGCTGCACGACTGCGTGGCAGTGGAGAAGAATTCGCCGTTGCGGTCCAAGGCTTCGAAACTGGCGGCAGGCAAGGCCGGGGAGATTTTGCAGGGGCTGGCGTGGCAGCCCGGGAAGATTGCAGCGGTGACCCACGCCATCGAGACCCACAGCTTTTCGGCGGGCCTGACGCCGGTGACGCTTGAAGCAAAGATTATGCAGGATGCCGACCGTTTGGACTCCCTCGGCATGATCGGCGTGGCCCGCACGTTCTATATCGCCGGGCGCATGGGCAGCGGGCTGTATGACCCGGCAGACCCAACGGCACAGCGCCGCGAGTACGACGACAAGCGCTTTTGCCTCGACCATTTCCAGACCAAGCTGCTGCATCTGGCGGGCGGATTTCAGACGCCGACGGGGCAACGCATGGCCCTGGCGCGCCATGAGCGGTTGAAGGGTTTCATGGACCTGTTCATCGAAGAAATCGGCACGCCATACTCCGCTGCGGGCTAACGCAAGCACCGCTAACCACAGAACAAACCCTCGGGCCGTGCATGGTAAAAAGTTGGGCATAAATCCAACAGACGCAAGGCTCTTCCATGCACGCCTCACCTGCGGTTGGCGGAAAACTGTTCGCCCTCTTCTGCCTCGCCAGCTATTTTCTTTCCCTGTCCTATGGCTCGACATTCTTGCTGTCGCTGCTGATCCATTCGCGCGGCGGCAACGAACACGACGCGGGCAGCGTGATCTCCATGGCGATGCTCAGCACCTTTGTGGCGGTGCTGGTTTCCGGGCATCTGGCCGACCTGCTGGGGGCTGCCAGGTCGATCGCCCTGCTCGGCGTATTGCTGGTGGTGGCGTGCCTGGGCTTTGCGCTGGCGCCGGGGTTCGGCGAGGGCTTGATGCTTTTTGGCTTGTCGTTGGGGTTGGGCTGGGGCGTCTTCTATACGCTGGGTCCGATCATCGTCGCGATGCTGGTGGAACCGGCGCAGCGGGCCAAATATTTCGCCCTGCTGTCGGGCAGCATGATGACCGGAATCGGCTCCGGGCCACTGCTGGGGCGGGCGGCAAGTGCCCTGGATTTTTCGCTGACGGCGGCCTTTCATATAGCAGCGCTGGCGAGCCTGGTGGGTGTGCTGATTTTCTGGCGACTGGGTCGCGCGCTGAGTCAACACACCGCGCCGGTGGCGAAGATTTCCTGGTCGGCCACGCGCCAGGTGCTGTCATCGAAAGCGGTGTTCGCGATCATCATGGTGGGCCTCGGCGGTTGCGTGTTTGGCGGGCTGTCGAGTTTCCAGACCAGCTACGCGGCGTTGCACGGGCTGGACTATTCGCTGTTCTTCCTGGGCTTCATGAGTGCGGCGATTACCAGCCGCCTGCTGATCGCCGGCATCGTGGTCAAGCGTGATCCGTATTGGGCGGCGTGTGTGTTGTCGGGGTTGATGCTGGTGTCGATTTTCCTGTTCGGGTTCAGGGTCAGTGGCAACTACAGCTACCTGCTGGCGGCCGTCACCCTGGGCGTCGGTTACGGCCTGACGTATTCGGTGATCAATGGTTTGGCTGCGAACGAGGCACCTGCGGGCACCACCTCCCAGGCGTTGCTGCTGTTCAGCCTGGCGTACTTTATCGGGGTGTTCGGTTTCCCGTTGCTGGCGGGCAAGCTCATCGTCGAATACGGCATGCCGACCCTGTTGATGAGCGTACTGGCGGTGGCGCTGCTCAATTGGCTGATCACGGTGGCGCGGTTGATCTGGCGCCGAATCTCGTCACACAAAATCTTACAAGCGACCTAAGACCGTTCGTCGGTATCGAGGCACGAATCACAAACGGGGGCGGACCAATATCAGGTAAGGACATTAATCATATGGAGACACCATCATGACGACTTCCAAATTTGCCGCCCTCGCCCTCACCGGTTTGCTGTCTGCTGTTTCGCTGAGCAGCTTTGCCGCCTCCACAGGTTCCAGCACCGGCCCGACCGACCCTGTCGGCAGCCCGCCCAACCCGGCCGCCCAGGAGTCGAAGGACTCGATGGGTACCGGCATGGACACCAACGGCGGCGCCATCATCGACAACAGCAGGGACCCACGCACCCAGGGCGACGACACCAATCGCAACAGCGGTGCGGTGCCCAACGGCAAAATGGGCCCAGGTGCCACTTCGCCCTCGATCAACAAGGGTGACGACTCCAACATCCCCGGCGCGCCAAAACAGCCAGCGCCTTAATGCGCAAGAAAGACGAACACCCAACCATTTCCCAGTGAAGAGGTATGCATGAACGTCGATCACAACCTTGAAAAAGAAGTCCTCACCCGTCTGCTCCACGCTCATCCCAGTGGGTTGGGCAAAGAAGTGCTGGACAACTACCGAGGTGAAAAAGTGGTGGCCAGCGCCTTGGCCACCTTGCAGGACCGCGGGTGGATCAAGGAAGGCCATGTGACCTGCAACGATGCCGGTGAACATTCGCTGAACCTGCCGATCAAGCTCACCGCGTCCGGCGTGGAAGCGGCTCGCAAGCTGGAAAGCGAAGCGAGCCAATAACACACCTTGCCTGGTCTGGCCCTTGTATCTTGTATGAGGGCCAGAAGGAGTATCGCAATGCCTCGTGGAAGCAAAGCCAAATACACCACCGAACAGAAGCGCAAGGCCGCCCATATCGAAGCGAGTTATGAGCACCAGGGCTTGTCGAAAGAAGAAGCCGAGGCGCGGGCCTGGGCCACCGTCAACAAGCAGTCTGGCGGCGGCGAAAAGGCCGGCGGTTCAGGCCAGCGCAAGGCGCCGGCGAAGAAGTTCCAGGACCGGCATGAGTCGGCCAAGCGGGCTGCTGCCAGCCGTGAGGGGCATCCGCGTAACAGCCGGGTTTCGCTGGGTACGCAGACCAAGGAAAGCTTGCTGAAAGAAGCGCGTGCCAGGGACATTCCCGGGCGCTCGACCATGCGCAAGGATGAGTTGGTTGAGGCGCTGAAAAAGGCCGGTTAACGCGGAACAAAATGTGGGAGCGGGCT